>NZ_JBGDXS010000004.1:0-411114 GCF_046550535.1 Salmonella sp. SAL04213 | reverse complement strand
CGGCGGGCGGTGATAGAGCGCAGTATCCGGCTGGCGCAGGAGAAATAAGACCCTGACGGCCCGGTGGCGTGGCGCCATCGGGCCTGGCTATCCCAACGATACGCTAAAGCCTGAAAGTGAAGCCCGTGTGCAGTATGATGACGAGCATCGTCTCTTATCAGGACATCCCATGAAACAAATCACCTTTACGCCGCGCCACCACCAGCTTACCAACACCAATACCTGGACACCTGACAGCCAGTGGCTGGTCTTTGATGTACGGCCTTCAGGCGCGTCATTTACGGGCAAGACTATTGAGCGTGTCAATGTGCATACCGGCGACGTGGAGGTGATCTATCGCGCCGTGCAGGGCGCGCATGTCGGTGTGGTGACGGTGCATCCTGCCGACAATCACTATGTGTTTATTCATGGCCCTGAAAACCCTGATGAGACGTGGCATTACGATTTCCACCACCGTCGGGGCGTTATTGCAACGCCGAGGGGCGTGACTAACCTCGATGCGATGGATATTACTGCGCCGTATACTCCCGGCGCGCTGCGCGGCGGCAGTCACGTCCATGTGTTTAGCCCGAACGGCGAGCTGGTGAGTTTTACCTATAATGACCACGTTCTGCATGAGCGAGATCCGGCGCTGGATCTACGTAATGTCGGCGTGGCCGTGCCGTATGGGCCGGTAACGGTGCCGGTTCAGCATCCGCGCGAATACAGCGGTAGCTACTGGTGCGTACTGGTTAGCCGCACGACGCCTGCGCCGAGACCTGGCAGCGATGAAATTAACCGCGCCTATGAAGAGGGCTGGGTGGGCAACCGCCAGATCGCCTTTATTGGCGATACGCTGTCGCTGACGGGCAAAAAAGTCCCGGAGCTGTTTATTGTCGATTTACCGTGTCATGAAAACGGCTGGAAACAGGCAGGCGACACGCCGCTGACGGGAACCGAATCAACGATGCCATCGCCGCCGTTGGGCGTAGTTCAGCGGCGTCTTACCTTTACTCACCAGCGTGTTTATCCTGGACTCACTAACGAACCACGCCACTGGGTCCGCAGTAATCCGCAGGCGACGGCGATCGCCTTTTTGATGCGGGACGATAACGGCGTAGCGCAACTGTGGCTGATATCGCCGCAGGGAGGCGAGCCCCGGCAGTTAACGCATCATGCGACCGGCGTACAGTCAGCGTTTAACTGGCATCCGTCGGGTAAATGGCTGGGACTGGTGCTGGAAAATCGGATTGCCTGCTGCGACGCACAAAGTGGGAGGATCGACTTCTTAACCGCCAGGCACGACAACCCGCCGTCTGCGGACGCCGTCGTTTTTTCACCGGATGGGCGACACGTCGCATGGATGGAAGAGGTGAAAGGGTTCCGTCAGCTATGGGTGACGGAAACCGGGCGATAAATCAGGGAGGAGGCATCTTCGCCGGGGGGATGACGGCATTGGTCATTTTCGTCTCCTCCTCGCTTTTCTCGACGCGCGATCTTACCGAACTGTCTTTGCGGAAGATGTCCCACGGCAGAAGGATCGTATCCATCACGGCGGTAAACGGCATATCCAGGATGGCCAACGATTTTGTGCCCCAGTTTGTCTCATCGTTACCGATCATCGTAGCGCTGGCGCGCGTGCCAGGATAAGTACCCTCTTTACCGCCGGTGTGCGACATGACGCTTGAACAACCGCTTAATAAAAGCATCCCATTCCATATTATCAGCGTTAACCACACGTTTTTTATCATCACTCATTCATCTGTTGGTTGTCGTTATTTGCATGATGAGTTATAGCGATCCGTTGCTAAAAATAACATCACCAGTACGTGGCACTGTGGCGGTAATCGCACTTTAACAATCAGTGCTGTCCCAACCAGTCTATGCAATAGCCAATAAACTGCAAAAAAAAGTCGGATTAAAATACTTGAAAAGTACGTATTCAGACCCATTTATAAGACGTAGTGAATAGAAGGGCACGCCTGATGGGTGTTCTGGCAATCCTGGCCTGTCCATGATGGAAGGTCTGACATTCTCGCTGATTTCAGGAGTTTATGATTATGCGTAACTTTGATTTATCCCCGCTGTACCGTTCTGCCATTGGTTTTGACCGTCTGTTTAACCTGCTTGAAAATAACCAAAGCCAAAGTAATGGCGGCTACCCTCCGTACAACGTTGAGTTGGTAGACGAAAACCACTACCGCATCGCCATTGCCGTTGCCGGTTTCGCGGAAAGCGAACTGGAGATTACTGCCCAGGATAATTTACTGGTGGTAAAAGGCGCTCATGCGGACGAGCAGAAAGAACGTACTTACCTGTATCAGGGCATTGCCGAGCGTAACTTTGAGCGTAAGTTCCAGTTAGCGGAGAACATTCACGTTCGCGGCGCAAACCTGGTCAACGGGCTGCTGTATATCGAACTGGAGCGCGTGATTCCGGAAGCGAACAAACCGCGCCGTATCGAAATTAACTGATTCCGTCGGGTCGCGTTGCGCGGCCTGTCATCCCATGCTCGCCGTCAGGGAGCATATTCGCACGTAAAGTGTGAAGGTAAAAACTCGCTTCTTAGAAGGAGAAATGATTATGCGTAACTACGATTTATCCCCACTGCTGCGTCAATGGATCGGTTTTGACAAGCTGGCCAATGCGCTGCAAAACAGCGGCGAAAGCCAGAGCTTCCCGCCCTATAACATCGAAAAAAGCGACGATAACCATTATCGCATTACCTTAGCGTTAGCCGGTTTCCGTCAGGAAGATCTGGATATTCAACTGGAAGGCACGCGCCTGACGGTGAAAGGCACGCCGGAACAGCCGGAAAACGAGCCCAAATGGTTACATCAGGGCCTGGTCATGCAGCCTTTTAGCCTGAGCTTTACGCTGGCTGAAAATATGGAAGTTTCCGGCGCGACGTTTACCAACGGCCTGCTGCATATTGATTTAACCCGCAACGAGCCGGAAACCATTGCGCCGCAGCGTATCGCCATTAACGAACGCTCCGCATTAAATAGCTAATGAGCTCCTTGCCTTGCCCCGCCAGAGATGGCGGGGCTTTTTTGTGCCACGAAAAAGGGTAAGACGCTGCCGACGTCAGGACGGTTTTGTAACATGAGAATGTGCGCCATGCTGTATATATGCCTTAACGGTTCAGTCATAATCCCTATAAATTGAAATGTTACTCACAGGGAAGAAAAGATGAGTGATATCGCATTGACGGTCAGCGTTCTGGCGTTGGTGGCGGTTGTCGGTTTATGGATCGGCAACATTAAAGTGCGCGGTGTCGGCTTTGGTATTGGCGGCGTTCTGTTCGGCGGTATTATCGTCGGCCACTTCGTCGATCAGGCTGGGGTGACGCTGAGCGGCGATATGCTGCACTTTATCCAGGAATTCGGCCTGATCCTTTTTGTTTATACCATCGGCATACAGGTGGGGCCGGGGTTTTTCGCCTCGCTGCGTGTTTCCGGGCTACGTCTGAATCTGTTTGCCATTCTGATTGTGATTATGGGCGGGTTGGTCACCGCGATTCTGCATAAAATTTTCGCTATTCCGCTGCCGGTGGTGCTGGGGATTTTCTCCGGCGCAGTCACCAATACGCCTGCGTTAGGGGCGGGTCAGCAAATCCTGCGCGATCTGGGAACGCCAGTGGATCTGGTGGATCAGATGGGGATGAGCTATGCGATGGCGTATCCGTTTGGCATCTGCGGTATTTTGCTCACCATGTGGCTGATGCGGCTGATTTTTCGCGTTAACGTCGAGGCGGAGGCGCAGAAGCATGAATCCTCTCTCGCTAACGGCCATTCATTAATTCAGACAATGAATATCCGTGTCGAGAATCCGAACCTCAATAATATGGCTATCCAGGATGTGCCGATCCTGAACAGCGATAAAATCATTTGCTCACGCCTGAAACGCGACGACACGCTGATGGTGCCGTCGCCGGGGACGATTATCCAGGCAGGCGACCTGCTGCACCTCGTCGGCCAATCTACCGACCTGCATAACGCGCAACTGGTGATCGGCAAGGAAGTGGACACCTCGTTGTCGACGCGTGGCACGGATTTACGCGTCGAGCGTGTGGTCGTCACCAACGAAAAAGTGCTCGGCAAACGTATCCGCGATTTGCACTTTAAAGAGCGTTATGACGTGGTTATCTCCCGCCTTAACCGCGCGGGCGTTGAGCTGGTCGCCAGTAGTGACGCTAGCCTGCAGTTTGGCGACATTCTCAATCTGGTGGGGCGTCCAGCCTCGATTGATGCGGTAGCCAATGTGGTCGGCAACGCGCAGCAAAAACTCCAGCAGGTGCAGATGCTGCCGGTGTTTATCGGCATCGGATTAGGGGTTCTGCTTGGGTCAATCCCGTTGTTTGTGCCGGGATTCCCGGTCGCGTTAAAACTGGGGCTAGCCGGCGGGCCGCTGATCATGGCGCTAATTTTGGGGCGTATCGGCAGCATCGGTAAGCTGTACTGGTTTATGCCGCCGAGCGCCAACCTCGCGCTGCGTGAGTTAGGCATCGTTTTGTTTCTGGCGGTCGTTGGGCTGAAATCCGGCGGCGATTTTGTCGATACGCTGACGCAGGGCGAAGGATTAAGCTGGATTGGCTACGGTATTTTCATCACCGCTATTCCGCTGATTACCGTCGGTTTGCTGGCGCGGATTTTTGCCAAAATGAACTATCTGACGCTGTGCGGGATGCTGGCCGGTTCGATGACCGATCCGCCAGCGCTGGCATTTGCCAACAATCTTCATGCCACCAGCGGCGCGGCGGCGCTCTCTTACGCGACCGTCTATCCGTTAGTGATGTTCCTGCGTATTATCACGCCACAACTGCTGGCGGTGATTTTTTGGGGAATGGGTTAGCGCCTGATGGCGCGTTGCTTATCCGGCCTATGCACTGTGTTAAATCCAGGCTGGATAACGCGCGCCGCACCGGTCACACTTCTGCTCTTCTTCTTATCTCCTTCCTCAATGAACGCGCTAATCAGCGTAATGGCAACGAGCATAATTCCAATTTTTTTCAGTTAGTTATCAATCTTCTTCGCCTTTTTTTTCGTCGCGACGGGTGGTTTTTCAGCTTTTAATTCGGCAATAATGCCTTTCCTGGCGGTGGCGTTGAAAAAGGTCGTAACTGAAATGAAAAAATAGCGGGAATGAGCGCGGTTGCGCCGAAACGCGTCACCAGTGAACTACAGTTATTTTGCAATAAGATTCCCTTGCTGCGGGATAATGTGAAGCATATCAGCAACAACGTGAGTGGTATTCTGAAAACGAACGGGAATACATAAGAACGTAAAAGGAGTCGTCATGAAGATTTCCCGCCTCGGAGAAGCGCCGGATTATCGCTTCTCACTGGCAAATGAGCGCACCTTTCTGGCGTGGATTCGCACCTCGCTGGGATTTCTGGCGGCAGGCGTCGGTCTTGATCAGCTCGCCCCGGATTTTGCCACGCCGGTGATCCGTGAACTGCTGGCGCTACTGTTGTGTCTGTTTGCGGGCGGCCTGGCGATTTATGGCTATCTACGCTGGTTACGTAATGAAAAAGCGATGCGTCTGAAAGAGGATTTGCCCTATACCCATAGCCTGTTGATCATCAGCGTTATTTTGATGATTGTCGCGGTGATAGTGATGGGGCTGGTACTGTATGCCGGATAGTCGTAAAGCCCGTCGGCAGAACGATCCGGGACTGCAACCGGAGCGTACGTCGCTGGCCTGGTTTCGCACGCTGCTGGGATACGGGGCGTTAATGGCGTTAGCCGTCAGGCACCACTGGCATCAGGCGGGGTTCTTGTTCTGGGTGTCGATCAGCGTTCTGGCGATAGTGGCGGTGATTCTTTGGCGTTATACCCTGAGTCGTAATTTGATGGATGTCGCGCATAGCGATTTTTCCGAAACTCATGTCGTGCGTGACAAATTTTTGATCTCCCTCGCGGTGTTGTCGCTCGCAATCCTGTTTGCTGTTACCCATATTCGCCAACTTATTGCATTTATCGGGAATTTTATATGACAGGACGTCAGGACATTGTCGTGAGTGATGACCAGATTCAGGTCGTCGTAAATCGCCAGAATAGCCAGCGCCCTCAGCA
The DNA here is from genome assembly GCF_046550535.1 of Salmonella sp. SAL04213. NCBI lineage: Bacteria > Pseudomonadati > Pseudomonadota > Gammaproteobacteria > Enterobacterales > Enterobacteriaceae > Salmonella > Salmonella sp. SAL04213. Next base: position 405,058 of record NZ_JBGDXS010000004.1, on the reverse strand, counting down.
ACTGTACCGTAACTTACAACGGCTCGGCATTCGCAATGTCCATTTTATCCCATTGTTGGAACATGACCGGAACGGAATGTTGACCGAGGATTCATTGTGTTCAGCAGACTGGGGGCGGTTTTTAAATAGCGTATTTGATATTTGGGTACGTGAAGATATTCAGCGTATCTCGGTCCGCCTTTTTGATGAGACGCTACAGCAGTGGTGCGGCGGCAGGAATGGCGCTGAAGCGCCGGACATGGCGCCGCTAAGCGCTGAATGTCAGAAGTGCTCTTTATTACGATTTTGCGGCGGCGGATGCCCTGAGCATCGGGATAGCCAGGGGAAAAATCAGCTTTGCGAGGGCTACCAGACCTTTTTTAACTACTCCTCGCCGCATATGCGGGTGATGCGGGATTTACTGAAGCAGCATCGCTCGCCGGAGGAGTTGATGGCGATGCTGCGTTAACGTCACAGGCCTGATAAGCGTAGCGCCATCAGGCGATGGCGTGCCGGATGGTGCTGCCGTCTTTCCGGCACTGAGCGAGTATTAGCGTCCTTTTGCCAGGTATTGTTCCATTTCATCCTCCGGCACCATGCCGCCCCCGGTTGCCCATACCAGATGCGTCGCGTTGCCGAGCTGCGTCTGACTGAATCCATGTCTTTGCTGATACGCGACGGAGGCGCAAATGCGCTGTGGCCCGGCCATCCCCGCCAGAGCTGATGGCTCCAGTCGAATTCCTTCCTCCTGCGCCAGCCAGCCCAGCATGTCGTACATTGTTTGATCGTCTAAGGTATAAAGGCCGTCAAGCAGACGCTCCATTGCCCGACCAACAAAGCCCGAAGCGCGACCTACCGCCAGGCCGTCAGCCGCCGTCAGGTTATCAATACCGATATCTTGTACTGAGATGGCATCGTGCAGACCGGTATAAACGCCGAGTAACATGCAGGGTGAATGGGTCGGTTCGGCAAAGAAACAGTGGACGTTGTCGCCAAACGCCAGTTTCAGGCCAAAGGCGACGCCGCCAGGGCCGCCGCCAACGCCGCACGGTAGATAAACAAACAGTGGGCGGCTGGCGTCAACGACGCGTCCCTGCTGCGCGAATTGCGCTTTCAGACGCTGACCCGCTACCGCATAGCCCAGAAATAGCGTGCGAGAGTTTTCATCGTCGATAAAGAAACAGTTTGGATCGGATTGTGCTGCTTTACGGCCCTGCTCAACCGCCACGCCGTAATCATCCTCGTATTCCACGACCGTCACGCCGTGGCTACGCAGCTTCGCTTTTTTCCAGGCGCGGGCGTCGGCAGACATATGTACCGTCACTTTAAAACCGATGCAGGCGCTCATGATACCGATCGATAGCCCCAGATTGCCGGTTGAACCGACGGCGATACTGTACTGGCTGAAGAATTGTTTAAATTCCGGCGAAAGCAACACGCTATAGTCATCGTCGGTGGTTAACAGACCCGCCTCCAGCGCCAGTTTTTCCGCTTGCGTTAGCACCTCGTAGATGCCGCCGCGCGCTTTAATGGAACCAGAGATTGCCAGGTGACTGTCTTTTTTTAACAGCATTTCACCGTCGATCGTTTGCCCATACTCTTTTTCCAGCCGCTTTTGCATGGCCGGAATAGCGACCACGTCAGATTCGATCATGCCGCCAGCGGCAGCGGTTTGCGGAAACGCTTTCGCCAGATACGGCGCAAAGCGCGCCAGACGGTCATGGGCGGCGTTTACGTCCTGCTCCGTCAGGCCGACATACGGTAGACCTTGTGCAAGAGAGGTGGCGCCCGGGTTAAACCAGGTGGTTTCTTTGAGGGCGACCAGATCCTCGACCAAAGGATACCGGGCGATGAGCTTTTGTATGTTTTCCATAGTACGTCTCTTTACGATCAGATGATAAAGGAAAGCAGGAATGTGCCAGCCAGTGCAACGACAGATGCGATAAACGTGGCCGTCGTATAGTATTTAAACGTTTCATTCAGCGTAGCGCCGCAATACTGCTTGACCAGCCAGAACAGGGAATCGGTCACGATCGTGCAGCCAATGGCGCCGGAACCAATGGCAATCGCAATGATCTCCGGGCTGACGTCAGGATAGAGCGGCAGCATGGGCGCAACAATCGCCGTGGCGCCCATCATCGCCACCGTCGCAGAGCCGACCGCCGCGTGCAGAATCAGCGCTACCAGCCATGCCAGCAGAATCGGGTGCATATGCATATTTGAGAGGATCACCGCCAGCGTGTCCGCCAGCCCGCTACTTTTGAGAATGGCGTTGAACGCGCCGCCCGCGCCGATAATCAGCAGGATGTTCGCAATGGCGCCAAAGCCGTTTTCGGTGTGGGTAAGTAGCGTGCTCATACCCATATGCTGGCGCAGACCGAGTATGTAATACGCTACAAAGACAGCGATAAACATCGCGGTGATCGGATTACCGATAAACTCCAGCAGCGTATACAACGTGCCGTCTTTCGCCATATTCAGTTCAGCGACGGTTTTCACCAGCATCAGGCCAATCGGCAGCAGAACGGTAAACAGCGTTGCGCCCAGCGACGGCAGGGTGTTTTCGGCGCGCACTTCAAGATCCGCAAACTCTGTCGGTACGGGCTTGAACGGCAGACGATTACCCAGAAACTTTAAGAACAGCGGACCGCCGACCAATGATGCCATCAGTCCGACCAGCAGACCGTAGACAATCACCGAGCCGATATCCGCCCCCAGTTTATTTGCGACAAACAGCGCAGCAGGATGCGGCGGTACCACGCAATGGACGGCCATCAGCGCGGTACACAGCGGAATGGCCAGCTTCAGCAGCGAGGTATGGGTCTTTTTAGCGATAGAAAACGCCAGTGGGATGAGCAACACGACGCCCACTTCCACGAACAACGTGATACCGCAAATCAGCCCCACCAGTACCATGATCACGTCAGCAGAGAGCCAGCGACAGCGCTGGAGCGTAAGCCCGATGCGTTCCGCCGCGCCGGAAACCTCCATCATTTTGCCGAGGATGGTGCCAAGACCGATAACGGCGGCCAGAAAACCGAGCGTACCGCCTATTCCGTTTTCTATCGCCGTGACCATCTCCAGCGGCCCCATGCCCATCATCGCGCCGACAAAGAAACTGGCGAGCAGTAACGCCAGGAAGGGGTGGAATTTAAACTTCACGATGGTCAATACGATTAACACGATGCTGATCAGCAGCGTGCTCACTACCCAGATTTGAGCGTGCATATCTCACCTACCCTGTGATTAATCTGTTCTTATTGGACAGAAAAACAGCACCCCTTGACAAACGATATAATTTGCCATTCACATGATGTAAATTGAATCAACTATGTGATTTCCATCTAATATTGCCTTTATTTTGCGATATGGTTCATTTTGCTTCATCTATGTGCGGATTTTTTCAGCGTGTTTTTTTACACTTCGGGAAATTAAAAGATGACTGAGGTTGCCATGGAACCCCTTCGCGATACCCGAAACCGCTTACTCAACGGCTGGCAGTTATCCAAACTCTATACTTTTGAAGTCGCGGCCAGACACCAGTCCTTTGCTCTGGCGGCAGATGAGCTGTCGTTAAGCCCCAGTGCGGTAAGTCATCGTATCAATCAACTGGAAGCCGAGTTGGGAATCCAGCTATTTGTCCGCTCTCACCGTAAAGTGGAGCTTACCCATGAAGGCAAACGGGTATTCTGGGCGCTGAAATCGTCGCTGGATACGTTGAATCAGGAAATCCTCGATATCAAAAATCAGGAACTGTCCGGCACGTTGACCGTGTATTCACGCCCCTCTATCGCCCAGTGCTGGCTGGTGCCCGCGCTGGGGGACTTTACCCGTCGCTATCCGTCAATTTCTCTCACTATGCTGACCGGCAACGATAACGTTAACCTACAGCGTGCCGGCATTGACCTGGCTATCTATTTTGACGATGCGCCGTCGGCGCAGCTCACGCACCATTTTTTAATGGATGAGGCGATTTTGCCCGTTTGCAGCCCGGATTACGCCCGTCGTTTCGCCTTGCAGGGCAACCTGAATAACCTGCGGCACTGTACGCTCTTACACGACAGACAGGCGTGGAGTAACGATTCGGGTACCGATGAGTGGCACAGTTGGGCGCAGCATTTTGCAGTAAATTTGCCGGATTCATCCGGCATTGGCTTCGATCGTTCTGATTTAGCGGTGATTGCCGCGATGAACCACATTGGCGTGGCGATGGGACGTAAACGGCTGGTGCAAAAGCGTCTCGACAGCGGTGAACTGATTGCGCCTTTTGGTGACATGAGGCTGAAATGTCATCAGCATTATTATGTCACCACTCTGCCTGGCAGGCAGTGGCCGAAAATCGAGGCATTTATTCGCTGGTTGCAGGAACAGGTGTGAAGATTTATTACGCTTTGCCGCTACACCTGCCGGGAGAGAATATGCTAAATACGTGCTATCACCGTGGTAAAAATTTTAGGGGGCGTCGTGTTTAAACCGCTTATTGCCTCTCTCATGCTGACCAGCGCGGTCGTCTATGCGAAACCGATGCCTTTGACGGCGGCGCGCTATGCGCAGCAGCTTGGTGTTGGGATGGATGTTGACTGGGCGCGAACGGAACGGGGTATCCGCGAGTTTGATCCGCTGGTCGTGCGGGATTTTAAGGCAAAAGGGTTAACGCATGTCCGTATCCGTGTGGCAGGCGCGCCGACGGAAGCGCGCCTCATCCATTTGCGTAAGCTGGTAGAGGCCTGCGAATACTATGGCGTCATACCCATTATTGCCTATCAGGCGGATGCGTATAAAACCGATCCCAGCGCCAGCCATGAAAAGGAGCTGATCAACTGGTGGAGCGTGGTCGCGCGCTATTTTGGTCAGACATCCCCGCTTCTGGGGTTCGATCTCATTTATGAGCCTGCCGACAAACTTAATCATAATATGGCGTCGCTGAATCGCGTATATGACAAAACCATCCGCCTGATTCACGCCATTGACCCACAGCGGATGATTTTCGTTGCCCCCCGCATGCGCGCCGCGCCGGAGGATTTGTCGGCGCTTAAACTGCCGGCGCAAAGCCAGAACTATGTACTGGCGGAGTGGCACATCTTCCCGTGGGGACCCCTGAAAAGCGGCGGTAAATATCCGTGGACGTCAGGCACGGCGGCGGAAAAAGCGGCGATTCGGGCACGGATTAACGCTGCGGTTCGCTGGCAGCATAAGACCGGCCATGCAAGCTGGGTGGGAGGATGGGCGCCGGGAGAGTCGATAAAAATCACGCCGGTCGCTTCACAGTTCGCGTTTGCCCGTTTTATGGCCTGCGAGCTGAAAAAAGCGCATATTCCGTATGCGATAAACGCGGACACTCAGTTTTATGACGGCGAAGAAGGAGCGTGGCGTCCGGCGCAGGAGTCCCTGCTCAATGCGATGATCGCGCCGGAATGTGAAACGCCCGGCAAAAAGCCGGGCGAGGGGAATGTTAAACCGTCTGTCCCTGATGCGATATCCGTGACGCCAGCGGCAGCCAGCACGCCAGGATCAGCAATCCCATAAGGGTCATCAGCAATCCCAGACTGCTCTGACCGGTTTGCGGCAGCATTGCCGAAAGCCACGCCAGTACGCCGGAACCAATATTTTGCAGCCCGCCGACCAGCGCGCCAGCGGTGCCTGCGAGGAACGGAAACGGCTCCATCGCGCCGCTGGTGGCCAGTGGAAATAACATCCCGGCGCCGAAGAAAAACAGCGCAGCGGGGATGAGTAGCGTCCAGACGTTCATCACGCCAAACCAGCCGGGAATCCACATCATAAGGCCTGCCAGCAGACAGCAAATAACTGACTGCCACATCAGGGCTGAGAAGCGTTTATTCGGGCGTCCGGCAAACCAGGCGCCGAAGAACGCCGCCGGAATCGGCAGAATAAACAGAATGCTTACCACCATACTGCTGAGACCTAATACTGCTCCCATCAGCACGCCGGAACAGGCTTCAAAGACCGCAATGCCAGCCAGCCCGCCGATTAGCATCAGCAGGTAACAGTTAAATGCGCCGTTGCCAAACAGCGTTTTATAGCTGGCGATCAGCCGTGTGCGCGGCGCGCCGGCGGGGCGGGTTTCCGGCATCCAGCGCGCCATGCTGAAGGTGACGCCAGCGCAAAGCACCAGCAGGAAAGCGTAACACGCGCGCCAGTTCCACAGGGTGTCCAGCAGACCGCCAATCAGCGGCGCTAACAGCGGGCTGACCAGAATCCCCATATTTAACAGGCTATTGGCGTGACGAAGTTGCGTTCCTTCATACAGATCGCGCGGGAGCGTTCTCGCCATTACTCCGCCAACGCCGGTTCCCATCCCTTGCATGGCGCTGGCGGCAATCAACACCGTCAAACTATGCGTGGTCATGGCGAACAGGGTCGCTACCATAAAAATAGACATGCCGACGAGGATTACGGGGCGGCGACCAACCCGGTCGGAAAGCGGGCCGTAAAACAGTTGCGAGACGCCGTAGGTCAGGAGGTAAGCAGCCATTACGCTCTGGACGGCGCCTTCCCGGACGTTTAGCGCTTGTGCCATATCGGCGATGGCGGGAATATAAATGGTTTGCGCCATCTGCCCTACGGCCACCAGTAACACCAACATCAACAACAAATTGACGTTTCTCTGCCTTTTCATTTCGCTGATTACTTTTCAAAAAAAGAAAAAATAAGAATAACTTGCTGCGCATTCCCATAAATGCGAGAGGAATCTATCACACCAGAAAAAGAAGGCCAGACAGCAACCAGCAATGGCAGACGAAGGAACGGCAGGATATGTAAACAAAAGCGGCAACAAATGTTGCCGAGAATGTGTTACGTCTGCGGCTGTTATTGGGCAATCATGACAGACGGAGTAAAATCGCCCCGAGGGCAATCCCGCCCGCCGCCACCAGACGTAGCCCGGCCACTTTCTCTTTAAGCAACAGCCAGGCTATCAGCGCGCCGAATAAAATCGACGTCTCACGCAGCGCGGCGACCACCGCCAGCGGCGCCTGGGTCATGGCCCATAGCGCCAGCCCATAAGATCCCATAGTGCCAATCCCGCCAAAAATGCCTTTTTTCCACTGTTGCGCCAGATAACGCGACGCTTCCCGCCGCCGCGCAATCATCGCCCAGGTTAACAGGCAGGCGCCGTTGAGAAAAAATGACCATAGCGTATAGCCCAGCGCCGTTTCTGAGAGTCTTACGCCGGTCCCGTCCACCAGCGTATATCCGGCAATAAAACAGGCGTTAGTTAATGCCAGCACGACACCACGTTGAGAGCTGGCGCGGCCATTACAGGCCATCCCAAGTATCGCCATGCAGATCACTGCGATGCCGACCCAGGCTAGCGACGACAGACTGTCGCCAAGAAACAGAACGCTAATGAGCGCCACCAGCAGCGGCGCGGTGCCGCGCATAAGAGGATAGGTCTGGCTCATGTCCGAGACCTGATAGGTTTTCGCGACCAGGACGGTATACACCACCTGGAGCGCGGTAGAGGCCGCTAAAAAAGGGATACTGTCATGAGCTGGCTGCGGCGAGAAGGGCAAAAGGATCAATGCCATGACCGCCGCGGAACCGCTGACGCCGATCGCGGCGTAGAGCTTATCGTTTCCCGCTTTGACAATGGCGTTCCAGCTGGCATGTAGCAGCGCGGCGAACAGCAAAATGCAGAAAACGGAAAGGGTCATAGCGTCAGGCGTCGTTGAGGGTGTCATAAAAACGTAACATACCCGGGAAGCGAAAGACCAGCGGATAAGGTGAAAGGGGAGCGGTTGCCCGCTCCCCTTCGGTGCGGCTTGAATCTGAATTACTTAAGGTATTTCAGAACAGCATCAAGCAGTTGCAGTGCTGCAACAATGAGTTTCAGGATAAGAATGGTGATATCCACTACGCTCATACGCGTCTCCTGTGGTTAAGGAGCACTGCCAGCCGACGTACCTTTCCGCTGCCTGTTGTCAGCTGTTGCGCACGCGATCCCTTTTGCGAGGAATAGTGTGCGTGTTGACATAACACAGTGTGCTCACGAGGGGGTTAAGGCGCTGACGGCACCACCCGTTTCAGCCAGGACTTCGTTGCGCCGGTTTACGATGCGGCCCCCGCATAACACATTGTGTCAAAGACATTATAGTTAAGTACTGTATAAATGAACAGTAATTTATGGACAGAACGGAGCTTCTGATCCATACTCAAATTCATCAAAATTCGCGCCGAAATTGCGCGTTCTGCACAGAACGCGTATACTTCTGCTGTTGACATAACACAGTGTGCTTCGCGGCTACCACCCGCATTACGCTGTAAGAACCTCGCTTCGGCGAGGTTTTTTGTTTTCAGGCATTGTGAAACGCGTGATCATCAATCCCGGCGATTACCGGAGGGCGCTACGCTTATCACGCCTATACTCAAAGCGTGTAAATTCGTAGAAAAATGTGATCGATGACGCATTTTTGTGCAGATGAAAATTTTTCCGTTGTCATGCTGAAAGCGCTGTGCTTGTATAAAACGTGTTAATAACAAACAGACAAGGCCCCTAATGAACCCTTCCATGCTGAACGCGACCCTACTAACAACTGCGCCATCTCGCGCAGTGGTCGTCGTGCGTGTGGTGGTGGTCGTCGGCAATGCGCCGTAGGGTCCGGAACACACACGATTCCAAAACCCCGCCGGCGCAAACCGGGCGGGGTTTTTTGTTTAAGACACCTTCCCGGAACGTCGGCTCAGAATAAAAGGAATGGAGCATGGCAAGTTCGGGCACAACATCTACACCTCAGCGCTTTACGGGCGCGGAATTTATTGTTCATTTTCTGGAGCGCCAGGGGATTCGTATCGTCACCGGCATTCCCGGCGGTTCGATCCTCCCCGTTTACGACGCGTTAAGCCAAAGCACGCAAATCCGTCATATTCTGGCGCGCCATGAACAAGGCGCGGGGTTTATTGCGCAGGGGATGGCGCGGACGGAGGGTAAACCTGCTGTTTGTATGGCCTGTAGCGGGCCGGGCGCGACCAATCTGGTCACGGCCATTGCCGATGCGCGCCTGGATTCCATTCCGTTAATCTGCATTACCGGGCAAGTTCCGGCGTCCATGATCGGTACTGACGCGTTTCAGGAAGTGGATACCTACGGTATCTCTATCCCCATCACCAAGCACAACTATCTGGTCAGAAATATCAATGAGCTGCCTCAGGTGATGAGCGATGCTTTTCGTCTGGCGCAGTCGGGGCGTCCTGGCCCGGTGTGGATAGACGTTCCTAAAGATGTGCAGACGGCGACAATTGAGCTGGATGCGTTGCCGTCGCCGGCGGAAAAATCACCCCCGCCGGAGTTTAGCGCGGAGAGTATCCGCGAGGCCGCCGCAATGATTAACGCGGCGAAGCGTCCGGTGCTGTATCTGGGCGGCGGCGTGATCAATGCGCCGACACGCGTGCGCGAACTGGCGGAAAAAGCGCAACTGCCGACGACAATGACCTTAATGGCGCTGGGAATGCTGCCTAAGGCGCATCCGCTGTCGTTAGGAATGCTGGGGATGCACGGCGCGCGCAGTACCAATTTTATTCTGCAAGAGGCCGATTTACTGATTGTCCTGGGCGCGCGTTTTGATGACCGGGCGATTGGCAAAACGGAGCAGTTTTGTCCGAACGCCAAAATCATCCATGTGGATATCGATCGCGCCGAGTTAGGCAAAATCAAGCAGCCGCATGTGGCTATTCAGGCGGATGTCGATGATGTACTGGCACAGTTAATTCCCCATATCGAGGCACAGCCGCGGGAAGCATGGCATCAGTTGGTGGCGGACTTGCAGCAAGAATTCCCTTGCAGTATTCCCCAGGAAAATAACCCGCTTAGTCACTATGGGCTGATTAATGCGGTCGCCGCCTGTGTGGACGACAACGCGATTATTACCACTGACGTAGGTCAGCATCAGATGTGGACCGCGCAGGCTTATCCGCTCAACCGTCCGCGTCAGTGGCTGACTTCCGGCGGGCTGGGCACCATGGGGTTTGGTCTGCCCGCGGCGATTGGCGCGGCGCTGGCGAATCCGGGCAACAAGGTGCTGTGTTTTTCCGGCGACGGTAGTTTGATGATGAATATTCAGGAGATGGCTACCGCCAGTGAAAACCAGTTGGATGTGAAAATTATCCTGATGAATAACGACGCGCTGGGACTGGTACATCAGCAACAGAGTCTGTTCTATAAACAGGGCGTTTTTGCGGCAACCTATCCGGGAAGCATCAACTTTATGCAGATTGCCGCCGGGTTTGGTCTGGACACCTGTGATTTGAATAACGAAGCCGATCCGCAGGCGGCGTTGCAGGCTATCATTCGTCGTCCTGGACCGGCGTTGATCCATGTGCGCATTGATGCAGAAGAAAAAGTATATCCGATGGTGCCGCCGGGCGCGGCAAATACAGAGATGGTGGGGGAATAAGCCATGCAGAAACAATCACATGATAACGTTATTCTGGAGCTGACCGTTCGCAACCATCCTGGCGTGATGACCCACGTCTGCGGGCTGTTCGCCCGACGCGCTTTCAACGTTGAGGGTATTCTCTGTTTACCGATTCAGGGTAGCGATCAGAGCCGCATCTGGCTTCTGGTCAATGACGATCAGCGGCTTGAACAGATGATCAGTCAGATCGATAAACTGGAAGACGTGGCGAAGGTGGTACGAAACCAGTCCGATCCCACCATGTTCAATAAAATTGCCGTCTTTTTTGAGTAAGTTATTCACTTTCCGAATCAGGCGTGATGACTTTGACGGAACCATTCCGACAGTGAACGGCATAATCTGTCGGTAATGGGCGATCGCTAATCAGGACATCAAAGGCAGAAAGCGGACCAATGCTGGCAGGCGCGACCTCATCAAACAGGGCGTGACGCGCCAGCAAAATTTTGCGCAGACCGCGCTCCATCGCTTTACGTTTGGCGGCAAGATCATCCGGGTTAAACCAGCTCACGCCAAAATGTTCATGTACGCCGCTGGCGGAAATAAACACTTTGCGCGGATTGAGCGAATCCAGCGCCGAAGGATTATTGGCATCATAAAAGGCATCGCTCTTGGCCCGATAGGTGCCGCCGCACAAAATCGCCGTGGCATTAGGCTTTTCATTCAGCGCGATAAATACCCGATGTGAGTAGCAAATCCCGGTAAAGGTAATATCATCCGGTATCATGCTGATAACTAATGGCATTTCCGGACCGTTATCAAAAAAAACCAGATCGTTTTCACGCACCAGGCCGGCGGCCAGGATCGCAACGGGAAGGTCGTCCCGATGATGCGTCTTTTTCGCCGGCAGCGGCATATTGGTTGAAGACGTAGGCTTATTTACCATGACGATATAGCCGCCGAGCAGCGTCAGCGGTAAAGGGTCATCATCCTGGCTGAGATCGCGGCGAATGGTCATCACCGAAACTTCCAGCATCCGCGCGGCGTCTTTCAGATGGATTCGATCGGTCTTTTTCAGTAACTCCATCAAGCGTCGGATACGTTCTTTTTGCTTGGTCTCCATTCACCCTCTCCGCAAATCATGTTGTTATGTTCCATCAGTAACATTTATGTGTTTCTGAGAACATTACAGTGTGGCACTACTATACGTCCGGCCGTCAGGAAATAAAAGTGGGTTTATTCGCGTTTTATAACAATAAATAGTTAATTTTCAGTAAATTGTAACCCTAAAAATGATTTAATGCGCGTATGTTCCGCCAGGGATTGTTCACGAAGTAAATGGCAAAATGATCCTCTAATCGCGATCATAGTCACAAATGATACGGAAGTAACATGATAATGTTATTTTAATATCATTGTCGTATGACGATTTCTGAGAGGGAGTAAAATGGATATCGCGGTTATTGGCTCTAACATGGTGGACCTTATCACCTACACCAACCAGATGCCTAAAGAAGGGGAAACTCTGGAAGCGCCGGCGTTTAAAATCGGCTGCGGCGGAAAAGGGGCGAACCAGGCCGTGGCGGCCGCTAAGCTCAATTCAAAAGTATTGATGTTGACCAAGGTGGGCGACGATATTTTTGCCGACAACACCATTCGTAATCTCGAATCCTGGGGGATCAATACGACGTATGTAGAAAAAGTACCGTGTACCAGCAGCGGCGTAGCGCCGATTTTCGTCAACGCCAACTCCAGCAACAGCATTCTGATCATCAAAGGCGCCAACAAGTTTCTCTCGCCGGAAGATATCGATCGCGCAGCGGAAGATTTAAAAAAATGCCAGCTTATTGTTCTGCAACTGGAAGTTCAGCTTGAAACGGTTTATCACGCAATAGAATTTGGCAAGAAACACGGGATTGAAGTGTTATTAAACCCTGCGCCAGCATTACGGGAATTAGATATGTCTTATGCCTGTAAATGCGATTTCTTTGTACCCAATGAAACCGAGCTGGAAATATTAACCGGTATGCCAGTGGATACCTATGACCATATTCGCGCAGCGGCACGTTCGCTGGTAGATAAAGGGCTAAACAATATTATCGTCACCATGGGTGAGAAAGGCGCGCTGTGGATGACGCGTGACCAGGAAGTCCATGTTCCGGCGTTTAGAGTGAACGCTGTTGATACCAGTGGCGCGGGCGATGCCTTTATCGGCTGTTTCGCGCATTACTACGTCCAGAGCGGGGATGTGGAAGCCGCCATGAAAAAAGCCGTCCTCTTTGCCGCTTTCAGCGTCACCGGGAAAGGCACCCAATCCTCTTATCCAAGTATTGAGCAATTTAATGAGTATCTTTCGTTGAACGAATAACAATCACCCTGCACTGTTAAAGGTAGCACTATGAACGATAAAAACATCGTTCAGATGCCCGACGGGTATCTGAATAAGACACCTCTGTTCCAGTTTATTTTGTTATCCTGTTTATTCCCATTATGGGGATGCGCAGCCGCGTTAAATGATATTCTGATTACGCAATTTAAAAGTGTATTTTCGTTGAGCAACTTTGCTTCGGCATTAGTACAAAGCGCCTTTTATGGCGGTTATTTTTTAATTGCTATTCCGGCCTCGCTGGTCATTAAAAAAACCAGTTATAAAGTGGCGATACTTATCGGCCTGACGCTATACATTGTCGGCTGTACGCTCTTTTTCCCAGCGTCGCACATGGCGACCTACACCATGTTCCTCGCGGCGATTTTCGCCATTGCGATTGGCCTGAGTTTCCTGGAAACGGCGGCGAATACCTACAGTTCGATGATCGGGCCGAAAGCCTACGCCACGCTGCGGCTGAATATCAGCCAGACCTTTTATCCGATCGGCGCGGCGGCAGGCATTTTATTGGGTAAATATCTGGTCTTTTCCGAAGGGGAAAGCCTGGAAAAACAGATGGCGGGCATGAATGCCGAGCAGGTCCACAACTTCAAGGTGCTGATGCTGGAAAACACTCTGGAACCCTATAAGTACATGATTATGGTTCTGGTAGTGGTGATGGTACTGTTCCTGCTGACGCGTTTCCCGACCTGTAAAGTCGCGCAAACCGCGAGTCATAAACGCCCCTCGGCGCTGGATACGTTACGCTATCTCGCCAGCAACGCCCGTTTCCGTCGCGGTATTGTGGCGCAGTTCCTGTATGTGGGAATGCAGGTGGCGGTCTGGTCGTTCACTATCCGTCTGGCGCTGGAGTTAGGCGATATCAATGAGCGCGATGCCTCAACCTTTATGGTCTACAGCTTCGCCTGCTTTTTTATCGGCAAGTTTATCGCCAACATTCTGATGACACGCTTTAACCCGGAAAAAGTCCTGATCCTTTACTCTGTGATCGGCGCGCTGTTCCTGGCCTATGTGGCGCTGGCGCCCAGCTTTAGCGCGGTATACGTGGCGGTGCTGGTCAGTGTTCTGTTTGGCCCCTGCTGGGCGACCATTTATGCCGGAACGCTCGATACCGTCGATAACGAACATACCGAAATGGCGGGGGCGGTCATCGTGATGGCGATTGTCGGCGCGGCGGTGGTTCCTGCGATTCAGGGTTATGTGGCGGACATGTTCCACTCGCTACAGCTCTCATTCCTGGTTTCCATGCTGTGCTTTGTTTACGTTGGCGTTTACTTCTGGCGCGAAAGCAAAGTGCGCGGCAACCTGGCTGAAGTCGCCGCGTCCTGAGGAGATCAACCATGACAACACGTATTACATTATGGCGGGAGCTTTTTAGCGAGCAGCCGCGTATCTTGCTGGAAAATGATGATTTTACGGTTACGGCGTTTCGTTACGCCAGCGGCGTGGAAGGACTGAAAATACAAAACAGCCGCGGTCATCTGGTGATTCTGCCCTGGATGGGGCAGATGATTTGGGACGCGCAGTTTGACGGTCATGATCTGACTATGCGCAACATGTTCCGCCAGCCGAAGCCGGCTGCGGAAGTAGTGGCAACGTATGGTTGCTTTGCTTTCCATTCCGGACTATTGGCGAATGGCTGCCCGTCGCCGGAAGATACACATCCGCTGCACGGCGAGATGCCCTGCGCTGCCATGGACGACGCCTGGCTGGAGTTAGAGGGCGACAGTCTGCGCGTGACCGGGCGCTACGAGTATGTGATGGGGTTCGGTCATCATTATCAGGCGCAACCTGCGGTGGTAATGCGTAAAGCAAACGCGCTGTTTGATATTCAGATGACAGTGACTAACCTGGCTTCAGTCGCCATGCCGCTACAGTACATGTGCCACATGAACTATGCCTATGTGCCGAACGCCACGTTCCGTCAGAATATCCCGGATACCGCGCTGAAGCTACGCGAGTCGGTGCCGGCGCATGTCAAACCCACGGCGCAGTGGCTGGCGTTTAATCAACGACTTTTGCAGGGTGAAGCCTCGCTGGCAACGCTCAACGAGCCTGGCTTTTACGACCCGGAAATCGTGTTCTTCGCCGATGAACTGGACAGGTACACGGATACCCCGGAATTCAGTATGATCGCCCCGGATGGCACTACGTTCGTGACACGTTTCGCCAGCGCGGAGCTGAATTACGTGACCCGCTGGATTCTTTATAACGGCGATCAGCAGGTTGCCGCCTTTGCCCTGCCCGCGACCTGTCGGCCTGAAGGTTTTCTCGCGGCGCAGCGAAATGGAACCTTGCTTCAACTGGAACCGCAGCAAACCCGGACGTTCACCGTCACGACAGGCATTGTCTGACCGCTCAAGGCTTGAACAGCCGCGCGCTTATCGTTAAGGTAAGCGCGTTTTTTTTATCCATCAGGACAGAACCCATGATCACCGTTGCCCTTATCGACGACCACCTTATCGTCCGCTCCGGCTTTGCACAGCTACTGGGGCTGGAACCTGATTTGCAGGTGGTCGCTGAGTTTGGTTCCGGGCGCGAAGCGTTGGCAGGTTTACCGGGGCGCGGCGTACAGGTGTGTATCTGCGATATCTCGATGCCGGATATTTCCGGACTGGAGCTGCTAAGCCAACTGCCAAAAGGGATGGCGACGATCATGCTCTCGGTTCACGATAGCCCGGCGCTGGTGGAACAGGCGTTGAACGCCGGCGCGCGCGGTTTCCTCTCTAAACGCTGTAGTCCGGATGAACTGATCGCCGCGGTGCATACGGTGGCGACGGGCGGCTGCTATTTGACCCCCGATATTGCCGTGAAACTGGCGGCGGGTCGGCAAGATCCGCTGACCAAACGCGAGCGTCAGGTGGCGGAAAAACTCGCCCAGGGTATGGCGGTAAAAGAGATTGCCGCCGAGCTGGGGCTGTCGCCAAAAACGGTGCATGTCCATCGCGCGAATCTGCTGGAAAAATTAGGCGTCAGCAATGACGTTGAACTGGCGCATCGCATGTTTGACGGTTGGTAATGAACACCTTTTTTTCCCGTTTAATCACCGTTGTTGCCTGCTTTTTTATCTTCTCCGCCGCGTGGTTCTGCCTGTGGAGTATCAGCCTGCATCTGGTAGAGCGCCCGGAGCTGGCGGCGCTACTCTTTCCCTTCGGCCTGCGCCTGGGACTTATGCTGCAATGTCCGCGCGGATACTGGCCAGTATTGCTGGGCGCGGAGTGGCTGCTGGTGTACTGGTTGGCGCAGGAAGTTGCGCTGGCCCATCTGCCGCTTTTGATGATCGGTGGTGTGTTGACGCTACTGCCCGCGGCGCTGACTTCGCGTTACCGCCATCAGCGCGACTGGCGCACGTTATTGCTTCAGGGCGCGGCCCTCACCGCCGCGGCACTACTGCAATCCCTGCCCTGGCTGGGGCAGGGGGAAGCGGCATGGAACGCGCTACTGCTGACCCTCACGGGTGGTCTGACGCTGGCCCCCATCTGCCTGGTTTTCTGGCACTATCTCACCAGCACTACCTGGCTGCCGCTGGGACCATCGCTGGTGTCGCAGCCGGTAAACTGGCGCGGGCGGCATCTGATCTGGTATCTGCTGCTGTTTATCGTCAGTCTGTGGCTGCAACTGGGTTTACCTGCTGAACTTTCGCGCTTCACGCCGTTCTGCCTGGCGTTGCCGATTATCGCGCTCGCCTGGCATTATGGCTGGCAGGGCGCGCTCATTGCCACACTGATGAACGCTATCGCGCTGATCGCCAGCCAGACCTGGCACGATCATCCCGTCGATTTATTACTTTCGCTGTTGGCGCAAAGCCTGACCGGGCTACTGCTTGGCGCGGGCATTCAGCGTCTGCGCGAGCTGAACCAGTCGTTGCAAAAGGAGCTGGCGCGCAACCATCGGCTGGCGGAGCGTCTTCTGGAGACCGAAGAGAGCGTGCGGCGCGATGTTGCGCGTGAGCTGCACGATGACATCGGACAGACCATCACCGCGATTCGTACCCAGGCGGGCATTGTGCAACGACTGGCGGCGGATAACGGCGGCGTGAAGCAGAGCGGGCAACTTATCGAGCAGCTTTCGCTGGGTGTGTATGACGCCGTGCGTCGCCTGCTGGGGCGCTTGCGCCCGCGCCAGCTAGACGACTTAACGCTGGCGCAGGCCATCCGTTCGTTGCTGCGCGAAATGGAGCTGGAAAGCCGCGGTATTGTCAGTCACCTCGACTGGCGAATTGACGAAACGGCGCTGAGTGAAAGTCAGCGCGTGACGCTGTTTCGCGTCTGTCAGGAAGGGCTGAATAACATCGTAAAACATGCCAATGCCAGCGCGGTGACGCTCCAGGGCTGGCAGCAGGATGAGCGGCTGATGCTGGTGATTGAGGATGACGGCAGCGGCCTGCCGCCGGGCTCTCAGCAGCAGGGCTTCGGCCTGACCGGAATGCGCGAACGCGTGTCGGCGCTCGGCGGGACGCTAACCATCTCTTGTACCCACGGTACGCGGGTGAGCGTCTCGTTGCCCCAGCGTTACGTTTAAGGAAGGATAATGCTTTCGTTTTTAAAAGCCCCGGCCAACGCGCCGCTCATCACCGATAAGCACGAGGTTGATGCCCGCTATCGCTACTGGCGGCGGCATATCCTGATCACCATTTGGTTGGGTTACGCGCTGTTCTATTTCACCCGTAAAAGCTTTAACGCCGCCGCGCCGGAAATCCTTGCCAGCGGCATACTGAGTCGCAGCGATATCGGCCTGCTGGCGACGCTGTTTTACATCACCTACGGGGTGTCGAAATTTGTCTCCGGCATCGTTAGCGATCGCTCTAACGCTCGCTATTTTATGGGCATCGGGCTGATTGCGACCGGCGTAGTGAATATTCTGTTCGGCTTCTCGACCTCGCTGTGGGCCTTTGCGCTGCTATGGGCATTGAACGCCTTTTTCCAGGGGTTTGGATCGCCGGTTTGCGCCCGTTTGCTGACCGCCTGGTACTCGCGTACCGAGCGCGGCGGCTGGTGGGCGTTATGGAACACCGCGCATAATGTCGGCGGGGCGCTGATCCCTCTCGTTATGGCCGCTGTCGCCCTGCATTATGGCTGGCGCGTCGGAATGATGGTGGCCGGATTGCTTGCCATCGGGGTGGGCATGGTCCTCTGCTGGCGGCTGCGCGACCGTCCGCAGGCGATTGGTTTACCGCCGGTAGGCGACTGGCGGCACGATGCGCTGGAGGTCGCCCAACAGCAAGAGGGCGCGGGGCTAAGTCGCAAAGAAATCCTCGCTAAATATGTGCTGTTGAATCCCTATATCTGGCTGCTTTCGCTGTGTTATGTCTTAGTGTACGTGGTGCGCGCGGCGATCAACGACTGGGGCAACCTGTATATGTCCGAGACGCTGGGCGTGGATTTGGTCACGGCCAACACGGCAGTATCGATGTTTGAACTGGGTGGATTTATCGGCGCGCTGGTGGCGGGCTGGGGCTCGGACAAACTCTTCAACGGTAACCGCGGACCGATGAATTTAATCTTCGCTGCCGGGATTTTGCTCTCTGTGGGTTCGCTGTGGCTGATGCCGTTCGCCAGCTACGTCATGCAGGCGGCCTGTTTCTTCACCACCGGTTTCTTTGTCTTCGGCCCGCAGATGCTCATTGGCATGGCGGCGGCGGAGTGCTCGCATAAAGAGGCGGCGGGCGCGGCCACCGGCTTTGTCGGCCTGTTCGCCTATCTCGGCGCGTCGCTTTCCGGCTGGCCGTTAGCGAAAGTGCTGGAGATCTGGCACTGGACCGGTTTTTTTGCGGTCATCGCCATCGCGGCGGGGATCTCCGCGCTATTGCTGCTGCCATTTCTGAACGCTCAGGCCCCGCGCGAGACCCACGAAGCGTGATGCACCTCACCTTTTTGCGCTGAATGGGGCAAAACTAAGAAATTTTCCCGGTTTTGCCTGGACGCTGTCGCAGGCCCCTTTTCCTGTGGATTTTTACAATGCCTGCCATTCGCAGGTATAAAAATTAGCTCAGGAGTAATCCATGCTGGCCTTCTTAAACCAGGTGCGCAAGCCGACCCTGGATCTGCCGCTCGATGTGCGGCGTAAAATGTGGTTCAAGCCGTTCATGCAGTCCTATCTGGTGGTTTTTATCGGCTACCTGACCATGTACCTGATCCGCAAAAACTTTAACATCGCGCAGAACGACATGATCTCTACCTACGGGTTGAGCATGACCGAGCTGGGGATGATTGGCCTGGGCTTCTCGATCACCTACGGCGTGGGGAAAACGCTGGTTTCCTACTACGCTGACGGTAAAAATACCAAGCAGTTTCTACCGTTTATGTTGATCCTCTCCGCTATCTGTATGCTCGGCTTCAGCGCCAGCATGGGCGCGGGGTCAACCAGTCTGTTTCTGATGATCGCTTTCTATGCCCTGAGCGGTTTCTTCCAGAGTACCGGCGGATCGTGCAGCTACTCGACCATCACCAAATGGACTCCGCGTCGTAAACGCGGCACCTTTCTCGGCTTCTGGAATATCTCCCACAACCTCGGCGGCGCGGGCGCGGCAGGCGTGGCGCTGTTCGGCGCCAAC
The DNA here is from genome assembly GCF_046550535.1 of Salmonella sp. SAL04213. Classification (NCBI taxonomy): domain Bacteria; kingdom Pseudomonadati; phylum Pseudomonadota; class Gammaproteobacteria; order Enterobacterales; family Enterobacteriaceae; genus Salmonella; species Salmonella sp. SAL04213. The sequence continues at coordinate 385,773 of NZ_JBGDXS010000004.1, read as the reverse complement.
TACCTGTTCGACGGTCACGTCATCGGCATGTTTATCTTCCCGTCGATTATCGCGCTGATTGTTGGCTTTATCGGTCTGCGTTTTGGCAGCGACTCCCCGGAGTCTTACGGTCTGGGCAAAGCTGAAGAACTGTTCGGCGAAGAGATCAGCGAAGAGGATAAAGAGACTGAAGAAAACGAAATGACCAAGTGGCAGATCTTTGTTGAATATGTGTTGAAAAACAAAGTGATCTGGCTGCTGTGTTTCTCCAATATCTTCCTGTATGTGGTGCGTATTGGTATCGACCAGTGGTCAACCGTCTACGCCTTCCAGGAACTGAAACTTTCTAAAGAGGTGGCGATTCAGGGCTTTACCTTGTTTGAAGTGGGCGCGCTGGTCGGCACGTTGCTGTGGGGCTGGCTCTCTGACCTGGCGAACGGTCGTCGTGCGCTGGTAGCCTGTGTGGCGCTGGCGTTAATCATCGCCACCCTCGGCGTCTACCAGCACGCCAGCAACCAGTATGTCTATCTGGCCTCGCTGTTCGCGCTCGGTTTCCTGGTGTTTGGGCCGCAGCTGTTAATTGGCGTGGCGGCTGTCGGTTTCGTACCGAAAAAAGCCATCGGCGCTGCGGACGGTATCAAGGGAACCTTCGCTTATCTTATCGGCGATAGCTTTGCCAAGCTGGGTCTGGGCATGATTGCCGACGGCACCCCCGTTTTTGGTCTGACCGGTTGGGCGGGTACCTTCGCTGCGCTGGACGCCGCCGCGATCGGCTGTATCTGCCTGATGGCGATGGTCGCCGTGATGGAAGAGCGCAAAATCCGCCGTGAGAAAAAAATTCAGCAAGTCAATATCGCTTAAATGTGTGCATTTGGTAACGTTTTGCCCGGCTTAACGCCGGGCTTTTTTATGCCTTGCGTTCGTCAGACAGGACATCCGGCGTCTGGCGTGAATGAAGACAGGCGTTAATAAATCACATCCTGACAGGCCAGAACGTCGACAGTTATAAATTTACCGTTATGATGGGCATCCTGTTTGGTGACGGATGTGCGCATGATTTGGTTGATTCTGGCCACGTTTGTGGTGGTGTTTATTGTGGGTTTTCGGGTGCTGACATCGGATACCCGCCGGGCGATTCGCCGCCTGAGCGAACGTCTGAATATTGATGTAGTACCGATAGAATCGATGATTGATCAGATGGGTAAAACGGCGGGCGGTGAGTTTTTACAGTATCTGCATCGCCCTGATGAATCGCATTTGCAAAATGCCGCTCAGGTGTTACTTATCTGGCAAATGGTGATTGTCGATGGCGGCGATCAGAATTTGCAGCGGTGGCATCGGTTGCTGCAAAAAGCGCGTTTAGCCGCGCCGATCACCGACACACAGGTACGGCTGGCGCTGGGCTTTTTGCGCGAAATGGAACCCGATATGCAGGAGATCAACGCGTTTCAACTGCGCTATAACGCCTTTTTTCAGCCGGAAGAGGGTGTCCACTGGCTGCATTGATACTCTTCACTATCTCGTTAACAAAAGACGAGATGAATGAGGCTGGCAAGGGCGGCGAGCCACGATTAACGGCCGGGTGGCGCGATTCATCGTTAACTAAATAAAGCGTAGCCGCCATCGTATTTGCTAAGGGTGAACCACAGAAGTAACGCACCGAATAACCGCTAACGACGCCAAAACATCAGAGGCTTATAGCTCATCATTTCCGTGACATATATCACGGAAATGTGATCTTGTTTTGAACACTAAAACTGTGACTCCTTGCCATACCTCCTGTCTCAAAATTTCTTATCATAAACTCGAAGTTGTACATGATTGTCTATAGACAACTCTAAATGTTTAGGCGCGCACCATGAAAACATTGAGTAAAAGTTCACACATCCCACTGTATCAACAGGTTGTGGAGTGGATAAGGGAAAGTATTTATAGCGGAGAATTAGTTGAGGATGACCGGATACCTTCAGAGTTTCAAATCATGGATATGCTGGAGGTGAGTCGCGGTACCGTTAAAAAAGCGGTTGACCAGCTTGTCCGGGAAGGTGTTCTTGTGCAAGTGCAGGGTAAAGGAACTTTCGTAAAGAAGGAAAATGTTGCTTACCCACTGGGTGAAGGTTTGCTCTCCTTTGCTGAAGCCTTAGCCAGCCAGAAGATAAACTTCACAACCAGTGTTATAACCTCCCGACTGGAGCCCGCTAACCGCTTTGTAGCAGAGAAACTGAGTATCAAACCGGGACAAGATGTTTTATTTCTTAAACGCCTTCGTTGTATTGGCGATGAAAAAGTCATGTTGATTGAAAATCGTATCAACATTGATCTCTGCCCCGGTATTATTGATGTAGATTTTACCAGGGAGAATTTATTTTCAGCAATAGAAAGATTATCTGATAAGAAAATAAGTTTTTCTGAAAGCCGTTACGCAGCTAAATTAATTGGTAATGAGCGAGGCCATTATCTTGATATTGGTGAAGACGCACCTGTTTTGCATTTGGAACAGTTGGTATTTTTCTCTAGAGGATTGGCCATTGATTTTGGTAACGTCTGGTTAAAAGGTAATAAATATTATCTTGGCACTATTTTACAGCGCCTGGATGCCTGACTAGCAAAGAGGAATCTATGCAGGATATTCATTTTCGCCGTCATTATGTTCGCCACCTCCCTAAAGAGGTGAGTCAGAATGACATAATCAAGGCTCTTGCCAGTCCGTTAATTAACGATGGTATGGTTGTATCTGATTTTGCCGATCACGTCATTACGCGAGAACAGAATTTTCCAACGGGTCTACCGGTTGAGCCTGTAGGTGTCGCTATTCCACATACTGATCACAGGTATGTTCGCCAAAACGCCATTAGCGTTGGAATACTGGCAGAACCCGTCAATTTCGAAGATATGGGCGGGGAACCAGATCCCGTACCTGTCAGGGTGGTGTTTATGCTTGCTTTAGGTGAAAGCAATAAGCAGCTCAACGTACTGGGTTGGATTATGGATGTGATCCAGGATGAGGATTTTATGCAGCAGTTACTGGTCATGAATGATGATGAAATTTATCAGTCAATTTACACACGCATATCTGAAAGAGGTGAAGTATGAGTAAAATGATACTATTTGTTTGCGCAACGGGTGTTGCTACTTCCACGGCTGTGGCAGAAAAAGTAATGGAATATTGTAAAGACAATGGGCTTGATGTTAATTATTCCCAAACTAATGTAGCCTCATTGCCAAACAATACCGATGGTGCAGCTTTGGTTGTATCAACAACGAAAGTTCCTTATGAACTGGATATTCCGGTTGTTAGTGGTCTGCCAATCATTACCGGAGTAGGTGAAGATAAAGTTCTTGAAAAAATAGTTTCAATCCTTAAAGGCCAAGCCTGATTTCATAAATAAAAAACAGATAAATTATCCAGGCGCTAACGCGAGGTCTGGTCACATCTGAATAAGAGGTCGGATATGAATGATATAGCACATACTCTCTATACCGTTGTGCAATATGTCCTGGGGTTTGGCCCAACGGTTTTATTGCCGCTGGTCCTTTTTTTCCTGGCATTGTTCTTCAAAGTAAAACCCGCTAAAGCACTTCGCTCATCGTTAATTGTCGGAATAGGGTTTGTCGGAATTTATGCCATCTTTGACATACTTACCAGCAACGTAGGCCCGGCTGCACAGGCAATGGTTGAGCGAACTGGTATTAGCCTTCCTGTTGTCGATTTAGGCTGGCCACCATTGGCCGCAATTACCTGGGGCTCACCAATCGCACCCTTTGTCATTCCGCTGACGATGCTGATTAATGTCGCCATGCTGGCCCTGAATAAGACACGTACTGTTGATGTCGACATGTGGAACTACTGGCACTTTGCCCTGGCTGGAACGCTGGTTTACTACAGCACAGGGAGTTTTGTTTTGGGTCTGTCCGCAGCCGCTATTGCCGCGATCGTGGTTCTCAAACTGGCGGACTGGTCTGCGCCATTAGTGGCAAAGTACTTCGGTCTGGAAGGTATTTCACTTCCGACCCTGTCATCTGTCGTCTTCTTTCCGATTGGATTGCTGTTCGACAAAATTATCGACAAGATCCCTGGTGTTAACCGTATTCATATTGATCCGGAAAACGTTCAGAAAAAAATGGGAATCTTCGGCGAGCCTATGATGGTGGGTACTATTCTGGGGGTCTTGTTGGGCATCATTGCCGGGTATGACTTTAAACATATCCTGTTGCTGGGGATCAGCATTGGCGGTGTCATGTTCATTCTTCCGCGTATGGTACGAATTTTGATGGAAGGTTTATTACCTCTGTCTGAAGCCATTAAGAAATATTTGAATGCCAAATATCCTGGCCGTGATGATCTCTTTATCGGACTGGATATCGCGGTAGCAGTAGGTAACCCAGCCATTATATCTACAGCACTGATTCTGACACCCATCTCTGTCTTTATTGCATTCCTTCTTCCTGGCAATAAAGTCCTGCCACTGGGAGACCTTGCGAACCTGGCAGTCATGGCTTCCATGATTGTACTGGCATGTCGTGGCAATATTTTCCGGGCTGTGATAACCGCAATTCCTGTTATTGTCGCCGACTTGTGGATTGCGACCAAAATTGCGCCATTTATTACCGGTATGGCTAAGGATGTCAATTTCAAAATGGCTGAGGGGTCAAGTGGTCAGGTATCAAGCTTCCTTGATGGCGGTAACCCCTTCCGTTTCTGGCTGCTTGAAATATTCAACGGAAATATTATTGCTATCGGGCTGATACCTGTGCTTGCGCTGGTTATTTATGGTGTTTTTCGCCTGACAAAAGGAACGGTCTATGCCTGATTACCACGCAGCGCTTGTCATTGACATTGGCACAACTAACTGCAAAGTCAGCTGTTATTCCTGTCATGACGTGTCAGTTCTGGAAGTCCGCAAGTTTCCGACGCCAACAATATCGTCGGACAAAGGCGAGGTAGATTTCGATATCGAAGCGCTGTGGCAGGCACTGCGACTGGTAATGGCTGAACTGGTGGCTTCAGTACCGTTTCCGGTAAAAAATATCAGTATTGCGAGTTTCGGTGAGTCTGGCGTCTTTGTGGATAAGGAGGGCGTCATTCTTACCCCGATGCTGGCCTGGTATGATCGACGTGGTGAATCTTATCTCTCGTCATTAAGCAAGGCAGAGGCTGAAGAACTGTATTCTATAACGGGATTGCCACCTCACAGTAATTACTCAGCATTTAAAATGAGATGGTTACTTGATAACTACTCCTTGCATGAAAGAAAAGATATCTGCTGGTTACATGCACCAGAAGTGTTGTTGTGGCGAATGACAGGTGCGAAAAAGACGGAAATATCCCTGGCCAGTAGAACGTTGTGTCTGGACATTGCTCGCCGTACCTGGTCTCGTAATGCTGCCGGGATTCTCGGCATACCGTTCGGTGTACTGGCTCCGTTGATAAAGCCAGGTGAAGTGGCCGGATGGATGACGGCAACGCTTAGAGAGGAATTGGGCTTCTCTCATGAGGTAAAAGTCACACTCGCTGGACACGATCATATGGTCGGTGCCCGCGCATTACAGATGCAACCGGGCGATGTGCTGAATTCTACCGGCACGACAGAGGGTATTTTACTGCTGAATACACAGCCAACGCTTGATGTGCAGGCTCGCAGGAATAAGCTGGCAAATGGTTGTTACTCCGATGGTGAATTTTTCACGCTTTTCGCTTCTCTGCCTGTCGGCGGTTATGCGCTTGAATGGGTGAAAAAAACCTTTCGTTTAACTGATAAGGAAATAAGCACAGGCCTGGAAAAAGTCATGGAGCAATACCTCAAACCTTCCTGGTCTGTCGAGCATGTGCCGGTATTTATTCCTCATTTGCGGGGCTCGGGTTCGCCAAATAAAAATCGGCACACTCGTGGCCTGCTTTTTGGGCTGACGGATTCACTTCCTCCGGAGTCTCTGCTTGAGAGTGTCTTTATTGGCCTGGCGATGGAGTTTGCACACTGTCATGGGTGCTTTAATATCCCGGCGGGCAGGACAGTAAAAGTCATTGGCCCTGCGGTGAAAAACCCATACTGGCTCCAGTTGAAGGCTGACATCCTCCAGTGTCCAATTGAGGCCATTGCTTTTGATGAAACCGTCTCCCTTGGAGCATTGTTGATAGCCTGTCCGAATGTTGTCCCCCCGACTGTTCCTGTGGCTGAGCGATATTTTCCTGACGCGGTTCGTTCTGCAAAGTTGAAAATATATCAGCAGCAATGGCTGTCATTTTATCAATTTAAACTGCGGCAAGAAGGGGCGCTTATTAGTGAATAACTGTGATAACTCAATAGTTCGATAATTTACTTACACTGCTCACATAAATATCTGGAGTTAATATGCCTTTAGTCAATGGTAGGATCCTGCTCAATTGTATTCAGGAAAAACATGTCCTTGCGGGGGCATTTAATACAACGAACCTGGAGACAACAATTTCCATTCTTAATGCAATAGAACGTTCCGGATTGCCCAATTTTATTCAAATTGCTCCTACTAATGCACAGCTTTCAGGTTACGATTACATTTATGAAATAGTTAAGCGACATGCCGACAAAATGGATATTCCTGTCAGCCTGCATCTGGATCATGGGAAAACTCTGGAAGATGTTAAGCAGGCTGTCCGGGCCGGATTTACCTCAGTAATGATTGATGGCGCGGCGCTACCGTTCGAAGAAAATATTGCATTTACCCGAGAAGCTGTCGATTTCTGTAAATCATTTGGTGTTCCCGTCGAAGCGGAATTAGGCGCTATTCTGGGTAAGGAAGATGATCATGTCAGCGAGGCTGACTGCAAAACTGAACCTGAGAAGGTTCAGCGCTTTGTTGAGGAGACAGGGTGCGACATGCTGGCAGTGTCAATTGGTAATGTACATGGTCTTGAAGATATCCCACGCATTGATATCCCGCTATTACAACGCATCGCGTCTGTCAGTCCGGTACCTTTGGTTATTCATGGAGGTTCTGGTATTGACGCGGATATTCTTCGCAGCTTTGTTAATTACAAAGTAGCCAAAGTGAATATTGCGAGTGATTTGCGTAAAGCCTTTATTACTACTGTCGGTAAGGCTTGGGTAAATAATAACAACGAGGCTAATCTGGCACGTGTCATGGCGAACGCAAAACAGGCAGTTGAGGATGATGTTTATTCTAAAATTAAGATGATGAATAAACATCACTCAGCATTCCGCAAAGTCTCTTAAGGAAAATATATGATTAGACAAACAGTACGCGTTATGAACAGTACGGGGCTTCATGCGCGGCCAGCCGCTACACTTGCGAAAATTGTCAAAAAATACCAGTCTTCATTAACGCTAGTTAATAATGACAAAGAAATTCCCATTAAAGGAATGATGAGTATTTTGGGGGCTGGCGTAAAGGGAAACACAATGATTGATTTAATTTGTGATGGACAGGATGAACTGGCTTTTATGGATGAATTAAAATCTGCATTTGCTGATGGCTTTGGTGAGTCAGTATAGTGCAATTCCCATCAAACGGCGCAGGAAGTTGTAGAGGCTTCCTGCACTCATGATCGTATGAATAGCCTTAACAGACCATCGGTAAAACCCTCATACCAGCACCTTTAGCCCGTGTTTTTGGACAACATTAAGTAGTTTCAGTGACATCCCGCTGGGACGCTTGGCGCCGCTTTCCCACTTTTGAACCGTTGATACGCTGGTATTCAGGTACCGAGCGAAAACCGGCTGGCTAACGTTGAGTTCTTCTCGTAACGCTTTTATTTCAAGTGGCTGCAGGTCTTTGATGCTGCTTAAGCAGGCCGTGTCAAAACTGCGCATTGTCTCCTGGGGAATGGCATCCACGCTAAATAATCCAGATGCCGCGCTATGAATCGCTTCAAAGGCAGGGCTTTTGAATTTAGTTTTTGCTGACATGGCGCACCTCTACCAGTTCTTTGTTATTAATGAGTGCCGTTATCTGATCTTCGGTCAGGCAAGCATAGTGTTTTGCTAACTCACGGAAACCCGCGAGTTCGCGATAGCTAATGTTGGCCATATCCTGTTTGGCATACAGGAAGGTGTAAAACCAATGTTCGCCTCCCTTTGCCAACACGATTGCGCGATCGCGGTTTTGATTGAGACGTTTTTTATAAACTCCGCCGCCAAGATTATCTGCTTTTCCTTGCAGTACGGCGTTGATGGCCTCGCTTAACTCGTCGTCTTTTATCGTGTGGGACTTCGCTTCTCTGTTAAACCACCTGGTTTTGAAGATTCGCATCAGGTTGACATCCTGTAATCTAAAGTATAGCACCAGGTGATACACTATGTCTTACCTTTTGGTTTTACACGCAGCGAGAGAAGATAATTCTCAACGCTCGACCAGCCTCGCAAAATGCAGCGCAACAATGTCAGTTGCTAAAACGTTAATCAGATCACATTTTGTAATGTTACACTGCGTGGATTTTCCGCACTAAAACGACGCAGGTGACCACAATGAATGAAAATATCGCAGAAAAATTCCGCGCTGATGGGGTTGCCAGGCCTAACTGGTCAGCCGTTTTTGCCGTGGCGTTTTGTGTCGCCTGCCTGATTACCGTTGAGTTTTTGCCCGTTAGTCTGTTGACGCCGATGGCGCAGGATCTGGGGATCTCCGAGGGCGTCGCCGGTCAGTCGGTCACCGTTACGGCGTTTGTCGCGATGTTTTCCAGCCTGTTCATTACCCAGATTATTCAGGCGACCGACAGGCGTTATATCGTTATTCTGTTCGCCGTTTTGCTGACGGCTTCTTGTCTGATGGTCTCCTTTGCCAACAGCTTTACGCTGCTGTTGCTGGGCCGCGCCTGTCTTGGGTTGGCGCTGGGCGGATTCTGGGCGATGTCGGCGTCGCTGACCATGCGACTGGTTCCCGCGCGTACCGTGCCGAAAGCGCTGTCGGTGATTTTTGGCGCGGTTTCCATCGCGTTAGTGATCGCCGCGCCGCTGGGCAGTTTTTTGGGCGGTATTATTGGCTGGCGTAATGTCTTTAACGCCGCTGCGGTGATGGGCGTACTGTGCGTCATCTGGGTGGTGAAATCACTGCCGTCGCTGCCGGGCGAACCTTCTCACCAGAAACAGAATATGTTTAGCCTGTTGCAACGCCCTGGCGTGATGGCCGGGATGATCGCCATCTTTATGTCTTTTGCCGGGCAGTTCGCTTTCTTTACCTATATTCGCCCGGTCTATATGAATCTGGCGGGCTTTGACGTTGATGGTCTGACGCTGGTGTTGCTCAGTTTTGGTATTGCCAGCTTCGTTGGCACTTCTTTCTCATCTTATGTCCTGAAACGTTCGGTAAAACTGGCGCTGGCCGGTGCGCCGCTGCTACTGGCGCTGAGCGCGCTGACGCTCATTGTGTGGGGAAATGACAAAACCGTGGCGGCGGCAATAGCGATTATCTGGGGACTGGCGTTTGCGCTGGTGCCGGTGGGATGGTCAACGTGGATCACTCGTTCCCTTGCCGATCAGGCGGAAAAAGCCGGTTCCATCCAGGTCGCGGTGATTCAACTGGCAAATACCTGTGGCGCGGCGGTGGGCGGTTATGCGCTCGACAATTTCGGGCTGCTTTCGCCGCTGGCGCTTTCCGGCGGACTGATGCTGTTGACGGCGTTAGTCGTGGCGGCGAAAGTCCGTATTACGCCAATGAGTTGATATTGCTGCCATTTGTAGGCCGGATACGACGTTAGTCGTTATCCGGCAATAATAAATGCTTAATCAAAACCGTTATGCTCTGCGGTGGCGGCAAACCATTCTCCGCTTTTTTTCACCGTGCGCGTTTGGGTGGCTAAATCCAGTTGTACAAAACCATAGCGATTTTTATAGCCGTTCAGCCATGACCAGTTATCGATAAAGGTCCACATGTGGTAGCCAAGACAGTGACAGCCCTCGCTAATGCCTTTATGCAGCCATTTAAGATGCTCAGAGATAAAGTCAATCCGGTAATCATCGTGAATCTGTCCCGCTTGCACAAAACGCTGCTCGTTCTCAACGCCCATCCCGTTTTCGGAGATAAAACAGCGCGGATTGCCGTAATTATCCCGTAGGTTGGTGATGATGTCGTAAATTCCTGGCGCGTAAATTTCCCAGCCGCGGTAAGGGTTCATCTTGCGCCCCGGCATGTCGTAATAGTCAAATAACCACTCCGGCATAAACGGCGCTTGCGGATTCACCGCCGTATCACGGCATTTCACGCGGCGCGGCTGATAATAGTTAATCCCCAGTAAATCGATTTTGCCGTCGGCAATAAGCTGACGGTCGCCTGGCTGACAGGCAGGCAACTGGTCATAGGTTTTCAGCAGCGCCACCAAGTCCGCCGGGTATTCTCCCTTTAATACCGGGTCAAGAAAACTGCGGTTGAATAACAGATCCGCATGATGCGCGGCTTGCACATCGGCGGGATGCTGCGAGCGTGGGTAGGACGGCGTCAGATTCAGCACTACGCCGATTTCACCGTCGTAGCGCCCGGCGCGCCAGGCGCGCACGGCGGTCGAGTGCGCCAGCACGGTATGGTACGCCACGGTGGCTGCACGTTTAAAATCCACCACATTGGGATAGTGGAAGTCGTACAAATAGCCGCCTTCCACCGGCACAATCGGCTCGTTAAAGGTAAACCAGTGCTTCACGCGGTCGCCAAACAAGGTAAAACACGTTTGCGCGTACCGACCAAACGCCTCTACGACGTCGCGATTTTCCCAGCCGCCTTTCTCCTGCATGACCATCGGCATATCAAAATGGAACAGCGTAATAAACGGCGTGATGCCCTGCGCCAGTAGCTCGTCGATGACGTGATTGTAGAAGCTCACCGCTTGTGGATTCACCTCGCCTACACCGTCTGGAATGAGCCGCGCCCAACTTAGCGAGGTGCGAAAACTGTTATGTTTTAACTGTTTCAGTAGCGCGATGTCTTGCTTCCAGTGGCGATAGAACGTTGAGGTTTCCGCTGGGCCGACGCCCTGGTGAAAACGATCAGGCTGGCGCTCGAACCACACATCCCACGTGGTCTGGCTTTTACCGCCATTCAGACTATCCCCTTCGGTTTGCAACGCTGAGCAGGCGCTGCCCCACCAGAAGTTATCGGGAAAACGGTATCGCATTGTCGTACTCCTTGATCGCGTAAATTCGCTCCAGAATACGCGATTTTGGCGAACAGAAACCGGTTACAGTCCGCATTTTCGCGACCAAAAAGCGGAAAAGCGGTGCTACATCTCCGGGCATTCCACCTTGCCGAGAGCCTGCCAGTAGTTATGCTGATTGTTGCGCTCTATCGCGATCATCGCCTCCCGAATATGCTGCTGGTTCCCCTCGCTCGCCATGATTTTTTTCTCCCAGGCTTCATCGGTTAGCGCGCCTTTGGGCGTACACATTTTGCGCAAATCCTTTAAAATCGTATTTTTTTCATGCGCCGACTGGAGTGAGCTAAACGGAGAGTCGGCATACGTGACGCCTGGTAGCGCGACAAGTGTGGCAATAAGCAGAAGCGTTTTTCGTTTCATAAACGGTATCCTTATCGGTTTGCACTTTTTCAAGAGTAAGTGTAGACCGTGCGACGTTCACTCATCGGGGCGTGCTATCCGTTGGCGTTGAAGTCAGGCAAAAGTGGGAAGGCGGCTTCTCGCTGCGCCTTCACTTTCTTGCGTGGCAGAATAGTGTATGTTCTGACTACTCTTTTATTTCGTAAGCGGTAGTGTAATGAGACGTATTGAGATCGTACTGGGAGAGCTGGAACGGCTGACGCGCGGGCTATGCCTTGCCGATTTGGCGCAGGAGACGGCGTTTACGGCGGAGGCGATAGGTTTCAATCTTGGGCTGGCGCGTAACTCCGTCAGCAAAGATCTCAATCAGTTATGGAATGACGGGCTGGCAATCAAAAGCCGTGGCCGCCCGGTCTATTTTCTGCATCGTCAGGCGCTGGAAACGTTGCTGGGACGTCAGCTGAAAGAGTCTGAACGCGAAGTGCGGTCGGTGGCGGATGTGCTGCCGCATGAAGAGCATTACGCGCCCGACGATCCGTTTACCAGCCTGATTGGTTACGATCGCAGCCTGCGCGATGCGGTAGAAAAAGGCCGTGCGGCGGTGCTCTATCCGCACGGTTTACACGTTCTGCTTACCGGGCCGTCCGGCGTCGGTAAAACCTTTTTTGCGGAACTGATGCACCGTTTCGCCTGTGAACAGGCGAGCGGCGCTATCCCGCCGCTGGTCTACTTTAACTGCGCGGAATACGCCCATAACCCGGAACTGCTCTCCTCGCATCTGTTTGGTCATCGGCAGGGGGCATTTACCGGCGCGAATGAACATAAAACAGGCCTCGTGGAGCAGGCGGACGGTGGTTATCTGCTGCTGGACGAGGTGCACCGTCTGTCTTATGAAGGGCAGGAAAAGCTGTTCTCTATTCTGGATAAAGGCGAGTACCGTCCGCTCGGCGTGAGCAGCCAGCCGCGATCAATTTCGGTACGCCTGATTTGCGCCACTACCGAGCCGGTCGGGTCGGCGCTGTTACGTACTTTCCAGCGGCGTATTCAGGTATGCATTGATTTGCCGGGCATTCGCCAGCGCTCCGTTGAAGAACAGATCGAACTGATCGTGGGGTTCTTACAGCGGGAAAGCCGCAAAATAGAACGCACGGTCAGCATTGATAAACCGTTGTTGCTCTGGTTGCTGAATAAACCCCTGGAAGGCAATATCGGTCAGCTAAAAAGCGATATTCAGTTTCTTTGCGCTCAGGCGTGGGCATCGGGAATGACCGAGCATAACGACACGCTACAGCTGGATAAACGGCTGGCGGAGATGTCGGTTAACCCGACGCCGGAACAGCGTCTATTGGTGGATACTCTGTTTGACGGTAAAGCGCGGCTAAATATAGACGCGCGCACGCTGCCCGCATTGAAGACGTCGCTGGCGACCGGGGCGGAAATTGAAGAGAGCGACCTCTTTTACAGCTTCCTGACGCGCGAATATGTTAATTTGCGCAACAGTAACGTCCCCCCGGCGGAGACGCTGGCGATCCTGAAAAATAAACTCAGCTCGATTTTTGAATACGGTCTCTACAGCCGCGACAGCGTGGCGCATCCGCCGCGCTATGGCGACCAGATTGAAGAGCGCGTGACGCTGCTGATTGGCTGCGTAGAGCAGGTGTTGGGCTTTTCGCTGCCGGAAAATCTGGTTAACCCACTGCGTAAACACTTCCTGGCGCTGATAGGCTACGTGCAGCGTGGCCTGATCCCGCAGCTTTACTCTTCCAGTTTGATCCTGGATCGCTGCAAAGACGAATATGACAACGCCGCGCTGCTGTGTCGGAAAATCAACGAACTGCTGCATATTCAGTGTCCGGCGACGGAAGTGGTCTGGCTATGCCTGTTCCTGAAAGAGTGCCGCCATTATCGTCAGCGCATCGATGCCAGCCCCGACTGCGGGGTCATTTTGATCGCTCACGGCGCGACCACCGCCACCAGTCAGGCGCAATATGTCAACCGCGTGCTGGAGCGCGAGCTGTTCAGCGCCATCGACATGCCGTTTGAACAGTCGGTGCATGACACGCTGGAAACGCTGACCCAAATGATTCAAACCCGCCAATATCGGCGGCTTATCCTGTTGGTGGACATCGGCTCATTGATCCATTTCGGCAGTACGATCAGTAAGTTATTCCAGATAGATGTTTTGCTCATGCCGAACATCACGCTGACCAGTCTGCTGGAAGTCGGGCTGGATTTAAGCTATGAAACCAGCGACTTACCACAGTTGACGGCGCTCCTGCAGAGTAAAAATATCCCCTGCCAGCTTTGTACGCCGCAGCAGGAGAACGGCGGCAAAGTGCTGGTCATCTCCTGTATTACTGGCATGGGAACGGCGGAAAAAATCAAAAAGGTGCTGGAGGAGAGCTTTGGCGAACTGATGTCGCAGGACACCAGGATGGTGATCCTTGATTATAACGAGGTACGAAGTCTGGAGCGCGTTCAGCAGGCATTGAATGCCAGCGAGCGGCTGGCGGGGATTGTCGGCACTTTCCAGCCGGGGCTGCCGGATATTCCGTTTATTTCGCTGGAAGAGCTTTTCTCCGAACAAGGGCCGGAACTGGTGTTGAGCCTGTTAACGCCCGATCTGTCCAACGCTGAACGCCGTCTGGAGATGGAGCGCAGCGCCATGCGCTTTATCAGCGCGCTAACGATGGAGAGTATCATCAACCATATTTCCGTGCTTAACCCGCAGCGTATTCTGAAAGAGATGGAGGGCGTTTTTAACCATCTGACGTTTTCGCTTTCCCTGAAACCAAGCCGCCAGGTGACACTGCGCTTCCTGATCCACTGCTGCTGTATGGTAGAGCGTATTGTGATTAACCGAAAACCGTTACAGATGGCGTTGGAAAGTCAGCCGAATCTGGACGCGCGCGCGTTTAGTGTCATCAAATCCGCTTTTCTGCCGATCGAAGACGCCTACGCCATCCGTTTATCGGATGCGGAATATTTTTATATCTACGAACTGCTCTATAGTTAATCCTTTTACTGGCGGGGCTTCGCGCCTCGCCAGACCTTTCTTCTTCCTCGCGTGACACAAATTCTGGCACAACCTTTGCTCTTCTGATGATGCGTTATGCCGGATAGCGGCGTAAACGCCTTATCCGGCCTACCGGGAGTGTCCTGTAGGCCCGGTAAGCGCAGTGCCACCGGGCAATATATGCCGGTGTCCTCATGTAATTGCGCCAGGAGGCCATTTTGACTACCACACAACCGTTGCCCCACATCCTGCTGCTGACGCATGGCGGCTGGGGACAACCGCTTTGCAACAGCCTGCGTATGGTCACGGGCGAAATTAAAGGCGTGACGGAAATCGCGCTAATGCCTGTCGATACGCTGGGCGAGTTTTATCAACGCGTCGAGGCCGTGGTGAAAACGCTGCCGGAAGGCTCGCTGATCCTGACGGATTTTGTCGGCGGCACAACGTCCAACGTCGCGGCGCGGCTAAGCGCCGATTATCCGGTGGCGGTGATCGCCGGACTGAATGCGTCGCTACTGCTGGAGGCGCTGGACAGGCGCGAACAAGGGATGCTAACCGCCTGCGTGGACGAGTTAGTTGAGGCCGGGCGCAGTAGCTGCCTGGATGTGGTCGCCCATGTACGTCAGCTACAACAATCACTCTAAGGAAAACATCATGGCCAATATCGTTTTATGCCGCATCGACAGCCGTCTCATTCATGGGCAGGTTGTCACGAAGTGGGTCGGACAATCTCAGGCGAACCGGATAGCCGTTGTGAGTGATGAACTGGACGCCGATCCGTTTATGAAAAATATCTACCTGATGGCCGCGCCGCCAAATATCAAAGTGGATTGCTTCGGCAACCAGAGTTTTGCCGCCGCATGGAAAGAAAATCAGCTTGGCGACGGTAACGTGCTGGTGCTTTTTCCCTCACTGGCAGCGGTGCAGGACGCCATACAACTGGGCTTTGACGTTACCCGCATTCAGGTTGGCGGTCTCGGCGGCGGGCCAAACCGCAAGGCGGTTTTTCAGAATATTACGCTGGATGAAAAAGACGTCGGCATTCTTAACGACCTGAAAAACCGTGGCGTTCAGGTATTTTTCCAGACCATTCCGGAAGATAAGCCGCAGCCGCTCGACGATATCCTGAAAAAATTCTAACCCTTTAATAGACACAAAATCATTCTGGATGCATCAAGGCGGCAACTGAGTGAATCCCCTGGAGCTTACTAAAGTAAGTGACTGGGGTGAGCGAAGGCAGCCAACAAAGAGGCAGCCTGAAGGATGAAGTGTATAGGATAACACTATGGATACCTTACTCTTTGCAAGCCTGATGGGGTTGTATTACTGGTTTGCCCGTTTACGCCTCGGCTACACCTTCTCCGCGATGCTGTTACAACCGGTGGTGATCGCGGTATTTGTCGGGCTTTTGCTTGGCAATATGCAGACCGCGATGATCATCGGCGCAGGGATGCAGCTCGTTTATTTGGGCGTGACCTCAACGCCGGGCGGCAACGTGCCGTCGGACCCGGCGCTGGCGGCCTGTATCTCCATTCCTATCGCGGTGAAGGCCGGTATGGACCCAAACCTGGCGATCGCGCTGGCAATCCCGTTTGGCGTGATTGGCGTGTTTCTCGATCAGCTTAGGCGCACGCTGAACGCCGCCTGGGTGCATATGGCGGATAAACACGCGGAAACGGCAAACATGGCGGGCATCATGCGTTGCGCCTTTCTTTACCCGGCATTGCTGGGGCTGGTGCTGCGCTTCCCGGTGGTCTTTGCCGCTAACTACTTTGGCCAGGATGTGGTGGAAAGTTTCCTTAAACTGATGCCGCACTGGTTAACCCACTCCTTTGAAATCATGGGCGGCATTCTGCCGGCGCTGGGCTTTGCCATCACCATTATGGTGATCGGTAAAAAGAGCCTGTTGCCGTGGTTTATCGGCGGGTTCTTCGCGGTGTTGTACCTCAAGGTCGACATCATGGCGATGGCCATCTTCGGCACCTGTGTCGCCTTCCTGATTAAAGGCCTGGCGAAAAATGAAGGAGCAGCATGATGAGCAGTGACGTAATGCAACATGAACTGGTTGAGCGTGCGCGGGAAAGCGGGGCGCTGACCAAAGCAGATATCACCAAAGCCTGGTTTATCTACTGGCTGGGCGCCGAGGTTTCCAGCTCCTATGAGCGCTTACAAAGCCTGATTTTCTGCGCCTCGATGACGCCGATCATCAAAAAACTTTACCCACAAAAAGAGGAGCAGGTAGAAGCGCTAAAACGCCACCTTAACTTCTTTAACTCCGAGCAGACCTTCGGCGCGGTGATTCAGGGCATCTCTATTGCCATGGAAGAACAAAAAACGCGCGGCGAGCCGATTAACGACTCGTCTATCACCGGCATTAAAACTGGCCTGATGGGGCCGCTTGCCGGGATGGGCGACTCGATTATCTGGGCGGCGGTGATGCCGCTGTTGATAGCGATCTTTATTCCGTTCGCAGCAAATGGCAGCGCGATGGGCGGTATTATTCCGCTGATTCTCTACCCGGCGATCACCCTGGCGATCAGCTACGGCATGGTCCACAAAGGATATACGCTGGGGCGTGATTCGATTATCGGCCTGCTGCAAGGGGGGCGAATCAAAGAACTGATCTACGGGGCCAACGTGCTGGGTTTGATCATGATGGGCGCGCTTTCCGCCAGCTACGTCAAAATCACCACGCCGTTAAAAATTAGCGCCTTGAAAGGATCTGAAGTGGTGGTTCAGCAGATCCTCGACTCTATCGCACCGGGCTTATTGCCACTGACGGCGGTATTCGCCATCTACTTCTATCTGGTAAAAAAAGGGCCGCGCTACACCACCATTTTGCTGTCGATTGTCGCACTGAGCATAGTCTGTTCGTTGTTGGGAGTGCTGTAAATCATGACGCCGAATATCTATCAACAACTGGGGTTGAAAAAGGTCATTAACGCCTGCGGCAAAATGACCATTCTGGGCGTCTCAAGCGTCGCGCCGGAGGTCATGCAGGCCACCGCGCGCGCGGCTTCCGCTTTCGTCGAGATTGATGCGCTGGTGGAAAAAACCGGCGAACTGGTATCGCGCTATACGGGTGCTGAAGATAGCTATATCACCTCGTGCGCCTCGGCGGGTATTGCCATTGCCGTCGCTGCCGCTATCACCCACGGCGATCGGGCGCGCGTCGCCCTGATGCCGGACAGTACCGGTATGGCCAATGAGGTAGTGATGCTGCGCGGGCATAATGTGGACTACGGCGCGCCAGTCACCAGCGCCATTCGTCTTGGCGGCGGGCGCATAGTGGAAGCGGGGTCGAGCAATCTGGCGGCCCGCTGGCAACTGGAAAGCGCCATTAACGAAAAGACCGCCGCGCTACTGTATGTGAAATCACACCATTGCGTACAGAAAGGCATGTTGAGCATTGACGATTTTGTACAGGTGGCGCAGGCCAACCACCTGCCGTTGATTGTCGATGCCGCGGCGGAAGAGGATTTGCGCGGCTGGGTGGCGAGCGGCGCGGATATGGTTATCTATAGCGGCGCGAAAGCCTTTAATGCGCCAACCTCCGGCTTTGTTACTGGCAAGAAAACGTGGATTGCCGCCTGCAAAGCGCAGCACCAGGGGATTGCCAGGGCGATGAAAATCGGCAAGGAAAACATGGTTGGGCTGGTGTATGCGCTGGAGAATTACCACCAGGGCCAGACGACCGTGACCGCAGCACAGTTACAGCCGGTCGCGGAAGCGATTTCCGCCATCCATGGACTTTATGCCGATATCGAACAGGATGAGGCCGGGCGTGCAATCTGGCGTATTCGTGTGCGGGTGAACGCATCTGAATTGGGGCTGAATGCGCAGGACGTCGAAGCGCAGTTGCGCGGCGGCGAGATAGCGATTTACGCCCGCAAATATCAGCTTCATCAGGGGGTTTTTAGCCTCGATCCACGCACGGTAGCTGAAGGGGAAATGGCATTGATTGTGGCGCGACTCAGGGAGATTGCAGAACATGCAGCAGATTAATTTTTATCGTCAGCGGGTAGCGATTAACGTACTGGCAAAGGATATCGCCAACGCGAAGGCTATCTATGAAGCCGCCGAAGGCCATGCGGTCATTGGCGTACTTTCCGCGCAGTTCGCTACGGTAGAAGAGGGCGTGCCGGAGGTGAAACGCTGGATGGCGGAGGTGCCGTCTATCTCAGTGGGTCTGGGCGCAGGCGACCCGGCGCAGTACTACAAAGCGGCGATGATTGCCGCCCATACTCACCCGGCCCATGTCAACCAGACCTTTACCGGCAGCGGCTTCGCGGCGGGCGCGCTGGCGGCGACGGGCGGCGAGCAAACGCATATCAACGCCCTGGTCAGCCCGACGGGAACGCCTGGCGAGGTGGTGATTTCTACCGGCGTCAGCAGCAGCCAGGGAACGCCAGCCCGCGTTTCCTGTGAAGCGGCGGTACGCATGATGCAGGATATGGGCGCACATGCGGCGAAGTTTTTCCCGATGGGCGGCGAAAAGTCGTTACCGGAACTCTATGCGCTGGCGACAACCGCCGCCCGCCACGGAATGACGCTCATTGAGCCGACCGGCGGTATCTCACTGGATAATTTCGGTATTATCCTGCAAACCTGCCTGGAAGCAGGCGTGCCGCGCGTCATGCCGCATGTTTACAGCTCGATTATCGATCCGCAAACCGGCAATACGCGCCCCGAAGACGTCATTCGGTTGATGGAGATAGTCAAAGCGCTGGTGTGAGATTTATCGCCGAAGAGCGCTGCGTTCACCTGGCCTACAGATGACGTGTATTTGTAGGCCCGGTTAGCGTTACGCTACCGGTCGATAATGCGTAGCAGGCCGGGCAAAAATGTACGTATTGCAGCCGTCAGTGATTCCCTTTCGAGCCTCCTCGCAGGGTTAAATTTTCCTGAATGCTGTCTGTATTTTTGGCGAGTACAGTGGCGTCATCTTATGCCTCAGGTGACGGATCGCCATGAAAAAAAGCCCCACGTCCACGCCTCATGATGCGGTATTCAAAACGTTTTTACGCCATCCGGATACCGCGCGGGATTTTCTCAATATTCATCTTCCCCATTCGCTAAGAATACGTTGCGATCTGACGACGTTAAAACTGGCGCCGGACAGTTTTATCGAGAAAAATTTACGCGCGTTTTATTCCGACGTCCTTTGGTCGCTAAAAACGTGTGAAGGCGACGGTTATATCTATGTCGTTATAGAGCATCAGAGTACGCCGGACGCGCATATGGCGTTCCGGTTAATGCGTTACGCGACTGCCGCGATGCAGCGCCATCTGGATGCTGGCCATAAAACGTTACCGCTGGTGATTCCCATGCTGTTTTACCATGGCGCGAAAAGCCCGTATCCCTTTTCGCTGTGCTGGCTGGATGAGTTTGACGATCCTGCACTGGCGCGTCAGCTTTATGCGACGGCATTTCCACTGGTAGACATTACGGTGGTGCCGGATAACGAGATTATGCAGCATCGACGTATCGCGATGCTGGAGCTGGTACAAAAGCATATACGTCAGCGCGACCTGATGGGATTGGTCGAGCGCTTAGCGGTACTTCTGATTACGGGAAACGCTAATGACAGTCAGCTAAAAGCGCTGTTTAATTATTTGCTAATACAGCATGGCAGCACGCCTCGTTTTGGCAAGTTTATCCGCGAGGTGGCGCGTCGTGTTCCCCAACACAAGGAGAGATTAATGACGATCGTAGACAGAATACGTGAATCGGGGCGCAGAAAAGGTAAGCGTGAAGGCGTGCAACAAGGCATACAGCAAGGTATACATCAAGGTAAGCAGGAGGAAGCCTTGCGTATTGCGCATACGATGCTGGAACAGGGGATAGATCGGCAGATGGTGCTGATGATTACCGGGCTTTCTGACGAAGAGATTAAGGCAAAGCGCCATTAAACTTTTCCCTCTTCCGCCCGGTCATCGTGATTATCAACGGCGTTAAGCGGCCCGCGCGCGTCGACGGGAATCGAGGGAGATCAGAATCACTGACGAGAGAATGAGCAGCGTGCCCAGCCAGTCCGGCAAGGTAAAACTAATCCCCAACAGCAGTAGCGACAGCAGGGCGCTGCTTAACGGTTCCGCGCAGCTTAAAATGCTGGCTTTGGGGCCACCAATCAGTTGCGCGCCTTTCAAATACAGGCTGAACGTCAGCGACGTACCGATCACCACCAGGTAGAAAAAGGCCAGAATCAGGCTGCCGCTCACCGCAAAGTGCGTTCCTTCTTTAGCGTAGAAGGGCAGCAGAATAAGGCCGCCAAAGGACATACTCCAGCCGACCACTGGCAGCGTGCCGTATTGGGCGATTAGCCTGGAAGGCCAGGTCGTATAAAAGGCGGCGGCAAATGCGGAGGCGATACCCCAGAACAGCGCGCCTGAAGAGATCGACAGCGATGTTGGATTGCCGTGAGTCACCAGTAAAAAGGTGCCGATAAGCGATGTAAGAATGGCGGTTAAGACCAGAATGCCTGGTCGTGTTCTTCGCGCTAATGCAAACCACGCGACAATAATGGTCGGCGATAAAAATTGCAGCACTGTCGCGGTGGCGGCATTGGATTTTTCAATCGTGAGCAGGAAGGTTAGCTGAACGGTGAGCGCGCCCACCACGGAGAAAATCAGCAGACTCAGTGCATCTTTGCGGTTTTTAAGAATCGAAAATATCTTATCGCCGTGCATAAAGGAGAAGGTCACCAGTATCAGCCCGGCGAATAACAAACGTATCATCGTCAGGAACTGTGACGACATACGGCTTTGCTCCATGATGTACTGCGCGCAAACGCCTGAACTCCCCCACAATACGGCGGCAATCAGGACGTTTAGCATCCCTTTTCTGGTGGAACCCATTTTTTCCTCGTCATGTTGTTTTATTTTTTTACGTGCAGGCATCATAACAGAGCTATCGCCGGTATTAAGCAGGAATTTATTGTTTAATGATTTCAGACGAGCTTGTTATCGACATAATATTGTCATTTTTTTGTCATAAGAAAAAATATCAAACAAACTTAAACAGAACGTCACTAAACCCGCCTTTGCACTTTACGGAACATATTGGCTGACTATAATAAGCGCAAATTCATGCAGGAGTAATATGTTGGACAGTCACTTTTACGTAAATCATCTGGCAAGTTAACGCACGCTATTCCTGCGCTGCTTGCCGAACCGGTGGGCAGCAATCTCCCCTTGTGACGATTGTCATCCCAATAATGTTACAACACGTGCATTGTCGCGAGGTAATCGTCATGTTCATGTTTAAACACGCTTTATTTCCTCCGCCGTTAACACGACGCTAATTGCCTCAGGGCAGAAATTTGTCGTGTGCTAAATATAGCACGTACTTATTCTTCCAGAAAAAATGGAGGAACGTATGTTAATGTTTCCTTATATTTTAAATTTACTGGCCGCTATGCTGTTGGGCGCGCTGATTGGCGCGGAAAGACAATGGCGTCAACGTATGGCGGGATTACGCACTAATGCGCTGGTGGCGACAGGCGCCGCCGTTTTTATTCTGAGCTCCATGACGACATCGCCAGACAGCCCCGGGCGAATTGCGGCGCAGATTGTCTCTGGGATTGGCTTTCTGGGGGCGGGCGTCATCATGCGCGAAGGGATGAATGTGCGCGGGCTGAACACTGCGGCAACGCTATGGTGTTCGGCGGGCATCGGCGTGTTATGCGGCTTAGGGCAGTTCAAAAATGCGCTGGCGGCGACGATCATTATTCTTTGTGCCAATATTTTACTGCGTGAAGCGGCGCAGCGTATAAATCAACTCCCGGTATCCGCCGAGGGAGAAAAACGTTATATCCTGAAAGTAACCTGTAATAAAGAAGATGAAAGCGAGGTTCGTCAGTGGTTACTGAATATCGTAAAAGAGGCCGCGATCTGTTTACAAGGGTTAGGTTCGGTCCCCGCTCAGGAACAGGGCTATAAAGAAATTCGTGCCGAGCTCGTGGGTCATGCTGATTATCGTAAAACGCGAGAACTGATTATATCCAGAATAGGTGATAACGATAATATCACCGCAATTCACTGGAGCATTGATAGTCAATAATAGTTTTTCATTCAATTTCAACATTACGCCAGGCGTATAAGGAGGGAATGATGGATATTCCCGAGTTGATAAAATAAAACCCACTCAAAATAGTGAGTAAGCAATAACCTTTTTTATGCATAGATAATTCTCCCGGGCATTCACCTTGAAATCGTGAGTTTGCTATTCCCCGGGCGTGATATGCAGGAAACACTACACCTTAATTTTGGGGATTCATCATGACTGACATGAACATTGAAAACCGGAAACTCAATCGCCCGGCGTCAGAAAATGATAAGCAGCATAAAAAAGTATTTCCGATCGAAGCGGAAGCTTTTCATAGCCCGGAGGAGACACTGGCGCGGCTGAACAGCCATCGTCAGGGCCTCACGATAGAAGAGGCCAGCGAACGGTTGAAAGTGTATGGGCGCAATGAAGTGGCGCATGAGCAAGTTCCTCCGGCGCTGATTCAGCTTCTGCAGGCATTCAATAACCCGTTTATTTACGTTCTGATGGCATTGGCAGGGGTTAGTTTCATCACGGATTACTGGCTCCCGTTACGCCGTGGCGAAGAGACCGATCTCACTGGCGTGCTGATTATTCTGACGATGGTCAGTTTGAGCGGGTTATTGCGTTTCTGGCAGGAGTTTCGCACTAACAGAGCAGCACAGGCGCTGAAAAAGATGGTTCGCACCACCGCCACGGTGTTGCGTCGTGGGCCGGGCAATATAGGCGCGGTGCAGGAAGAGATTCCCATTGAAGAACTGGTGCCGGGCGATGTGGTTTTTCTGGCCGCAGGCGATCTGGTGCCCGCCGACGTCCGTCTGCTGGCGTCGCGCGATCTCTTTATCAGCCAGTCAATTCTTAGTGGTGAATCATTACCCGTAGAAAAATACGATGTTATGGCTGATGTGGCAGGTAAAGACAGCGAGCAATTGCCTGACAAAGATAAGAGCCTGTTAGATTTGGGCAATATCTGTCTGATGGGAACCAATGTAACCAGCGGCAGAGCGCAAGCGGTCGTGGTTGCGACGGGAAGCCGTACCTGGTTCGGCTCGCTGGCGAAATCCATTGTGGGTACGCGTACCCAGACGGCTTTCGATCGCGGAGTCAACAGCGTGAGCTGGCTGTTGATACGCTTTATGCTGATCATGGTGCCGGTTGTCCTGCTGATCAATGGTTTCAGTAAGGGAGACTGGGTAGAGGCTTCGCTGTTCGCGCTGGCGGTTGCGGTGGGGTTGACGCCGGAAATGTTGCCCATGATTGTCAGTTCCAACCTGGCAAAAGGCGCGATTGCGATGTCGCGGCGCAAAGTGATCGTCAAGCGCCTGAACGCTATTCAAAACTTCGGCGCGATGGATGTGCTGTGTACAGATAAAACCGGCACCTTAACCCAGGACAATATTTTTCTGGAGCATCATCTGGATGTGAGCGGTGTAAAAAGCAGCCGGGTATTGATGCTGGCCTGGCTGAATAGTAGCAGCCAGAGCGGCGCACGGAATGTGATGGATCGCGCCATACTGCGTTTTGGCGAGGGCCGCATCGCACCATCGACAAAAGCGCGCTTCATTAAACGCGATGAACTGCCATTCGACTTTGTACGTCGCCGGGTATCGGTCCTGGTGGAGGATACGCAGCATGGAGACAGATGCCTGATCTGCAAAGGCGCTGTTGAAGAGATGATGATGGTAGCCACCCATCTTCGCGAAGGCGATCGTGTAGTGGCGCTGACGGAAACACGCCGCGAGCTGCTGCTGGCGAAAACCGAAGATTACAATGCGCAGGGATTCCGTGTATTGCTGATAGCGACACGTAAGCTGGATGGCTCCGGGAACAATCCGACATTAAGTGTGGAGGATGAGACCGAACTTACCATCGAAGGGATGCTCACTTTTCTCGATCCGCCGAAAGAGAGCGCCGGTAAAGCGATTGCCGCGTTGCGGGATAACGGCGTGGCGGTCAAAGTCCTCACCGGCGATAATCCGGTCGTGACGGCGCGTATCTGTCTGGAAGTGGGTATTGATACGCACGATATCCTGACCGGAACCCAGGTTGAGGCGATGTCGGATGCCGAACTGGCATCTGAGGTGGAGAAACGCGCAGTATTCGCCCGGCTGACGCCGTTACAAAAAACGCGTATTTTGCAAGCGCTACAGAGAAATGGTCATACCGTTGGTTTTCTTGGAGATGGGATCAACGACGCGCCCGCGCTTCGTGATGCGGATGTGGGAATTTCCGTCGATAGCGCCGCCGATATTGCTAAAGAGTCATCAGATATTATTCTGCTGGAAAAAGATCTCATGGTGCTTGAGGAAGGCGTTATCAAAGGGCGGGAAACCTTTGGTAATATCATTAAATACCTGAATATGACCGCCAGCTCTAATTTCGGCAATGTTTTTTCGGTACTGGTAGCCAGCGCGTTTATTCCGTTTCTGCCGATGCTGGCGATTCATCTGTTGATCCAGAATTTGATGTACGATATTTCGCAGTTGTCGTTGCCGTGGGACAAAATGGATAAAGAGTTCCTGCGTAAGCCGCGGAAATGGGACGCGAAAAATATTGGTCGTTTTATGCTATGGATTGGCCCAACGTCTTCTATTTTCGATATCACAACCTTTGCGCTGATGTGGTACGTCTTTGCAGCTAATAACGTAGAGGCGCAGGCGCTCTTTCAGTCCGGCTGGTTTATTGAGGGTCTGCTCTCGCAGACACTGGTCGTGCATATGCTAAGGACGCAGAAAATACCGTTTATCCAAAGTCGGGCGACGTTGCCGGTATTATTGACGACCGGCTTGATTATGGCGATAGGCATTTATATTCCATTCTCACCTCTGGGCGCGATGGTTGGACTGGAGCCGCTGCCACTGAGCTACTTCCCGTGGTTGGTGGCGACACTATTGAGCTACTGTCTGGTGGCGCAAGGCATGAAACGCTTTTATATCAAACGCTTTGGCCAGTGGTTTTAATGATGTTTGAGGATCGCCCAGATGAATCGCTCACCCGATAAAATCATCGCGCTGATATTTTTACTGATTAGCCTGTTGGTGTTGTGTTTAGCCCTCTGGCAAATCGTTTTCTAACGAGGTGACGCCATGCAAAAAAGAGGGTTGGATAAAATTTTTTATCAGGTTGTCCTGATAGCAATCATCCTGATTTTACTGACTATCTGGATACGATAAGCTGCTGTTGGCGAGCCCCGCTTAAAATAAGAATCGATGTAGTTGTTCTTTTTATGGAGGGGCGCTATTTTCATGGTATCCCACATCAGAAGGGCAATATCATGAATAATCGTCGTGGTTTAACCGCCGTCCTGGCGACGTTGATTACGTTTTCCCTGAGCGCTACGCCTGTGCTGGCGAATCCGGGAAATGGCAATGGCGGCGGACATGGTAATAACGCGGCTAATCAGGGTAATAACGGTAACGGACATAAAGGAAATGCCGGGCAAAAAACGGAACACCGTAAAAATGGCGGTAAACCGGATCACGTCGAGTCGGACATTAGCTACGCTGTCGCCAGGCAACTGGCAGTGAATTTAGGGCTGACGGGTTATCAGTCTTTACCTCCGGGGATTGCGAAAAATCTGGCGAGAGGAAAACCGCTGCCGCCGGGAATCGCTAAAAAAACGGTGCCGGCGTCTATGCTGGGACAATTACCTTATTATCCGGGCTATGAGTGGAAAATCGTTGGGGATAATCTGGTGCTGATCGCGCTCAGTACCGCGGTGGTCACGGCGATTATTAATGGCGTATTTGATTAAGAGCCTATCCCACCAGGCGTTATTGGCGCAGCCAGTTTGGACACGGACAGCGCGCAAAAACCGGAGCGTACACGTAGTACGTGAGGTTTGACTCGCTACGCTCGCCCTTCGGGCCGCCGCAAGCGGCGTTCAAAACGCTAACGCGTTTTGGCGAGCACTGCCCAGGTCCAAAATGGCAAGTAAAATAGCCCCATTAAATGGGGCTATTTAGCCGCTTCAGGGCGTTATTTATGCGCGTTGAGAATCCAGCAGTTCATTATTTTTTACTACTTCCTGCGCTTTGGTATAACTTTCAATCAGTAGCTGATAGGCCGGGAATATTTTGGTATATACATCCGCCCATTCTGCGGCATCTTCCCGATTCCAGGTACGTTGCAGCTCAGAGGCTACCGCCGCGGTATCCATTGGTACTACGCCCGCCTGCACCACGCGGGCCATCGTAATTTCCTGCGCCATTTTACTGTACGTACCGGAGGCATCAATTACCGCAAATACCTTGTACCCTTCCGCGACGGCGCTGATGGCTGGAAAAGCCATGCAGACACTGGTAATAGTACCGGCGACGATCAGCGTTTTACGGCCTGTCGCTTTTACCGCTTGTACAAAATCGGCATTATCCCAGGCATTAATTTCCCCTTTACGCGCGACATATTGCGCGTGGGGCGCATTCGCATGGATTTCCGGAATCAGCGGACCATTCGGTCCCTGTGGTACGGATGCGGTAGTAATGACCGGCATATTGCATAAGGTAGCGATCTTAGCCAGCGCCGCGGCGCGCGCGCGTAATTCCGGCATCGGCATGTCGCCGACGGTCTGAAACAAGCCACTTTGGTGGTCAATCAGCAGCATTACTGCGTCGTTAGCATCAATGGCAGGGCGTTGACCGTTAAAATTCGCGGGTGTAGACATAATTCATTCCTTGTTGTTGCCTTTCACTGATAATCACTATCAGTGTTAAAGTCATTAATCGCCGGGGCGATTTCCGTTTTTAAGCTGATGACAGTAATCCGTTGCCGATTCTGGATTACCTTATTGAGTTCTTTCTGAAGGAATATTCATCGGCATCACCTTCAGTCGATTTACTTTCACGCGAATCTGTTATCACAACAATATTCATATTATGAATAAATGTTTCTATTTTACATGTCGGAGAGGATTATTGATTGAAAAAACAGGCTATATCCCTACAAATTGTTTCTGATAGATAGTTTTAAACTTATTTAGTATAAGTTTGAAATATATCAATTAAGAGTTAACTTATTTATATTTAAATAACATAAAGCACAGCTTAAATATTAAGTGGGAAGCGTGTTGTTATTAAGTATGGCTACTGTAACTCTTAATAAATTGGAAATTATCCCTACATAACGAGTGCCGCTTTTTTGGATATTACAAGCCATTATAGAGAACACGTTCAATAAAACCCTGTCTTTCATATGATATAGATTGTCAGGATATATTTTCTCATGATTTATCTATAAGATATTAAAGCGTAGTGGCACAGTAAATTTGGCCACTTGATTAAAGGTGATATTCTCACCTCAATACAAAACAGGAGACTTAACGAACAAGAAAACCAAACGTACTTTCACTCCTGAGTCTGCTATAATGAGAAAAGCGGTGTCTACGCTTACCTGTTAATGTCTTATGCCTCTCGCTCTTCTATATGATCGGTATGTGCAGGGGACAATCCATGTCCTGCTACGCAGCCACAGCATCAGACTATACTCAGTGGTGTCTATTAACCCTCTCCAACTACGTTATGTTTTGGCATGGTAACAATGCGATGTTATGGATAATTAACGATAATATTGAATTTAATCCAGAAATGAATCGCCTGGCGTCATTATCGAGGCCAGATCTCAACATTATTCTGACAACGCCCGCCAGCCGCTGCTTGCGCCTTCTGCTGGAAAACGCCCCCTCCGTCGTCTCACAACAAACATTCTTTCAAAAAGTGTGGGAAGAAGACGGCATGGTGGTGTCGGCAAATACGCTTTATCAGAATATCTCCATTATTCGCCGCGGATTACGTACCGTTGGCGAAAATGAAGATACGCTGATAATCACGGTTCCGCGTAGAGGCTTTCAGATTGAGCCTGGCGTGAGCCTCATGACCATTCGCAAAGACTTCGCTCAGACAATAGAAAAAAAGGGTGAGACGCCGCCGCGTACGTCAGGGCGTTGGTTTAAACATTATGTACCTGTACTTTGGATGACCGGGACATTTGCTGTCGGTATTTTGCTTGGCACTATCAGCTGGCAAACCGTTCCCGATAAGGATTTTTACGATCGCTACACGCTGGTTGAAACAACTCAGGGCTGTCATTTTTTCTCGCGGAATGAAGATATCGAAAGCGGTAGCCGCTTTGCAAGCTATAAGTCAATGATTCTAAAAACCGGTATGGATTGTCAGAAATACCCATGGGTCTATTTCCCTTCCAGCAGTCGCACCCCAGCGGTTACGGCATTGATTTGTCAGCAACCTTATAAAACGCGCGGTGATACAGGCTGCGTGACGCTTTTTTTCCGCGGGGTGACACATGGGTAAAAAGGCACTGATGTTAGCCTGCCTGACGCTACTGTTTCTGGGAGTAGGGCTTGGACATCTTTTTCATTTGTATACGGAAAAGAACCGGGATCCAGAGAAATGTACGGCGCCTGTGATTGTGTTTTATAACAACACTCAGGCTAACCTGACGCTGGATTTTATGTATTCGCTGAAAAAACGCACTGGGGTGGTTTCCATCAGCGGAACGTATTACGTCGATAATAAAATGAGCGGCGTGATCCGCCGTGATGTTTCCTATGTATGGAGTGAAAATAAAGACAGCACCCATTTTATATCGACGGATATCAACAAAGTCACGCGTGACGAAACACTGTCCGATGCGGTTATCGAGACGGTTTTACCCGATTTTTATGTCTATCCAGGGAAAAGCATCAGTTACACCATCCTGACTCAGGGCCATCGTGGCTTTATGTTCACCATCGGGAAACGCCCGATATTTTTCTGTACACATTAAGCTGTTTTGGGAGCCGTTCATGGAACGTATCAGCCAAATGAAAGCGCTTCCGGGTAAAAGCCGCTGAAGATCAGCGGCTCTGTTGTTACCTGAATCAAAAACTGTATTTAACCCCCAGTAGGCCTTGGGTATTACTATAGCCCTGGTCACCTACCTGTTGCGCCACGTTACCCCATACGTTCAGGCGCGGGGTAATTTGTCCTTCAATACCCACTTTCACTTCACCAATATTTTTCGTACCACGCATATCGCTGCTGACATCGTCCATCTTCACGCTGGCAGGCTGCGTATTATGGATCCAGTTCGCCTCCACGAACGGCTGGAACTCTCGAGATTTATCGTCATCAATAGCGTTGTGGCCGTTAATATAGGCTTTTACGCCCATGCGGGTTAGCAGATTACCGGCGGTATCATCCTTCACGAGAGTACCATTGGCTTCGCGATGGTCGTTAGCCTGCACGCCCATCCATACCACCTGCGCTTTGGGCTGCAACCAGTAGCTTTGATGCGCGCTTTCACCTAACCTGAAGCTGTAACCGGCTTCAACCGAGGCGGTAATCCCTTTGGATTTATATTTCTCAGCGGCCTGATCCTGACCCATCACCTTGTTATCAAACCAGTTGTACAGCATCCAGGTATCCACATAAGCCCCAGACCGATCGATATTGTTAGCATACCAGGTGCCGTAAAGGCCGACGCTGTAACCGGTGACTTGACCACGGGAATGATAGTCACTCACGGACGACTGCGTGCGGTTCTGGCTGTTGGCATAACCTGCCATTGCACCAATATGCCAACGGTCAAGACCGTCAGTGCTCCACTGTGCCAGATCGCCTCCCAGTTGTAACACATAGCTGTTGATGCGGGTTTTTAGCTGCCCGCTGCCATCGTTGAAGCGAGTATGGGCGCCGACGTTACGCATCCACAGGCTGGTGACCTTCTTCTCACCCGTCAGCATGTCGGTGTACTGGGTTTCACCCAGACGGTCATGGAGACGCGTCATGAACAGCGTATTTGCCGCATAGTTGTTGGCAAGGTAGCTGCCCACTTCCGGACGGAACTGATGTTCTGTTATCGGCGGTGTGTCAGATTGCCCTATGTCAGGAATGACCGGATCAGGGATGACCGGGTCTACTGGCTCAGGGTCCACCGGATCGGGAATAACAGGGTCAGGGATAACCGGGTCTACTGGATCAGGGTCTACCGGATCGGGAATGACAGGGTCAGGGATAACAGGGTCTACTGGATCAGGAATAATCGGTTCGTCCGGCTCAATGTAGCTGGTCAGATACCAGTTTTTACCTTTCTGCACCACGTTGTAGTCATAGGCTCCGGCAACAATACGGCTTGCTTTTTCGAAAGTACCGTTGGAATTGCCAGCAACGTTAACAATTTCAATACCTTCAATGGTTTGCGCCCCGGCTCCTCCAATATTATTTACTGCAACAAATGTGTTACCTGAAGTATTGCCGAGAACCTGCAGACTGTCCGTTTCGGAATCATCATCGTTGAGCACAGTATTAAAGACCAGCTTACCGCCGTTGCCTACATAATCTTCATTGATGGTGAGCGTTTGCCATGGCTCGCCATCTTCATGGCTGAAGTTAATGGTTGCGCCACTATTCAGCGTCAGGTCAGTGAGCGTTGAGCTGCTGGTCATATTCCAGGTCGCATCGCTCATTTGTACAGAGATAACGCCTGTGCCCGCCGTAGCGCTGGTGATGTATGATGCCCCGTCCCACCGCGAGTTGTCCGTCATATTGAGCTTAATCGTACTGTTCTGCCGCGGTAGCGTACCGCTGGCAGCGGTGGCACCAGCAGCACGAATATCACCGTCGATGACGAAACGTCCTCCTGAAGAACCGTCAACAATGCCGCCAGTCTCCGTGCTGATGGCGTAACTTTCGCTACTGTTATCGCCCGCCATAGTAATAGCCGCACCGCCTGCCAGATTAATGGCGCCTCGGGAGAGGGCGTATAAACCGGCAGGGGCTTTACTATAGGATGCAGCCTTACTGGCGCTGTTAACGCTAATAGCGGCATTCTCTCCCAAATTAACGGTAGCGTTAGTTGCATATACCGCGTGTGCGCTGGCACCGTTCACCGTAATAGTAGCGTTGTTGCCAAGCTCGGTTCTGGAGGAGGATGCTGCGTAAATCCCCGTAGAGGATGCGCCGGAGGTTTCGATGGTTGCATCGTCACCCAGACGAATCAACGAACCGCTTTGTCCGGTACGCAGCCCCTCCGAACTGTCGCCGGTAGTAACAATATGTGCACGATTGCCGACGACAATCGTATTTTTGGCACGTGACGCATCCCTCATGGCGTTGGCTGTAATTCCACGTCCTTGGCTACCGGTAGTTTTGATATACAGATCGTCGCCGACGTAAATATTGGCCGATCCGGTCCAACCCTGGCCCAGTGAGTTATATCCGGCGTTAATACCGTCACCATCCTGACCATCCACGTAGATGCGGGTGCGGTCACCGGTAATAATAAACACCGGGTTATCCGGAGTATTCGCGCCGTGAGTACGGATGCCATCGACGTCTCTACCATTATTCGCGGCATTCGCCGACTGCGTCCGAATGGTCAGGTCGTTGCCAAAAATCACGCCCGGACTTCCCGTCCCGCTGTTTTGAATAACCGTGACAGTGTGTTCAAACGCCTCCGCGCCCGGCCCATTAAGCGTGAGGCCATTGCCATAAACCGGGATGGTACCGGTGTTCCACTGATAAACGTAGTTGGGCATGGTACCGACTTTGGTGAAACCGGTACTGGCCTGAGCGGGAATAATGGCCTGTAATTCCGGCGGCAACTGGCTGACCAGCCCACTGGATGGCAGACCATCAACGTCAACCCAGGCCGCCTGGGAGGGAAATACCATAGAGGCTAACGCTGCTGATACCGCTATGGCGATGAATGAGTAATTTTGGGGAGTTGGCATTCTGCCTCCTGCATTATGGCGTAAAGCGTCTTCCACATCGCAATAATATGGAAATAATAAAAATGGAAACGGATCTATAAAATATTTGATATTATTTTATGAATGCTATGCCCTAGCTTATTTTCAAGCCGCAGCTTATGCACATAAAGTTTCTTAATATCAATATTGTCAATATTTACAATCTGCTGAATACTTATTCCTGATACAAAGCGCTTCAGTAATATAAATTCCGTATAGTTAAGCGTTCGTCCACGTTTACTGTTGGCAAGCCGACCGGTAAACAAGCGGTGCATCTTTTGCTGTTGCACAATATCATCGTCATCGGAATAAATAATTCCTTGTATTTTATTGCTTTTCAAAATCCAGTAATTGGCCAGCGGAGTTAAACTTCTGTCAGAAATCAGGACAATATGCATACCACTGTTTGCCAGACTGTCAGCCCATTGTAAATCGGTAAATCGTCGAAGATTCGGGAAAGAAAAATCAACAAAGATAAAACCGCTGGATAAATGGTTGTGTCTATCAAGCAATAACTTTTCAATAAACCCTTTTTTCAGGAAAGCATTACCATCTGGCCAGATGGAAAATGCCGCATTATGACAGTATTGCACCCGTACTGCGCTGTCAGGGAATAATTGACAGGATAAATCGCAACTAATGCAATGGACAATTTGTGAAGGCTTTCTCATCATCCTGAACGACTCCCGTCGATGTTTCTATTAATATTTCATTGGTAAATAAATGTGTCAATCCAGATAATATACCGTGCTACGGCTGTCAAAAGTCGCGAATTATTGTCAGTGTCATAAACTCCTGGAAAGACCTAAAATACAGCTTTAAGGAACCATGACAGATCCGACAGTCGTAATACATCATTTCGGATTTGTATTTCACCCATTGAGATTTTTATACAGTATCTCCAGTATCATAAAAAATCTTAAAACAGCACTATTTGCTAAATCATGAGGGTGATAAATAACGGTTCTCAATACCATCTGTCTGCTGTCCTCGTCACTATCGGGGTGATGTGATGAAATATAAAAGTAATTCCTGTAAACCTGTAATGAATTCTTATTATTAAAAGCTAATTTAAGATTTTTTCTTTTATTGCATTGTTATTCAATGACTTAATGGTGACATTTGTGCTCTCATCAACTTCTTATATACAAATTTAAGACTCTTTTATAGAGACGCATGTAAACTTTAAGGAGGTGTAATGCTAATGCCATGAGAAAATCTTGTAACTTAACGCTGGGAGTCATACCTTGCCAATAAGTTGATCTGACTTAATTCTGATCGTGACAGTCTGAGCAACCGACAGACTTATCGGTCGAAGCAACTTCAGCTTCTGGCTTCTTTTTTCAATTGCTCATCTGATGAAAACTCTTTCCCGGAGCACATTAGTGAGAAACAGGATGTGGTCAAACCTAATGTCCATAGATGTTGTCAGTCACTTCACAAATATCCGCCTCCTGGCAGATATCTTTAACCGCTCGTCCAGCTTCGACCAACTTAATTATGGTGATGTTCTGATGCTCAGTGAGACGGGCTTTATGCATAGAGATTCCTTCGTCAGCAGATCGATGACGTGATCTCTAAATGTGAATAGCACGATTATGTGGGATACGTACAAAAAATTAAACTAACTGGCAGTAATATGAGTACCTGGTATAAGAATGTATACGGATATATTACTACTGAAATATAATAATGGGGGGGTTAAGAATAAACAGGACGTATGGGAGAGAAAGGGTATAAAGATAAAATGCTTGCAGTATCTAATAGATAACAATGAAAAATCAGGTAACTGAGAAACTATTCAGTGTTTAGGTTGATGTGATATTAAGTCATTCAGCCGCTACAGCACATTATCAGGATAATTTCGTCTGGATAAAACGGAGGAATGAATCGCCACAGGTTTAACAGACATCGCTGAGTCATTTAAGATGACTTAAAGAGAAGAGCCCATGAGCGGTAAATGTTATCCCGAAGCGTTTAAAATTAAAGCGGTAAAACAGATTATTGAGCGCGGCCATTCTGTTTCCAGCGTCGCAACACGTCTTGATATTACTATCCATAGTCTTTACGCCTGGATAAAGCCGCCACATTCACGACGGCATCATGTTGACCTGAATCTGACGGGGCATACAGGCAGTTCTGGCTGGAATCGGGCTGTGTTTATGGTTATCGCAAGATCTGTCTCGATCTGCTGGATATCGGGAACAATGCGGTGTAAACAAAGTCTGGTGGTTGATGCAACGTGTGGAGATAAAGGCTCAGGTCGGATACCGAAGTCCACGGGCGCGTGGCGATTCATTTTATTGAGGTCAGAAGAGGCTAATTGGCGGAAGATCACAGGAGTCGAACCTGCCCGGGACCGCTGGCGGCCCCAACTGGATTTGAAGTCCAGCCGCCTCACCGGAGACGACGATCTTCCGCGCCTCGATTGCTACATGGAGGCGCGCGCATTATAGCTACTTCCTGACGTTTCCACATCCCCTCCCGTGCTTTTTTAACTTCCCTTTCCTTCTGCCATGATCGGTTTCATATAAACCCCCATAAAATCCATTAGTTACATTTCATCACACTTTTTGGCGCTACCCTGATCACAGAAAACAAGAATCGTAATTTGATAACCAAATAACGGAATATTCACGCTCGCAGGGAAGGTTTACAAAAACTGTAACCGGTATCAGTGAGCGTTGTAAGCGTTAAGGATGCGTAATGAAAAGTGAGATTCTCTCCGTTAAGGAGAAGATTGGCTATGGTATGGGCGATGCCGCGAGCCACATCATCTTTGATAACGTCATGTTATATATGATGTTCTTCTATACCGATATTTTCGGCATTCCCGCTGGTTTTGTTGGCACCATGTTTTTACTGGCGCGTGCGCTTGATGCCATCTCCGACCCTTGCATGGGCCTGCTGGCCGACCGCACCCGCTCTCGCTGGGGCAAATTCCGACCCTGGGTGCTGTTTGGCGCGTTGCCGTTTGGTATCGTTTGTGTGCTGGCTTATAGCACGCCGGATCTCAGTCTGAACGGCAAAATGATTTATGCCGCCATCACCTACACGTTGCTCACCCTTCTGTATACTGTGGTCAACATCCCTTACTGCGCGTTGGGGGGTGTAATAACCAATGACCCAACGCAGCGTATCTCCCTGCAATCCTGGCGCTTTGTGCTGGCAACGGCGGGCGGAATGCTTTCTACCGTACTGATGATGCCTCTGGTGAAACTGATTGGCGGCGAGAATAAGGCGCTGGGCTTCCAGGGGGGTATCGCGGCGCTCTCGGTGGTGGCGTTCCTGATGCTGGCGTTCTGTTTCTTTACCACCAAAGAGCGCGTTGAAGCGCCTGCCACCCATACCTCCATGCGTGAAGACCTGCGTGATATCTGGCACAACGACCAGTGGCGCATAGTCGGCATGCTCACCATCCTGAATATTCTGGCGGTATGCGTGCGCGGCGGGGCGATGATGTATTACGTCACCTGGATATTGGGCAAACCGGGCGTGTTTGTCGCCTTCCTCACCACCTATTGCGTCGGCAACCTGATTGGCTCGGCGCTGGCAAAACCGTTGACCGACTGGAAATGCAAAGTGAGCGTTTTCTGGTGGACCAATGCTTTACTCGCAGTAATCAGCGTGGCGATGTTCTTCGTACCGATGCACGCCACGATCGCTATGTTCGTCTTTATCTTTGTGATTGGCGTATTGCACCAGTTAGTCACGCCTATCCAGTGGGTGATGATGTCTGACACCGTCGACTACGGCGAATGGTGTAACGGCAAACGCCTGACGGGGATCAGTTTTGCCGGCACGTTGTTTGTGCTGAAACTGGGTCTTGCCCTCGGCGGGGCGCTGATTGGCTGGATGCTGGCAGGCGGCGGTTACGACGCGGCGGCGAAAACGCAAAACAGCGCCACGATCAGCATCATCATCGCTCTGTTCACTATCGTCCCGGCCATCTGTTATCTGCTGAGCGCCGCGATCGCTAAACGCTATTACACCCTGAAAAGCCCGTTCCTGAAAACCATTCTGGAACAACTGGCGCAGGGCGCACACCGCAACGAACAAGAATTTACCCATAAAGAATTGCAAAACTAAAGGAACAGACTATGAAAATTAGCGACGGAAACTGGCTGATCCAGCCTGGCCTTAATTTGATTCACCCGGTTCAGGTGTTCGACGTTGAACAGCACGGGAATGAGATGGTGATCTATGCCGCGCCGCGCGATGTCCGCGAACGAACCTGGCAACTGGATACCCCGTTGTTTACCCTACGCTTTTTCTCGCCGCAGGAAGGAGTGATAGGTGTACGGATGGAACACTTCCAGGGCGCTTTGGATAACGGCCCACATTATCCGCTCAATGTCTTGCAAGATATCAACGTGGAGATGCGGAACAACGCCGAATTTGCCGAACTCAAGAGCGGCAGCCTGAGCGTGCGCGTCACCAAAGGCGAGCTCTGGTCTCTAGATTTTCTGCGCAACGGTGTACGTATCACCGGTAGCCAGTTGAAAAATAACGGCTATGTGCAGGACACCAACAGCGGGCGCAACTACATGTTCGAGCGTCTGGATCTCGGCGTGGGCGAAACCGTCTACGGGCTTGGCGAGCGTTTTACCGCACTGGTGCGCAACGGTCAGACGGTGGAGACCTGGAACCGCGACGGCGGCACCAGCACCGAGCAATCGTACAAGAATATCCCGTTCTATATCACCAACCGTGGCTACGGTGTGCTGGTAAACCATCCGCAGTGCGTGTCGTTTGAAATTGGCTCCGAGAAAGTCTCCAAAGTTCAGTTCAGCGTCGAGAGCGAGTATCTGGAATACTTCGTCATCGACGGCCCGACCCCGAAAGACGTGCTGAACCGCTATACCCAATTTACGGGTCGTCCGGCGCTGCCGCCTGCCTGGTCGTTTGGCCTGTGGCTGACCACCTCATTCACCACTAACTACGACGAAGCGACCGTTAACAGTTTTATCGACGGTATGGCCGAGCGCAATCTGCCGCTGCACGTCTTCCACTTCGACTGTTTCTGGATGAAGGCCTTCCAGTGGTGCGATTTTGAATGGGACCCGGTGACTTTCCCCGATCCGAAAGGGATGATTCGCCGCCTGAAAGCGAAAGGGCTGAAAGTCTGCGTGTGGATTAACCCCTACATCGGCCAGAAATCCCCGGTCTTCCAGGAGCTGAAAGAGAAAGGATATTTGCTAAAACGCCCGGACGGCTCCTTGTGGCAGTGGGATAAATGGCAGCCGGGACTGGCGATTTACGACTTCACCAACCCGCAAGCCTGCGAATGGTATGCCGACAAGCTGAAGGGCCTGGTGGAGATGGGAGTGGACTGCTTCAAAACTGACTTCGGCGAACGCATTCCAACGGATGTGCGGTGGTTTGATGGTTCTGATCCACAGAAAATGCACAACCATTATGCCTACATCTACAACGAACTGGTGTGGA
This sequence comes from Salmonella sp. SAL04213, assembly GCF_046550535.1. NCBI lineage: Bacteria > Pseudomonadati > Pseudomonadota > Gammaproteobacteria > Enterobacterales > Enterobacteriaceae > Salmonella > Salmonella sp. SAL04213. The sequence continues at coordinate 348,063 of NZ_JBGDXS010000004.1, read as the reverse complement.
ACGTGTTGAAAGAGACCGTCGGCGTTGAAGAGGCTGTGCTGTTCGCCCGTTCCGCCTCGGTGGGCGCGCAACAGTTCCCGGTGCACTGGGGCGGCGACTGCTACGCCAACTACGAATCGATGGCGGAAAGCCTGCGCGGCGGGCTGTCCATCGGCCTGTCAGGGTTTGGCTTCTGGAGCCATGATATTGGCGGATTCGAGAATACCGCGCCGGCGCATGTCTACAAGCGTTGGTGCGCATTCGGCTTGCTCTCCAGCCACAGCCGCCTGCACGGTAGCAAATCCTACCGGGTTCCGTGGGCCTATGACGACGAGTCCTGTGACGTGGTGCGCTTCTTCACCGAACAGAAGTGCCGGATGATGCCGTATCTGTATCGGGAAGCGGCGCGCGCCAACGAAGCCGGTACGCCAATGATGCGGGCGATGATGCTGGAGTTCCCGGACGATCCGGCGTGTGATTATCTTGATCGCCAGTACATGCTGGGAGATGCGGTCATGGTAGCGCCGGTATTTAGTGAAGCGGGCGACGTGGAGTTCTACCTGCCAGAAGGCCGCTGGACGCACCTGTGGCGCAACGATGAAGTGCAGGGCAGCCGCTGGCATAAACAGCAGCATGACTTCCTGAGTCTGCCAGTGTACGTGCGTGACAATACACTACTGGCGCTGGGCAACAATAGCCAGAAGCCCGATTACGCCTGGCATGAGGGTACGGCCTTCCAGTTATTCCATCTGGATGACGGCTGCGAAGCGGTCTGCGAAGTCCCTGCTACGGATGGTTCGACAATCTTTACGCTGCAGGCGAAACGCACAGGCAATACTATTACGGTGAGCGGCGAAGGCAAGGCGCGCAACTGGACGCTGTGTCTGCGTAATATTACGCAGATTAGCGGTACCAAATGCGGCTCATATGCGGGAAGTGAACTGGGCGTAGTGGTCACCCCGCAGGGAAATGAAGTGGTGATTACGCTTTAAATCTGAATCGTCGGATGGCGCCGTGAGCTGCGCTTATCCGGCCTACAAATGAGCAAGAACCGTAAGCCCGGTAAGCGCCATCGCCACCGGGCAAGCCCTCAATTACAGCGTTGGCTCCGTTGACGTAACTTCACCGCCGGACACCACGCCCGCTTGCATCGTCTGTGTTATCTGCTGCTTTTGTGCGTTGACCGCGTGTAATTGCCCGTTTACCGTCGGTTTCAACGGCGCATCGGCCTGAATATTGCCGCTGGCCGTGAGCTGAATATTGCCATCGCCAGCAATCGGTAATGCCGGCCAGCCCCACTGCTGTAGCACATCCATTGGTACGCCGCGTCCGTTCAGGCTGATTTGCGTCTGACGCTGCGGCAGTTGCGATACGCTGGCAGTGGCTTCCAGTATCCCTTTTCCAGTAAACGCGCTCAGATCGCTGATGTTGACCGTGCTGGCATTAGCCGTCAACGACAGCGACGGGCGGCGCACGTCCACACGGTTAAAGGTTGCCGCCGCGGCGTTGAGGGTCGCATTGCCGCTCCAGACGCCCCATTGATGATGTTGTACCAGCTCCAGGTTTGCGCCGTAGCCGTCCAGGGCGGTGATTTGCCACGGGAAGGCCGGGTCGATATCGATCACCAGATTGCGGCTGGCGCTGAATTTTTTCAGCGTCAGGCTGTTCAGCCAGTCGGGCAACGGCTTCATCCATAACTGTTTCCAGTTTTCCGGCAGCGTATACTCCAGCCCGGCGATAGCGGTATCGTCCAGAATAAGCGCTTTGCCTTCGCGTAACCAGGCGCCGGAAGTTCTGACCATACCGCCTTCCCAGCGGGTAGTGAACTGGCGTAGCGCAACGCCCTGTGGTGAAAATTCGGCGTTCAGGATTGGATCGAGCAAGTGCAGCGAGCCGTAAATAAACTCGCTGGCGTTCATCGATAATTTACCTTCCTGACTTTGCCAGTCTTCTTTGCGCAGAGTCAGATTGCGCAAACTCAGGTCAAGATCGGTGACTGCCCAGTCTGGTCCTTGCAGGCTGGAGTCCGTCACTTCAAGACGACCAATCTGCAAAGATGGAACCGTAGTAAGCGGCGCGAAAAACTCGCTCAGGGATTTATCGCTTTGTAACCGAATATCATTCAGCCGCAGATTTTCAACGACCCAACTACCATCAGCGTTACGTCGGGCGACGCCGGTTAACGCTCCGCGCGCCATATCGGCGCCGACGGTGTTTAACATCACCTGATTATGGTCGATACTGCCTTCAATAAGCACATTAGTGGCGGGAACGTCGTTTAACGTTAGCGAACCGGCGCTCAGTTGGATCTGGGCTTTATTGCCTAATACCCGACCGGCTTCGGGGCGCCAGGGCATAACGCCGCCGTTAACGCGCTGGGCGCTCAACCGCCATTCGCTGCCGGGACTATTGAGCGCCATATTGCGAAGTTGCAGGCGGTCGGCCTCAAACGGGAAAGGGGCGGTTTGCACTGAAATATTCAGCGTGCCGTCCTGTAACAGAATCGTGTCGACATGCAGCGGCGCGGTTAACTGGCGAATGCTCAGACCGATATCTACGGTTTTCGCGACCAGGGTTGCAGGCTGACCATCACGACCAAAGGTCACATTCTCCAGTAAAAGATGGGATGGGGCGGAAAAACGATGATCCATCACGTCGAATGTGAGGTGATAACCGCTGTTCTCTGATACCCAGTTGCTGACATGATCTGCGCCCCAGCGCGTTTGCAGCAGAAAATAAAAGCCGAAAATCACCACTAAACAGGCGATCAGCACGTAGAGAAGCAACCTCCCAATCAATTTCATGGTCTTCCATCCCGTGAAATGCACATAGGGGATTTATGCACGATTTGCGTGCAATCCTCAAGACAGGAATGGTGAAAGAGCGTTACAGCAGCGGCGAATCGTGTCGCCGCCGCAGGGTTTTTACGGTTTTTCCGGCGGGAGAATCAGGTTCAACACGATAGCCGTGATGCCGCCAGCGGCAATTCCGGATGAGAGCAGATTTTTCACCCATTCCGGCGCGAACTGCAGGATCTGCGGCTGTTGCGAAACGCCAAGACCCACGGCCAGCGACAGGGCGATAATCAGAATCGCGCGGCGGTTCAGCGGCTCACGCGAGACAATACGCACCCCGGAGGCGGCAATGGTGCCGAACATCACTAACGTGGCGCCGCCGAGCACCGGTTCCGGGATATGCTGCACAAAACCGCTTACCGCCGGGAACAGGCCGAGCACAATCAGCATCAGCGCGACGACAAATCCCACATAGCGACTGGCGACGCCGGTCAACTGAATGACGCCGTTGTTCTGACCGAAACAGGAGTTCGGGAACGTATTAAATACCGCTGAAACAAATGAGTTCAGGCCGTTAGCCAGTACGCCGCCCTTTAGCCGTTTCATGTACAAGGGGCCGGATACCGGCTGCTCGGAGACATCAGAGGTGGCGGTGATGTCGCCGATGGTCTCCAGCGACGTAATCATAAAGACCAGCATCAACGGCAGTAACAGGTTCCAGTCAATGCCCAGACCATAATACAGTGGGGTCGGCACCATCAGGATGTCCTGTGAGACCGGCGCGTTATTCTCAGGCAACATGCCCATAAACCAGGCCAAAAGATAGCCTGCCGCCATGGCAATAACCAAAGAAGCCACGCGCAGGTAGGGATTACGCTGCCGATTCAGCAGGATAATAATGGCCAGGACGACGCCGGCCAGCAGCAGGTTTTTCGGTGCGCCAAAGGTGTTGTCGCTCATGGCGGCATAGCCGCCGCCGATGGAAGTTAGCCCCACCTGAATCAGCGACAGGCCAATAATCATCACCACGACGCCGGAGACTAACGGCGTGATAATCCGGCGCGCCAGATGTAGAATGCGAGAAAGCACCATCTCGGTGCAGCTTGCCAGCATCAGCGTGCCGAACAGCGCCGCCATCATCGTCGGGACATCCGCGCCGCCGGTTTTCAGCGCGGTACCGCCCATAATCAGCGGGGCGACAAAGTTAAAACTGGTTCCCTGGATGGATAACAGCCCCGATCCTACCGGCCCCCACGCTTTGATTTGAATAATAGAGGCTACGCCGGAGGCGAACAGCGACATGCTGATAATGTGCTGCGTATCCTGCGCCGGTAAACCCAACGCCTGGCAGATTAACAGCGCTGGCGTGATTACCGCGACAAACATAGCCAGCAGATGCTGACAAGCGGCAAAAAGGGTTTGAGGGAGCGGCGGGCGATCTTCAAGACGGTAAATTAATTCGCTGTTTTGCGTCTGCGCAACCGGTTGCGCATCTGCCGGCTCGATGGCGTTAACGGACATCAGGGACATTCTCGTGGTGGAAAAGCGGTGATTTTATCTGACCAGGTGGTAAAAGCAAACGATTGCGAGCGAATATTCTTAATATTTAAAAAAGATAAATGCACCTTTTTATATAACTTTTTGCCTTTTTCTGCTTAAAATCCATGCCGAAGACTCGCAAAGAGCTAAAAAACTGACTCAGGAAATGATTTGTGCGCACGTGTCACAGCGCACTACAGGAGCTTTAAATGTTTGAACTCGATACCTTATCGACCCTTGTCGCCGCCACGCTGGTGCTGCTACTGGGTCGCAAGCTGGTCCAGTCTGTCTCCTTACTGAAGAAATATACGATTCCGGAGCCGGTGGCAGGGGGGTTACTGGTCGCGGTTGCTCTGCTGGTACTGAAAAAAAGCGTCGGTTGGGAGGTCAACTTTGATATGACCCTGCGCGATCCGTTGATGCTGGCGTTTTTCGCGACGATCGGCCTTAACGCTAACCTTGCCAGCCTGCGCAAGGGGGGACGCGTTGTTGGCGTCTTCCTGGTCGTCGTGGTCGGATTACTGCTGATGCAGAATGCCATCGGTATCGGCATGGCGAGTCTGTTGGGGCTGGACCCGTTAATGGGGCTGATTGCCGGGTCAATTACGCTGTCCGGCGGACACGGTACCGGCGCGGCGTGGAGTAAACTGTTTGTCGAACGTTATGGTTTTGCCAATGCCACCGAAGTTGCGATGGCATGTGCAACCTTTGGCCTGGTGCTGGGCGGGTTGATTGGCGGTCCGGTAGCGCGTTATCTGGTGAAACACTCCACCACGCCGGATGGAATGCCTGACGATCAGGCCGTGCCGACAGCCTTTGAAAAGCCGGATGTGGGCCGTATGATCACCTCTCTGGTGCTAATCGAAACCATCGCCCTGATTGCTATCTGTCTGACCGTGGGCAAAATCGTAGCGCAGCTACTGGCGGGAACGGTGCTTGAACTGCCGGTCTTCGTTTGTGTGCTATTTGTTGGGGTGATCCTCAGCAATGGCCTGGCGCTGGTGGGTTTTTATCGCGTATTTGAGCGTGCTGTTTCGGTACTGGGGAACGTGAGTTTGTCACTGTTCCTGGCAATGGCGCTGATGAGCCTGAAGCTGTGGGAACTGGCGTCACTGGCGCTGCCGATGCTGGCGATTCTGGTGGTACAAACCATCTTCATGGCGCTGTACGCGATCTTCGTCACCTGGCGCATGATGGGGAAAAACTACGATGCGGCGGTGCTGGCGGCGGGTCACTGTGGTTTTGGCCTTGGCGCAACGCCGACCGCCATTGCTAATATGCAGGCGATTACCGACCGTTTTGGCCCCTCGCATATGGCGTTCCTGGTGGTGCCGATGGTCGGCGCGTTCTTTATCGATATCGTCAATGCGTTGGTGATCAAGCTGTACCTGATGCTGCCAATGTTTGCCGGATAAAGATGAAAAAACGTTGCCGTCAACCTGAAACCCTGCGTGAACGCTGCCGTCATATTTTTGGCGATGAGCCGCCGGTTCTTAACGTGTGGGAAGCGGAGTTTGACTATGCCGATGCTGAGTTGCAGGCGCTGGCGGCGACGGACTGGCGGCAGATTACCGATTGGCATCTGAGCGTTTATTATGTGCTGAATCTGGTTTACCACGAGCCGATGCAGCCGGAATTGTTTCGTTATCTGTTTCCGCTGTGCCTTGCCTGTTGGCGCGAAACGCTGTTAACCCATGGCTATGGCGATCACTTCGAGGAGTCTTTCCTGCGCGCGTTACGGCGGCCTTATCTCTGGCGGGAAATGATGGATGCCGCTCAGCGTCAGCAGGTACGGCATTTTTTGCTGGAGACCATGCTGGTGCGAATCAATCACGAGCGCGGTTTCAACTCTCCGCTGACCTGGCTGGATACCTTCAATGCTCTCGGCGGCATTGCGCCGTTTATCCGTTCGCTCTGGAATCAGTGGTGGTTACTGGATACGCCGGGTAAAGCGGTATGCGCGTTGCAGTACACCGCACATTTAATTTATCCGGTAGAGGTTAACCCGCTTTGGCCAGAAGGCTCGTGGCAGTGGCAACCGCCATTAGGTGCGACGGAAGAACCGTGGTTGGAAAATAATCTGGCGTTTTTAACCCGGCAGTTAACGTCGGAGATGATCCTCGACGGGGTGCAGAAGGCGGCGGAAATGCTGCGGGACGAGCCGGAGAGTGCGATGGCAACGCGTATCTCGCGCGATGCCCTGGCAGCCCAGGACGTTATCGCTATCCAGATTGAGGATCTTCTGTCGGCTCTGTCGCGCGGCGAATAGGATTAGGCGTTGGAATAACGTTCGGTTTCCGGCATCCAGCGCTCAATCAGCGCTTGTGCCTGCTGCGGATAACGTTCGTGAATATGACGGGCAATACGCTGAACTTCGGGAATCATGGCTTGATCGCGCAGCAAATCAGCTACTTTAAATTCGGCGTTACCCGTCTGGCGCGTGCCCAGTAATTCCCCCGGGCCGCGAATCTCTAAATCTTTTTGTGCAATCACAAAGCCGTCGTTGCTGTCGCGCAATACCTGTAAACGCTTCTGCGCCGTTTTCGACAACGGCGATTTATAGAGCAGCACGCAGTGCGACGCGACCGCGCCACGGCCAACGCGCCCTCTGAGCTGGTGTAACTGCGCCAGGCCCAGTCGCTCCGGGTTTTCAATAATCATCAGGCTGGCGTTAGGAACATCGACCCCCACCTCAATCACCGTAGTGGCGACCAGCAGATGCAGTTCACCCTGCTTAAAGGCCTGCATCACCGCCTGTTTTTCGGCGGGCTTCATGCGGCCGTGTACCAGGCCAATATTCAACTCCGGCAGCGCCAGCTTGAGCTCCTCCCAGGTGGCTTCCGCCGCCTGCGCTTCCAGCAGGTCAGACTCTTCAATCAGCGTACAGACCCAGTAGGCCTGACGGCCTTCGGTTGTGCAGGCGTTGCGCACACGATCAATGATTTCATGGCGACGGGTATCCGGAATAGCAACGGTAGTGACAGGGGTACGGCCCGGCGGGAGCTCGTCAATCACCGAGGTATCGAGATCGGCGTAGGCAGTCATCGCCAGGGTGCGCGGAATGGGCGTTGCGGTCATAATCAACTGATGTGGGTGAAAGCCCTGCTGCTGGCCTTTTTCCCACAGCGCCAGACGCTGGTGGACGCCAAAGCGGTGCTGTTCGTCGATGATCACCAGCGCCAGCCCGTTAAACTGCACCTGTTCCTGAAAGATAGCGTGGGTGCCGACAATCATCTGCACCTGACCGCTGGCAATAGCCTCTTGCTGCGCCTGACGCGCTTTACCTTTTTGCTTACCGGCCAGCCAACCCACTTCAACGCCCAACGGTTCGAACCAGTTGCGGAAATTATTTGCGTGCTGTTCAGCCAGCAATTCGGTCGGCGCCATCAGCGCCACCTGCTTACCGTGGGCAATAGCGCGCAAGGCGGCAAGCGCCGCAACCAGCGTTTTCCCTGAGCCGACGTCGCCCTGAACCAGACGCATCATCGGCACATCGAGCGCCATATCACGTTCGATCTCTGCTACCACCCGCGCCTGCGCGCTGGTGGGTTTAAACGGCAACGACGCCAGCAGCTTGTCTTTCAATATGTTGTTGGTACTTAGCGGCTGAGCGTGATAACGCTGCGCGCCTGCGCGAAGCGCCAGCATACTGAGATTATGCGCCAGTAGCTCTTCAAGAATAAGCCGCCGCTGCGCTGGGTGTTTGCCGGTTTCTAAATCGGCGAGCTGGAGCGTCGGCGGCGGGCGATGCAAGGTACGTAGCGCCTCCGGCAGGCTCATCATACCCTGCGCCAGTTCCGGCGGCAGTAGTTCGGCAATGGCGCAGGTGTCGAGCAACTCCAGAGCCTGATCGGTAAGCTTGCGCAGTGTCGCTTGCTTCACGCCCTCGGTGGTCGGATAGACGGGGGTGAGCGTTTCCTGAAGTTCCGGCGTGCTGAGATCGCCCTGCAGGCGATATTCCGGATGGATCATCTCTGCGCCATACTTGCCGCGCTTCGCTTCCCCGTAGGCCAGCACACGTCGCCCCGTCGCCAGGCTGTTTTTCATCGCCGCGTTAAAATTGAAAAAGCGCATGGTAAGAATGCCGGAACCGTCGCTAATCTGGCAGGTCATCATCCGACGACCGCCGAAAGTGATATTGCAGTTCAGCACTTCACCTTCAACGGTGGCGTAGATGCCAGGCAGCAGTTCGCCAATAGGGTAGAGATGGGTACGGTCTTCGTAACGCAGAGGGAGGTGGAGCAGGAGGTCCTGCACGGTATGCAGGCCAATTTTCGCCAGTTTACTGCTTTGCGCTGCGCCGACGCCTGTCAGGGAATTGAGCGGAACAGCGTCTAACAAGCGGCCTGACATGGTGATTACCCTGCCGCCTGCATCGTCGCCCACCAGTCAGCATCGGCGTCGATTTCGCCCTGCTGATTGACGCGAGGATAAGGCAGACCTTTACGTTTAGCGACTTTCGCCAGCACCGGATAACCACCCTCAAACAGCAGGCGCTGCTGTTCATCTTCCGGCAACATGCTATTTTCACGCAGATACATGCCCGCGTTCTGACGCTGGCGCTGGGCTTCATAAAGAATGAGCGCGGAGGCGACGGAAACGTTCAGCGACTGTACCATACCGATCATCGGAATGATGATATCCCGATCCGCCAGGTCTAATGCTTCCTGCGTAATACCGGTTTTCTCCTGACCCATCAGAATACAGGTCGGGCGCGTGTAATCAATCTCGCGAAAGTCTACGGCCTTATCAGAAAGATGGGTTGCCAGAATCTGCATTCCCCGACCTTTCAAATGGGCTACCGCATCGCCAATGGTACGGTGAGTTTTCACCTGTACCCAACTGTTGCTGCCCGCCGCCGCGGAAGCCATGGTGCGCATCCGGCTACCAGGCCAGATGGCATGGACTTCATGGACGCCAACGGCATCTGCGGTACGAATGATTGCAGAAACGTTATGAGGTTTGTGGACTTGCTCCATGCAGACCGTGAGATCAGGCTGACGCCTGGCGAGCATTTCGCATATACGCGCATAACGTTTTGGATTCATAGCGCTAGTTTCGGTTACGGGTGACTTTAATAACGTCTGGCATCACGCGGATTTTGCGCATGATATTCGCCAGATGTACGCGATCGCGTGCGGTAAGGCGAATAAAGGTACTATAGACGCGACCATCTTTCTCTTCAGTATTCAGGCTTTGAATATTGGAGGTGGTGGTATTAATCGCCGCCGTCAGGTTAGCCAGCGCGCCCTGATGGTTAAACATTTCCACCTTGATTTCGGTAATGAATTCCTGCTCCGTCTCTTTGTCCCATTCGACCGCCATAAATTTCTCTGGCTCTTTCTGGTATCCACGGATATTACGGCAGGATTCGTGGTGGATCACCAGTCCTTTACCTGGGCTTACGTGAGCGATGATCGGGTCGCCTGGGATCGGACGACAACACTTCGCAAAGGTGATAAGCACGCCATCCGCGCCTTTAATCGGCAGGTGGCCGTGATTCGATTGCGCAACGGTCGGCACCACGGCTTCGCCTTGCTGCAGATTTTTCGCGACCACTACGCTCATCGCGTTGCCGAGACCGATCTCCGCCAGCAGATCGTCAAGCGTTGCCAGCTTCATTCGATCCAGTTCGCGCTGAATATTTTCCTGCGGAATTTCCGCCAGCTTACGACTGCCGCCTAAAGCATGGTTAAGCAGACGACGGCCCAGGCTTACGGAGTCATCACGTTTGAGGTTTTTCAGCAACTGACGAATTTTAGCGCGCGCTTTAGAGCTGACGACAAAGTTCAGCCAGGCGGCGTTGGGACGCGCGCCCGGCGCGGTAATAATTTCGACGGTCTGACCGCTGCTAAGCGGCTGCGACAGCGGATAAGGCTGCCGGTCGACACGCGCGCCGACGCAGGCGTGGCCGATATCGGTATGCACGGCGTAGGCGAAGTCCACCGGCGTAGCGCCAGCGGGCAGTTCGACAATGCGTCCTTCCGGGGTGAAAACGTAAATCTCATCCGGGAAGAGATCGGATTTTACGCTTTCGATAAATTCAAACGAACTACCGGCGCTCTGTTGTAGCTCCAGCAGGCTCTGCATCCAGCGCTGGGCGCGGATCTGCGCCGTGGTGCTGGTCTCACCGTGTTCTTTATACGCCCAGTGCGCCGCGACCCCCATTTCCGCCATCTGATCCATATCTTCGGTACGGATCTGGACTTCAACAGGAACGCCGTGCGGGCCGATCATTGAGGTGTGCAAAGACTGATAGCCGTTCGCTTTGGGAATGGCAATATAGTCTTTCACCCGTCCCGGACGCGGCTTATAGAGACTGTGCATCTGGCCGAGTACGCGATAGCAGGTATCGGAGTCATGAACGATGACGCGGAAAGCGTAAATGTCCATGATCGAGTGAAAACGCTGCTCTTTGAGCACCATTTTGCAGTAGATCGAGTAAAGATGTTTTTCGCGACCGCTAACGCGACACGGAATTCCCGCCTCTTGCAAACGTCCTTCGATTTCAGAGAGGATTTTTTGGATCATCTCTTTACGGTTGCCGCGCGCCGCTTTTACCACTTCTTTAATGACGCGGTAACGATTGGGATACAGCGCTTCAAAGCCCAGCTCTTCCAGCTCGGTTTTGATGTGATGAATACCTAAACGGTGCGCCAGAGGACTGTAGATTTCCAGCGTTTCACGGGCAATACGACGACGTTTATCCGGGCGTAACGAGCCCAGCGTGCGCATGTTATGGGTACGGTCAGCAAGCTTAATGAGAATGACGCGGATATCCTGCACCATCGCCATAATCATTTTGCGAAAGTTTTCGGCCTGCGCCTCTTTCTTATCGCGGAACTTGAGCTTATCAAGTTTCGACACCCCCTCTACCAGCTCGGCAACGCTTTTACCGAAAAGCTGTTCCATGTCCTGATAGGTGGCGGGGGTATCTTCAATCACGTCATGCAGCAGAGCGGCCATCAGCGTTTCGTAGTCGAGTTTCATCTCGGCCAGAATACAGGCCACCGCTACCGGGTGCGTGATATAGGGTTCACCGCTTGAACGTGTCTGGCCCTCGTGAGCGTCACGTGCAACGAGATACGCCTGCCGAAGACGCTTAATCTGGTCTTCCGGCAGGTAGGTTTGAATCAGTTGATTCAGGCTTTCAAACAGATACAAGGGCGACCCGCTTTGTGATTAACGACGACCTTCAGCAATAGCGGTAACGGCTTGTAATTCAGCGGCTTCCTGCTCTTGCTGTTCCTGGCGCTCGCGGACGTCAAGGATCTGGTTGTTAATCAGACCTTCTTCGATTTCGCGCAGCGCGATAACGGTAGTTTTATCGTTTTCTTCCGGTACCAGCGGATCCTTTCCGCCTACCTGCATCTGACGAGCGCGACGCGCGGCGACCAGTACCAGGTCAAAACGGTTACCAATTTTCTCTACAGCGTCCTGAACAGTTACGCGTGCCATACTTAAAATGCTCCACAGGTGAAGAAATGACTGGGCATGATACTGAAAGTGGGTTCAGTCTGCCAACAATTTGCTGATTAAAGCGTCATGACGCTGCTTTTGGCGGCTCATACGCAGACGTTCAGCGCGAATGATGGTTTTCAAGTCGCTTAACGCGGTATCAAAGTCGTCATTCACAATAAGATAATCATATTCGGCGTAATGGCTCATTTCTGCAACCGCTTGCGCCATTCGTTTGGCAATGACTTCTTCGCTATCTTGCCCGCGGCCGCGTAAACGGCGATCCAATTCGATCTTTGACGGCGGCAAAATAAAAATGCTGCGTGCTTGCGGCATCTTTTCGCGAATTTGCTGGGCGCCCTGCCAGTCGATATCCAGAAAAACATCAACGCCGGTTGCCAGCACTTGCTCAATGGTTTCGCGCGAAGTGCCGTAGTAATTGCCAAACACTTCCGCGTGCTCCAGAAACGCCTCCCTGCCAATCATGGTTTTAAACTCATCATGATTTACAAAGAAATAGTGCTCACCGTGCACTTCACCCGGACGCGGCGCGCGCGTGGTATGTGAAACGGAAACCTGAGTGTCATACAACGGTTGGGTTTTTAATAAAGCCTGAATCAGGCTGGATTTACCCGCGCCACTGGGGGCAGAAACAATATAAAGCGTACCTTGAGCCATGAGTATCTTACGTCTGTGATTATCGAAATAGAGCCTTGATACGGGCTTATTATACACATCGCCGTTATGCGACGTAGTCTTTGTCACACTTTTTGCGCCAGATTATTGCATTTTGCGTCCCTTTTTCCGCTTTTATCGCGTCGTTGCAGCAACCCACCAAAAAATCTGGAAAGCGGCTCGGATGATGCATTTTTACCTGTCGGTTTTTATTCACTAAAGCGCTATACCTGCCGGGCAATGTGCGCAGGAGGTCGTGATGAGATTATGGAAAAGTATGGCGTGGGGAATTTTATTGTGGCATTCGCAGAGTGGGGCGCTTTGCCCGGCCTGGCCGCCAGCAAGGGCCGCTGAAGAAATCGCCCGTTTACAGCAACAGCTCGCTGACTGGAATGACATCTACTGGAAACAAGGGGTTAGCGCGGTTGACGATAGTGTGTACGACCAACTCAGCGCAAGGCTGGTTCAGTGGCAACGCTGTGTTGGTCAGGATGTTTCATCTACTCCGGTTTCACCGCCGTTAAACGGTACAACAATGCACCCTGTTGCGCACACGGGCGTACGTAAACTCGCGGACCGACAGGCGGTAGAACAGTGGATGCGCGGGCGCAGCGAGCTTTGGGTACAGCCAAAAGTGGATGGCGTAGCGGTAACGCTGGTTTATCAAAACGGTAAACTGACCAGGGCTATCAGCCGGGGTAACGGACTACAAGGCGAGGACTGGACGCCAAAAATTCGCCTGATCCCCTCTATACCGCAGACAACACAAGGCGCGCTAGCTAACGCGGTGTTGCAGGGCGAAATCTTTCTACAGCGCGAGGGGCATATCCAGCAACGGATGGGCGGGATGAATGCGCGCTCGAAAGTCGCAGGAATGTTAATGCGCCAGGATAACGCCTCCGCGCTAAATTCGTTGGGTATTTTTATTTGGGCGTGGCCGGACGGTCCGGCAAATATGCCCGAAAGATTAAGCCAACTTGCTAAGGCTGGATTCAGTCTGACGAATAAATATACCCTGGCGGTAAAAAATGCCAGCGAGGTCGAACGGGCGCGCCAGTCATGGCTGACGTCAGCATTACCCTTTGTAACGGATGGCGTAGTGATACGCATGGCTAAAGAACCTGCGTCACAACACTGGCGACCCGGGCAGGGCGACTGGCTGGCAGCATGGAAATATCCGCCAGTAGCGCAGGTCGCGCAAGTGAGCGCTATTCAGTTCTCGGTGGGGAAAAGCGGCAAAATTACCGTAGTAGCGTCGCTTGTCCCCGTTATATTGGATGATAAGCGGGTTCAGCGGGTCAATATCGGTTCTGTGAAACGCTGGGAAGCGTGGGATATCGCGCCGGGCGATCAGATCCTGGTGAGTCTGGCCGGGCAAGGCATTCCCCGGCTTGATGAGGTCGTCTGGCGGAGTCGTGAGCGGAGTAAGCCTGTACCGCCTGATAGCCATTTCAACTCGCTGACCTGCTTTTACGCGTCGGCAACATGTCAGGAACAGTTTATCTCCAGGCTGGTATGGCTGGGGTCACGGTCGGCGTTGGGTCTGGACGGAATGGGTGAAGCCAGCTGGCGGGCTTTGCATCAGACGCATCGCTTTGAGCATATCTTCTCCTGGCTTACCCTGACGTCAGCGCAAATAGCCAACACGCCAGGCTTTGCTAAAGGAAAAAGCGAGCAGATATGGCGGCAATTTAACCTGGCGCGCCGGCAGCCGTTTACCCGCTGGATCATGGCGATGGATATCCCCTTAACGCAGGCCGCATTACAGGCCAGCGGCGATCGTTCATGGGAGCAGTTATTAATGCGAACAGAGCAACACTGGCGGCAGTTGCCAGCGACGGGCGAGCGTCGTGCCGGGAGAGTCATCGACTGGCGGGATAATCCGCAGATCAAAACGCTGAGCAGATGGCTGGCTGCTCAGCATATTCCAGGATTTGGGTCTTAGTGCCCTTCATGGCGGTAATAAAATACCGGCAGGCCAAGTTTAAGACGTAGCGCTAATAACCTTGCTGTAAAGCCAAACAGTAGCGTAGAGATAACGACGACATCCGGATTCATGACGTAATGTTGCAGCGCAATATAGAGCACCGCCGAGGCGAACGAAATGCCGGCATATAGCTCTTTTTGAAACACCAGTGGAATGCGTTTGCAGAACATATCGCGGAGCACGCCGCCAAAGACGCCGGTAGTGACGGCGGCTACCACGGCGATAATTGGCCCTTCGCCCATATCAAGGGCTATCTGAGCGCCAATAATAGAGAAAACCACCAACCCCAGCGCGTCAAGTACCAGGAAAAGCTTGCGTAAATAGGGCATGACGGGGGCAACAATGGTGGTCAATACAGCGGCAGTCGCCACAATAATGACATATTCGGGATGCTTCACCCAACCCAGCGGATAGTGACCGAGCAGAATGTCGCGAACCGAGCCTCCACCAATGGCGGTGGCGGTAGCAATAATAATTACGCCGAATGTATCCATGCGACGACGACCCGCAGCGAGTGCGCCCGTCATGGCCTCGGCAGTGATGCCAATTAAATAAAGAACGTGCAACAGCATGATTTCCCCCTAATTTACTGGGGGCGAAGATTAACGATTTGTGCGCTGTATCACGATTGAGATTTTCTAAGGCATTACACGATTAATAAATTTTAGTAATGATTTTAAATTTATGATTAATAATTATTTATTATAAATATCAATAAATTGAAAGCAATTTTTGTGGTTTATTGTATGCGAGGTTTTTCTGTTTTGACTTAGATAAATTACCTGAACGGCGCCCTGGACGCGCCGCCAGTGAGTCATTTCATTGTGGCTGCTGTGCGGTAAGTTGTGTGATGAAGCGCTGGCGCGAGCGTTCCACATACTGTTGCAAGCCATTGGAATCAAAGAATGCCTGTGTATCGCCGTTGCGAAGTTGCTGTCGTTTCTCCAGTAGCCCGAAGCGGTCACCTTTGTTGGCAATAAAGATATCAACATGCTGGGCGGCCAGTGTCTTAAAGCTACCCTGAATATCAGTAACCAGGTCAGGGTAATTTTTGTTGTTAATCAGCAGATAGTCGGGCGTGGCGAGACTATCTGCGTAAATTAGCGTCTTGCCGTTGCGAAGCGTTACGCGCCAGGAGGTTGAGCCGGGTAGATGTCCAGGCGTGAATAGTGCTGTCACGGTTATCCCTCCGAGGCTGATGCTTTCCTGGTTGTGGATAATTTTATCAGTGGTGACGGGCGGGAAGGGGAGCGCATCGCCAAGCGCAAAATCCTCTCGTCCACCCCTCGCCATCTGATCGGCGTTGGGTTGGCTGGCGACCAATTGTGCGCCGCTCCACGCTTTCAAACGTGCCATGCCCCCCGCTTGATCCAGCCGCGCATGGCTGTTCAATAGATAGCGTATGTCTGTGAGGCGGAATCCTGCCGCTTCAATATTCGCTTTAATTTGCGGTGCGCTTTCATCCAACCCCGCATCAATAAGAATATGCCCTGCCGGAGTGGTCAGCAGAATAGAAGAGAGATTTTTCGTGCCGACATACCACACGCCTTCTGTGATTTGAAACGGCTTTATAGGCTTAGCCCACGCTTTAAACAGTGATAACGGAGGCGCGGGTGATAACGGTTGTGAAGGATCTAATGCCGCCATGGCAGGAAGTGCTGATGTTGAAAATATACATACAAAGAATAATGCATAGCGATTCATAATGTTCTCCTGATTGAAGCGCCCGCAGTATACCTGGCAGTAATTTAGCCAGGTTCAATAAGAGAGACGTTTAATGAACTTGCTGCAAATGGATATGAACCTGTTAAAAGTACTCTATGTGCTGCTGGAGACGAGCTCTACGGGGAAAACGGCGCAAAAGCTGGCTTTGTCGCCTTCTGCGGTAAGTCATGCGCTAATGAGATTGCGCGATGCGCTAAACGATCCGTTGTTTCGACGGGAAGGGAACCGCCAGATTGCTACGCCTTATGCGCAGGCGCTGCGTGACAAATTGGTGCCTGTGTTTGTTTCGCTTAATGAGGAGCTGTTTGGCGATAAAGAGAACGGCTCCCGTTGTTTTCGGGTGGTACTTCCTCCCGCATTGAACGCGCTGCTTACGCCCGTTCTCGCAGAGAAAGGTCATCTTCATCAGGCGGTGATCGAGTGCCTTCCTTTTGCCCGCCGACCCTGGCGTGATGAACTGTTGGATAGCTCGGTTGATTTGGTGCTGGCAATTGGCGACCATCAAAAGCAGGTCAGCGCTCTGCATTACGAGCGGGTGGGGACGACGCGTTTGATCGCGGTTTATGGCGCGCCATTGCGTTCACGTCTGGAGAATGCCACAGCGTTGAATTTTGCTGATCTACAGCATTATCAACACATTTACTGTTTGCCGTGGACAAAAGAGAACAACGAACTGGACAGGCAGCAGGCTCGTGCCGGGTTTGAACGTCCGCTGACGTTTGTTTGTCATGATTACAGTCAACTGGCGCCTGCTGTCCAGTCGGCGCCGCTAATGGCGATTGTACCGCGCCCCTGGTATGAAAATTTATCCGATAAGCGCGGTCTTTTTGTCCTGCCGCTTGCCGGGGAGCAGGCGGAAGGCGCTATTTTTATGCAGTATCGGGCTTCGACGGTAGAGTGGAAGCGGCGCCTTATCGACGCTATTCGCCGGAAATTAAAAACGTACTACCGATAAACGCGAGAGCCCGCATAAGGCGGGCTCTGTGACATATTGAGCGCCAGAATTATTCAATATTCTGGATTTGCTCGCGCATTTGCTCGATCAACACTTTTAATTCAATAGCGGAGTTAGTTACATCAGCGTTGATGGATTTGGAGGCCAGGGTGTTCGACTCACGGTTAAATTCTTGCATCATAAAGTCCAGACGGCGACCCACCGCCTCTTTTTTCTTCAGAATGTTGTAAGTCTCTTTGACGTGCGCTTCCAGACGATCCAGCTCTTCCGCCACATCAATGCGCTGCGCCATCATCACCAGCTCTTGCTCCAGACGGTTGTTTTCCAACTGAACCTGAGCATCTTCCAGCTTCGCGACCAGGCGTTCACGCTGCCATTGCAGGATTTCCGGCATATGCGCGCGGACTTTCGCTACTTCGGCGCTGACGCCTTCCAGACGTTGTTCAATCAGCGCTTTCAGCGCCTGGCCTTCCGTTTCGCGCGCGACGATAAAGTCATCCAGCGTACCGTCCAGCGCGGCTAAAATTTCTGCGGCAATCGCGTCCAGATCCTGCTCTTGCGCCGCCATGACACCTGGCCAGCGCAAAATATCAACCGGATTGATTTCCCCTTCGTCGCTCTGCATTTTGACCCAGTTTGCGGCGCTAACTAATTGTTTCGCGAGCTTTTCATTCAGAATAAGCTCGCCTTGCGCGCTGGCATCGGGTTCAAAACGCAGCATACATTCGACTTTGCCGCGCGTCAGGCGTGTACGAATGCGTTCGCGCACGACGGGTTCAAGACTACGGAACTGTTCCGGCAGACGAAAGTAAGTTTCCAGATAACGCTGGTTTACCGAGCGCATTTCCCAGGTCGCGCTACCCCATTCACCCTTGATTTCACGCCGGGCGTAGGCGGTCATACTGCGGATCATAGATGTTCCCGTTTTTAAAGGAGAGATGAGGGGATTATAGCTATCCAGGCCTTGTCAGGATAGGAATAACCATCGGAAGTCCGTATAATGCGCAGCCACATTCGTTTTAAGCCGGAGATCTCAATATGCGTCCAGCAGGCCGTAGCGCTAATCAGGTGCGTCCCGTAACCCTGACCCGTAACTATACAAAACACGCTGAAGGCTCGGTACTGGTCGAATTTGGAGATACCAAAGTGTTGTGCACCGCCTCCATTGAAGAAGGTGTCCCACGTTTTCTGAAAGGACAAGGCCAGGGGTGGATCACCGCAGAGTATGGCATGTTGCCTCGCGCTACCCATACCCGTAATGCGCGCGAAGCGGCAAAGGGTAAGCAGGGCGGTCGTACTATGGAAATTCAGCGTTTGATCGCGCGTGCGCTGCGTGCGGCGGTCGATCTGAAAACGCTCGGCGAATTTACCATTACGCTGGACTGCGATGTAATCCAGGCCGATGGCGGTACGCGTACAGCGTCTATTACCGGTGCCTGCGTGGCGTTGGCGGATGCGCTGAATAAATTGGTTGCCAACGGTAAGCTGAAAACCAATCCGATGAAAGGCATGGTGGCGGCGGTTTCTGTAGGCATCGTTAACGGCGAAGCGATCTGCGATCTGGAATATGTTGAAGATTCCGCCGCAGAAACCGACATGAACGTCGTGATGACTGAAGACGGCCGCATTATTGAAGTACAGGGTACCGCGGAAGGCGAGCCGTTCAGCCATGAAGAACTTCTCACTTTGTTGGCGCTTGCCCGAGGGGGAATTGAATCCATTGTGGCGACGCAGAAGGCGGCGTTAGAAAATTGATTTTAAGGCGACTGAAAAGTCGCCTTTTTTTTGTCCGTAAATTTCGTAAATGATGAAAGTAAGAAAAGGAGCGAATCCATGAAACCGTATCAGCGCCAGTTTATTGAGTTTGCGCTTAACAAGCAGGTACTAAAGTTTGGCGAGTTTACGCTGAAATCCGGGCGCAAAAGCCCCTATTTCTTCAACGCCGGGCTGTTTAATACCGGGCGCGACCTGGCGTTGTTAGGCCGTTTTTATGCCGAAGCGCTGGTGGATTCCGGTATTGAATTTGATCTGCTGTTTGGCCCCGCGTACAAAGGTATTCCGATCGCGACGACGACGGCGGTTGCGCTGGCGGAACATCACGATAAAGACCTGCCGTACTGCTTTAACCGCAAAGAGGCAAAAGATCATGGCGAAGGCGGGAGTCTGGTGGGCAGCGCGCTACAGGGCCGCGTGATGCTGGTGGATGACGTGATTACCGCAGGTACGGCGATTCGCGAGTCGATGGAGATTATTCAGGCGCACGGGGCTACGCTGGCTGGCGTACTGATTTCGCTGGATCGTCAGGAACGTGGCCGCGGCGAGATTTCCGCGATTCAGGAAGTGGAGCGCGACTATGGCTGTAAGGTTATCTCCATCATTACGCTGAAAGACCTGATTGCCTATCTGGAAGAAAAACCTGATATGGCTGAGCATCTGGCGGCTGTGCGAGCATACCGGGAAGAATTTGGCGTGTAAGCGAATTGCCCGGTGGTGCTTTACCGGGCCTATGTTTCTGTCGCCTGGATAAGGCGTGAGCCACTATCCAGTCAGCGTTACTGTAGCTGAGCGGCAATGAGCGGCCAGCGGGCGTCGAAATCGTCCGTTGGGCGGTATTTAAATTCGCTACGCACGAACCGTGAAAGCATACCTTCACAGAAGGCTAACAGCTGGCTTGCCAGCAGATTTTCATCCGTCGTGTAGCCTTCGCCTTCACGCATTCTTTTTTCTCGTAGCACCTGGCGGAGCTGCGCTTCGATGCGTTCAAAAAGCTGATTAATGCGCCCCTGCAGGCGATCCTGTTCAAACATCAGCGCGTGCCCGGTAAGAATGCGCGTCAGGCCAGGGTTGCGTTCGCCAAAACCCAGAATCAGCAACACAATCAGGCGCAAACGCGTGCTGGTGTTTTTTTCATCTTTTAAAATCAGATTGATACGGGTAATCAGACTATCTTCGATAAACTCAATCAGGCTATCGAACATGCGGGTCTTGCTGGGAAAATGGCGGTATAGCGCCGCTTCGGAAACGCCGACCGAAGCCGCCAGTTTTGCCGTCGTGATGCGTTGGCTTCCATCGCTGGATTCAAGCATCAGCGCCAGTGACTGAAGTATTTCTTCGCGACGATTCCTTTTCGCAGTTTGTTTTTCTGCCATGTTACAAAATACCCCTGAAAATAAGCACTTGCCAGGCGAGCACCCACGCTATAACCGCAAACTCAGCGCTTGCGGCAGTATTATGACGTTATGGGGATGCGTAAAATTTACTTACGGCCAGAATGACCGAAGCCGCCCTCGCCACGTTCGGTGGCGTCAAATGCTTCCACCAGATTAAATTCGGCCTGAACGACCGGAACAAACACCATTTGCGCGATACGTTCGCCCGGTTCAATGGTAAAACTGTCCTGACCACGGTTCCAGATCGAAACCATCAGTTGCCCCTGATAATCGGAATCAATCAGCCCGACCAGGTTGCCCAGCACGATACCATGTTTATGGCCCAGGCCAGAACGCGGCAACATGACTGCCGCCAGTGATGGATCGGCGATATGAATGGCCAATCCGGTAGGCACCAACGTCGTTGCGCCAGGCGCCAGTTCTACGGCGTCGTCGAGACAGGCGCGCAGGTCAAGCCCGGCAGAACCAGAAGTAGCATAAGTCGGCAGCGGAAACTGCTGACCAACACGCGGGTCCAGAATCTTAACGTCGATTTTTTTCATCATAACGGGTCACGATCTCGTCGAGTAATAATTGGCCCAGGAGTTCTTTTCGCTCAAGCGGTAAGACTTTATCTCCATCCTGCCAGAAAAGGTGTAAAGCGTTTTTATCGCTATTAAATCCTTGATTTGAAAGTGAAACATCATTTGCACAAATCAGGTCAAGGTTTTTACGGATACGTTTTTGCCGGGCGTATTCTTCCACATTATTCGTTTCCGCGGCAAACCCAACAACGTAGGGTCGATTGTCACTGAGTGCGGCCACCCCGGCGACAATGTCCGGGTTTTTGACCATTTTTATTAGTAATTCATCACCTTGCGCCGCCTGTTTTTTGATTTTTTCACTGGCGATAGTCTCTGCGCGATAGTCAGCCACGGCGGCGCAGCTAATGAAAATGTGCTGCTGTTGAACGGCGGCCTGAACAGCGGCTTCCATGTCCAGCGCGGTTATGACATCAACCCGTTTTACAAAAGGCGGCGTTGGTAACGAAACGGGACCGGAGACCAGCGTGACATTTGCGCCGCGACGCGCTGCGGCCGCCGCAATAGCGAAGCCCATTTTACCTGAGCTGTGGTTGGAAATATAACGCACCGGGTCGAGCGGTTCGCGCGTCGGGCCTGCCGTAATCATGATATTAAGATGTCGCAAATCGTTGACGGCAGCGATTTGCGCGGTGGCCTTATCAACGATAACTAATGGGTCCAGCATTCGGCCTGGGCCTACGTCGCCGCACGCCTGACTGCCGCTATCCGGCCCCCAAATGAACAGGCCGCGAGAGGCGAGCACCTCCAGATTATGTTGCGTGGCGGCAGCGCGGTACATCTGTTGGTTCATGGCCGGAAGCACGGCCACCGGGGCTGGCGTCGCCAGGCAAATGGTGGAGACTAAATCATTAGCCATACCCGATGCTACACGGGCGATCAGGTCGGCGGTCGCGGGGGCAAGAATCACCAGGTCGGCCCATTTCCCCAACTCGATATGCCCCATCGCGGCTTCAGCGGCAGGGTCAAGCAGACTGTCGGATACGGGATAGCCCGACACTGCCTGTAAGCTCAGGGGGGTAATAAAGGCTTTTGCCGCCTCGGTCATTGCCACGCGCACGTCAGCGCCGCGCTCACGTAAACGGCGCACCAGCTCCGGCGTTTTATACGCAGCGATACCGCCGCTAACGCCGAGAACAATTTTTTTACCGGCCAGGCTCATCATGTCTTTCCTGTTGGGTGACTTTGAAAGGCGGCTATTTTATCACAATCTCTACGGCGTCGTGTCTTTGCCTGCGCTCCACTTTGCGAGGCGCTACGCAAGAACAAAATCGGGGCGTCGATCTCTCCCAAAGGCTGTGCCACTATGCCGCTTCCTTAAAAAAGGAGGTGCGCGTATGGATACGTTGGACGAATTATTACCGCGTGAAAAAATGCTCAGATCCGGCATTGCTTCCCTCAGCGACGTGGAGTTGCTGGCGCTTTTTTTACGTACCGGCACGCCGGGAAAAGATGTTATGACGTTGGCAAAAGAGATATTGCAGCACTTTGGGTCGCTGTATGGCCTGCTGTCGGCGGACTTTGCGCAGTTTCGTGGCGTAAACGGCATCGGCCTGGCGAAATTCGCGCAGTTGAAAGGCATTGCTGAGCTGGCAAGGCGCTATTACAGCGTGCGCATGAATGAGGAAAGTGCGTTGCTGAGTCCGGAAATGACGCGGGAATTTCTGCAAAGCCAACTGACGGGCGAAGAGCGTGAGATCTTTCTGGTGATCTTCCTTGATGCCCAGCACCGGGTGCTTCAGCACAGCCGCCTGTTTTCCGGCACGCTTAACCACGTAGAGGTGCATCCGCGTGAGATTGTTCGGGAAGCGATTAAACTCAATGCTTCAGCGGTCATTCTGGCGCATAATCACCCTTCAGGCTGCGCAGAGCCAAGTAAAGCAGATAAACTTATCACTGAGCGCGTGATAAAGTGTTGCCAGTTTATGGATATCCGGGTGCTCGATCACCTGATAATTGGGCGCGGAGAGTACGTTTCTTTTGCCGAACGCGGCTGGATTTAAGATTCTTTGCGCGATCCATCGGGATCTTTGTCTGTTCGGGACTTGAGCATATCGCCGGGTCAGCGTATACTACGCCACCTTTGAGAATCTCGGGTTTGGCATTTGGGCCTGGCAATCGAGAGTTCAATAGAACTGCGCGATGACCAGGCTGTAAAGCCTGACGAGGCGCCGATACCCCATACGAAGCTCGAGCTAATTTGATTTTTGGAGAATAGACATGTCCCGAGTCTGCCAAGTTACTGGCAAGCGTCCGGTGACCGGTAACAACCGTTCCCACGCACTGAACGCGACTAAACGCCGTTTCCTGCCTAACCTGCACTCTCACCGTTTCTGGGTTGAGAGCGAGAAGCGTTTTGTCACCCTGCGTGTATCTGCTAAAGGTATGCGTATCATCGATAAAAAAGGCATCGAAACAGTTCTGTCTGAACTGCGTGCCCGTGGCGAAAAGTACTAAGTACTAAGAGGAAATAAATCATGGCTAAAGGTATTCGTGAGAAAATCAAGCTGGTTTCTTCTGCTGGTACTGGTCACTTCTATACCACTACGAAGAACAAACGTACTAAACCGGAAAAACTGGAACTGAAAAAATTCGATCCAGTTGTTCGTCAGCACGTGATCTACAAAGAAGCGAAAATCAAATAATTCTCGCTTTGATGTAACAAAAACCTCGCTTCGGCGGGGTTTTTTGTTTTCTGGCCGTCCCCATATTAATGAGACCTGCCACACAGCCGGAGACGTTATGCCTGAATTACCCGAAGTTGAAACCAGCCGCCGGGGTATTGAACCCCATTTAGTTGGCGCTACTATCCTGCACGCCCATATCCGTAACGGCCGTCTGCGCTGGCCGGTTTCAGATGAAATTTATCGTCTGAGCGATACACCCGTCCTTAGCGTTCAGCGTCGTGCTAAATATTTACTGCTGGAGCTGCCTGACGGCTGGATAATTATTCACCTGGGGATGTCGGGAAGCTTGCGGATACTGTCGGAAGCGCTGCCGGCGGAAAAGCACGACCATGTCGATTTGGTGATGAGCAATGGCAAAATTCTACGTTATACCGATCCTCGCCGCTTTGGCGCCTGGTTATGGACCAAAGAGCTGGAAGGGCATAACGTACTGGCGCATCTGGGACCGGAGCCGCTAAGCGATGAGTTTAATGGCGAATATTTGCGGCAGAAATGCGCGAAGAAGAAGACGGCGATTAAACCCTGGCTGATGGATAACAAGCTGGTGGTCGGCGTGGGGAATATCTACGCCAGCGAGTCGCTGTTTGCCGCTGGTATTCACCCTGACCGCCTGGCGTCGTCACTCTCGACAGAGGAGTGCGACCTGCTGGCGCGGGTGATTAAAGCCGTTTTGCTGCGCTCTATTGAACAAGGCGGGACAACGCTGAAGGATTTTCTGCAAAGCGATGGGAAACCGGGCTATTTTGCGCAGGAGTTGCAGGTGTACGGGCGCAAAGGCGAGCCGTGTCGGGTATGCGGTACGCCGATAGTCGCAACGAAACACGCACAGCGTGCGACGTTCTATTGCCGTCACTGTCAGAAGTAAAACGCCAGGCCCGGCAAGGAAGGAAACTTATTTCAACTTATCCATTAGCGCCTGATGCACATTGTCCGGCAGAAAGTGGGTCACATCGCCCTGATGGCGTGCCACTTCTTTGACCAGCGACGATGAAATAAACGACCACTCTTTGGACGGCATCAGGAAAACGCTTTCCAGCTGCGGCATCAGATGGCGATTCATATGCGCCAACTGCATTTCATATTCAAAATCCGCCACCGCGCGCAGACCACGAATCAGGATATTCGCCTGTCTGTCGCGGGCGAAATTGGCCATCAGGTCGCTAAAGCCTACCACCTCTACGTTACCCAGGTGTGCGGTCGCTTTTTGCGCCAGCGCCACACGTTCGTCCAGGGTGAACATGGGTTTCTTGCCGGGGCTGGCGGCGATAGCCAGAATGACATGGTCGAACATCTGCGTTGCGCGCGTCACAATATCGAGATGACCGTTAGTAATCGGATCAAACGTGCCTGGATAAATCGCCCGTTTTTGCATGACAGTCCTCAATGCGTTTTCGGTGGCAGATAAGGTTCCAGCAGTTGCAGCAGACGCTGGAGCGCGCCCTGATTTTGATACAGCACTTCAACTGCGTGACGTCCGTAGAAATTACGATAATCAGCGTCGGTCAGTAAAGAGGAAACTTCTTTTGCCAGCGTAGCCGCATCGGTAATCGTGATAAGTCCGCTCGCCTGATCCAGACGGGCGCAAATATCTTTAAAGTTAAAGGTATGCGGACCCATCAGTACCGGAATCGCATGAGCGGCGGCCTCCAGCGGGTTATGACCGCCGCGTTCAACCAGCGAACCACCAACAAAGGCGAGATCGGCAATGCCATAGAGCAACATTAATTCGCCCATGGTATCGCCTACCACGACCTGGGTGCTGGCGGACGGCACTTCGCCCGAAGAGCGAGTGATGTAGCTTAACCCTGCCTGACGCACAAGATTGATAGCATCCGGGAAACGCTCCGGATGGCGGGGCACCAGAATCAGTAATAAATTCGGGAATTGATGTAATAACGCCTGGTGAGCGGCGATAACGATACTCTCTTCGCCATCGTGGGTGCTGGTGGCAATCCAGACCGGACGGTGCGGCGCCCACTGGCGGCGTAGCGTAACGGCTTTAGCCGCCAACTGCGGCGTAACTGAAATATCAAATTTCAGACTGCCGGTGACCGTGACCTGATTGTTCTTCGCGCCCAATGCCACAAAGCGTTCGCCATCTTCTTCGTTTTGCGCGGCAATCAGGGTGATACGGCGCAGGAGCGTACGGACAAACTTGCCAAGCTTCGCATAACCCGCGGCGGAGCGGGCGGAAAGCCGCGCATTAGCGATAACCAGCGGAATATGACGTTTGTGTAGCGCAGCAATCAGATTTGGCCAGAGCTCAGTCTCCATGATCAATACCAGCTTAGGATCAATCTTATTGAGGAAACGATTGAGCGCATCGGGTAAATCATAAGGCAAGTAAACGTGCTGAACATCGTTGCCAAAGGCGGACTGGACGCGCTCCGAGCCGGTCGGCGTCATGGTCGTTACGGTAATAGGCAGATCGGGATAGCGATGACGTAGAGCGCGGACCAATGGGATGGCCGCCAGAGTTTCGCCCACCGAGACGGAATGCAGCATGATTCCGCCCGGTTTCAACGGACGGCGGTAGAATCCGTAGCGTTCACCCCAGCGCTTACGATAGGCCGGCGCTTTACGTCCACGCACCCAAAGCCGTATCCAGATCAGAGGCTGAATAAGGTAGAGAAGAGCGGTGTAAAGCAATTCGAGCATAGTAAATAGCTGACTTATGGATGTGCTGGGGATTCTATGTATTTAGCCTGGGCTTTACCATTACTTTTCCCATTTTTGCGCCAAATTGGCTCAGAAGCGAGGATTCCAGGCGCTGAACCCCATTATTTTTGCATTTTTACGCAATCCATTGAAATTTGCCGCCCTTGTCGCCCCAGACAATGGGAATGACCATTCATAAGAGAGGGATAAATTAATATCTCTTTGAATTTATGATTAAAAAAATGATTGTGTATAAAAATTATTCGTATCGGATTGCTGCGAAAGAAGTGTTACACTAGCGCATCTAAAATGAGTGCGGTATTAGCCATCGGGTTGCTGTGAAGCCTGGGGCGGTAGCGTGCTTTTTTCTGCTTATTTATCCGGACAATTTCAACCAAAGAGTCGCTTGTGGAAAAGCCATTTCGAAGAATTCTGATTATAAAAATGCGTTTTCATGGAGACATGTTACTTACCACTCCTGTCATCAGCACGCTGAAGCAGAATTATCCCGATGCAAAAATCGATGTGCTTCTTTACCAGAACACCATACCGATATTGTCGGAAAATCCGGAGATTAATGCACTCTACGGCATCAGTAACAAAGGCGCAGGAACAAAAGAGAAGATCAAAAACGCGCTATCGTTAATCAAAAAATTGCGTGCTAACTCGTATGATCTGGTCGTCAATCTCACCGATCAGTGGAGCGTGGCGCTTATTGTGCGTTTTTTAAACGCAAAAATAAAAATCTCGCAGGATTTCGGTAATCGTCAGTCTGCTTTATGGAAAAAAAGCTTTACGCATTTAGTACCTTATGCGGGAGAACATGCTGTTGAGCGCACATTATCCGCGCTAAAGCCGTTAGCGCTAAAACAGTATGTCACGGAAACCACCATGAGCTATCGCCCGGAACATTGGGAAAACATGCGACAACAGCTCAAACAACTTGGTGTGACCCGACAATATGTTGTTATTCAGCCTACGGCACGGCAGTTATTTAAGTGCTGGGATAATGATAAATTCTCTCAGGTTATTGATACAGTGCAGCGCCGCGGTTATCAAGTTGTACTGACGTCAGGCCCGGCCGCAGACGAGATGGCCTGCGTGGATGCTATTGCACGCGGCTGTGAAACAAAACCGGTTACTGGTCTGGCGGGTAAAACTCGCTTTCCTGAATTGGGCGCGTTGATTGACCATGCGGATCTCTTTATCGGCGTTGATTCGGCCCCTGGTCATATTGCCGCAGCAGTCAAAACGCCGGTCATTTGCCTGTTCGGCGCGACGGATCATGTGTTCTGGCGTCCCTGGACCGACGACATCATTCAGTTTTGGGCAGGAAATTATCAGCCGATGCCTGAACGGCATGAGCTTGATCGCAATAAAAAATACCTTTCCGTGATTCCGGCTGAAGATGTTATCGCCGCGACGGAAAAAATGCTGCCGCATGAGGCACGCGCCATAGATTTGGACAGCCTGCTATGAGAGTTGCCTTTTGCTTATATAAATATTTTCCTTTTGGCGGTCTGCAGCGTGATTTTATGCGCATTGCCCAAACCGTGGCGGCGCGAGGTCATCAGGTTCGTGTTTATACTCAGTCATGGGAAGGGGAATGCCCGGATAATTTTGAATTAATCCGCGTGCCGGTTAAATCCCGGACGAACCACGGTCGTAACGCAGAATATTATGCCTGGGTGCAACACCATTTGCGCGACCACCCTGTCGATCGGGTGGTTGGATTCAATAAGATGCCTGGCCTTGATGTGTATTACGCCGCAGACGTGTGTTATGCCGAAAAAGTCGCACAGGAAAAAGGTTTTTTCTATCGCCTGACATCACGCTATCGGCATTATGCTGCTTTTGAACGCGCCACGTTTGAACACGGCAAGCCGACGCAACTATTAATGCTGACGAATAAGCAGATTGCTGACTTCCAAAAACATTATCAGACTGAAGCGGAGCGTTTCCATATTCTTCCTCCGGGGATTTACCCGGACAGAAAATATAGCCAACAGATCCCGAACAGTCGTCAAATTTATCGTCAGAAAAATGGTATCTCAGAACAGCAAAAATTACTGTTGCAAGTAGGATCTGACTTTACCCGTAAAGGTGTGGATCGCTCTATTGAAGCGCTGGCATCGCTACCCGAATCTTTACGGCAAAATACGGTGCTCTATGTTGTCGGGCAGGATAAGCCGAAGAAGTTTGCAGCACTGGCTGAAAGAAGCGGCGTCGGCACGAATGTACATTTTTTCTCTGGACGTAATGATATCGCGGAGTTAATGGCGGCAGCCGACCTTTTACTGCATCCAGCCTATCAGGAAGCTGCTGGTATTGTTTTGCTGGAAGCCATTACTGCTGGTTTGCCGGTGCTGACAACAGCGGTGTGCGGTTATGCACATTATATTGTGGATGCAAACTGTGGCGAAGCGATGACTGAACCATTCCGCCAGGATACGTTAAATGAGGTTTTACTCAAAGCGCTGACACAGCCTTCCTTACGCAACGCCTGGGCTGAAAATGCGCGGTATTATGCTGATACCCAGGATTTATACAGCTTACCGGAGAAGGCTGCAGATATTATTACAGGTGATTTAGATGGTTGAGCTGAAAGCGCCGTTAACCACACTATGGCGCGGTAAAGATGCTTTTGAGGAAGTGAAAACGTTACAGGGCGAAGTGTTCAGAGAGCTGGAGACGCGTCGAACATTGCGGTTTGAGCTGGACGGCAAAAGTTACTTCCTGAAGTGGCATAAAGGCACTTCGCTGAAAGAAATTGTGAAGAACCTGATTTCGTTACGTATGCCTGTTCTGGGCGCTGACAGAGAATGGCACGCCATTCATCGTCTACATGAGCTGGGCGTTGATACGATGCACGGCGTTGGTTTTGGTGAAAAAGGCGTAAACCCGCTAACCAGAACATCATTTATTATCACCGAAGATTTAACGCCTACCATTAGCCTTGAAGACTACTGTGCTGACTGGGCTGTTAATCCACCGGACGCGCAGGTGAAGTGGATGATCATTAAGCGTGTTGCGACTATGGTACGTAAAATGCACGCCGGGGGAATTAATCATCGCGACTGTTATATTTGCCACTTTCTTCTGCATTTACCTTTCACTGGTCGCGAAGAGGATTTAAAAATCTCCGTAATCGACCTGCATCGCGCGCAGATACGCCAGCACGTTCCCCTTCGCTGGCGTGACAAAGATTTAATTGGGCTTTATTTTTCTTCAATGAATATTGGCCTGACTCAGCGAGATATATTCCGGTTTATGCGTGAGTATTTCTCTCTTCCCCTGCGAGAGATTTTGCAAAAAGAATCGGGGTTGATTCATCAGGCAGATGTTAAAGCCGCTCGAATTAAAGAAAGAACAATAAGAAAAAATCTGTAATTATAATAATTATGCACTCAGTGAGTAATTTATGAGTGAGACAAGGATAGACAGAATGTCTGACATTAAAAGTTATATTTCAAACCAAAAAAACATAATTCAACATGATGATTTTTTTGGAAGAAGACTGGACATTGCTCTTTGCTTTGATCATGGTTTTATAATGCCAGCAGGTGTGGCAATATATTCCATTGTCGAAAATAATAAAGATATTGACTACGCCTTAAAGCAAAAGAGAGATGTCAGGTAAAAATTACTCTATAGGGTTATATTACTATTTTTGCTATTTAATATCTAAAGTCTTTAGATTAAGGTTTTAACTCTGGGGTATATATGAAAATAGCTTTTATTGGCGAAGCGGTATCCGGTTTTGGAGGGATGGAAACCGTTATTAGCAACGTTATCTATACGTTTGAAAATAGCTCTCCGAAAATCAACTGTGAAATGTTTTTCTTTTGTCGTAATGACAAAATGGATAAAGCATGGCTAAAAGAGATTAAATATGCGCAATCATTCTCAAATATAAAATTAAGTTTCCTTCGTCGAGCTAAGCATGTTTATAATTTTAGTCAGTGGCTGAAAGAAACGTCACCAGATATTGTGATATGTATTGATGTCATCTCATGTCTTTATGCCAATAAAGCACGAAAGAAAAGTGGTAAACAGTTTACTATTTTCTCGTGGCCGCATTTTTCGCTCGACCATAAAAAACATGCAGAATGTATAACGTACGCGGATTATCATCTGGCCATCAGTAGTGGTATTAAAGAACAGATGATGGCACGGGGTATCTCAGCGCAAGATATTAGCGTCGTTTATAATCCTGTCTCTATTAAAACAATCATTGTGCCGCCGCCTGAGCGTGATAAACCCGCTGTATTTCTCTATGTAGGGCGTCTTAAATTTGAAGGGCAGAAAAGAGTTAAAGATTTATTTGATGGCTTAGCTCGTACGACAGGGGAATGGCAGTTACATATTATTGGTGATGGCTCAGATTTTGAAAAGTGCCAGGCCTATAGTCGGGAGCTTGGTATTGAGCAGCGTGTGATCTGGTATGGTTGGCAAAGCGCGCCGTGGCAAGTCGTACAGCAAAAAATAAAAAATGTCACCGCGTTACTACTTACCTCTGCGTTTGAGGGATTTCCCATGACCCTGCTGGAAGCAATGTCATATGGAATTCCATGTATTAGTTCTGATTGTATGTCTGGCCCGCGCGATATGATTAAACCCGGTTTGAATGGTGAGCTTTACACCCCGGGGGCTATAGATGATTTTGTAGGACACCTTAATCGTGTTATTTCTGGTGAGGTAAAATATCAGCATGATATTATTCCCGGCACGATTGAGAGATTTTACGATGTGCTATATTTTAAAAATTTTAATAATGCGATATTCTCGAAATTACAAAAGTGATCACTATGAGCAGAAAATATTTTGAAGAAGAAGTCATTCAACAGACTTTAGATTATAACTATGCACAACATAGTGATGCTGCTAAATTTAATATAGCTTATGGGATTGATAAAAACTTTCTTTTTGGCTGTGGTGTCTCTATTGCATCGGTTCTCCTCGCTAACCCAGAGAAGGCGTTAGCTTTCCATGTTTTTACCGATTTCTTTGGCTCTGAAGACCAGCAGCGATTTGAGGCATTAGCAAAACAGTACGCTACGCAGATTGTTGTTTACCTAATCGACTGTGAGCGCTTAAAATCGCTACCCAGTACCAAAAACTGGACCTATGCAACATACTTTAGATTCATTATCGCCGATTATTTTTCAGATAAAACAGATAGAGTACTTTATCTGGATGCAGATATTGCATGTAAGGGGAGTATTCAGGAACTTATTGATCTTAATTTCGCTGAAAATGAGATTGCGGCTGTCGTTGCTGAAGGCGAGTTGGAATGGTGGACTAAGCGCTCGGTTAGCCTGGCAACGCCTGGGCTGGTTTCTGGCTATTTTAATGCCGGTTTTATTTTAATTAACATACCTCTTTGGACCGCAGAAAATATCTCTAAAAAAGCGATTGAAATGCTAAAAGATCCGGAGGTAGTACAGCGCATAACGCACCTTGATCAGGATGTATTAAATATATTGTTAGTGAATAAAGCGCGTTTTGTTGATAAAAAATTTAATACACAATTTAGTCTTAACTATGAATTAAAAGATTCAGTTATTAATCCAGTCGATGCTGAGACTGTATTTGTTCATTATATCGGACCAACGAAGCCCTGGCATAGTTGGGGGGCTTACCCTGTGTCACAATATTTTTTACAGGCTAAGAGCAACTCACCATGGTCTCATTGTGCACTTTTAAATCCAGTCACTAGCCATCAGTTACGTTATGCGGCAAAGCATATGTTTAATCAGAAGCATTATACTTCGGGTATAAATTATTATATAGCCTACTTTAAACGTAAACTTCTTGAATAAAACCCATAGGTGATGTAATGGATTCATTTCCTGAGATAGAAATAGCTGAATATAAAGTTTTTGATGAAAGTAATAATAATAATGATGATAACGTATTAAACATTTCTTATGGGGTTGATGAAAACTATCTTGATGGTGTGGGGGTATCAATCGCTTCAGTTGTATTAAACAATAATATCCCGCTCGCTTTTCACATTATTTGTGATTCATACTCCCCGTGTTTTGTAAAATATATAGAGCGTTTAGCCGTACAGCATCACATAAAAATTTCTCTTTATCTTATTAAAGTAGAAAGCCTTGAGGTATTGCCTCAAACTAAAGTATGGTCGAGAGCAATGTATTTTCGTTTATTTGCTTTCGATTATCTCAGCAAGAAGGTAAATACACTACTTTATTTGGATGCCGATGTTGTATGCAAAGGATCTTTGCAAGATCTTCTACAGCTTGATTTGACAGAGAAGATTGCTGCGGTCGTAAAAGATGTTGATTCCATCCAGAATAAGGTAAATGAGAGATTAAGAGCATTTAATTTACAAGGTGGTTATTTTAACTCCGGCGTGGTTTTTGTTAACCTGAAATTATGGAAAGAGAATGCCTTAACTGAAAAGGCATTTTTACTTCTGGCAGGTAAAGAAGCTGACTCTTTTAAATATCCCGATCAGGATGTTTTGAATATTCTCCTACAGGATAAAGTCATTTTTCTACCGCGACCGTATAATACTATTTATACTATTAAAAGTGAGTTGAAAGATAAGTCACATAAAAAATATAGAAATATAATTAATGATAATACTATTTTAATTCATTATACGGGCGCTACAAAACCATGGCATGCTTGGGCAAACTATCCTTCAGTTATCTATTATAAAAATGCACGACTGAACTCGCCCTGGAAAGATTTTCCCGCAAAAGATGCGCGTACCATAGTCGAATTTAAGAAGCGATATAAACATCTTCTCGTGCAAGGTCATTATTTTAAAGGCCTTCTGGCTGGAAGCGCATATCTTTATCGTAAACTTTTCCACAAATAATTCTCTTCCCTAAATCTCCATTATGATTATTGAAAAAAAGGTTAAAAACTATACCGTCTTTGTCAAAAAAGACGGTGAAAAATACATTGAGATATTCAAAGATTTTCTATCTTATAATCATCAGGTTATTAAAGTCTTCCGTAATATAGAAGATACAAAAGTTGTATTGATTAATACAGACTACGGAAAATATATTCTCAAAGTGTTTAGCCCAAAAGTAAAAAATACTGAACGCTTTTTCAAATCGTTAGTAAAAGGAGATTACTACGAAAAGCTTTTTCATCAGACAGATCGTGTGCGGCGTGAAGGGTTTGCAGCGCTTAACGATTTTTACCTGCTGGCGGAAATTAAAACATTACGCTATGTAAAAACATACGTGATGATAATTGAGTATATTGAAGGTATTGAACTTGTTGATATGCCAGAAATTTCTGACGAGGTGAGAGGGAAAATCAAACAGTCGATATATTCTCTGCATCAGCATGGTATGGTTTCGGGCGATCCCCATAAAGGTAACTTTATCCTGCAAGGCAATGAGATCAGGATTATCGATTTGTCCGGAAAAAGACCTTCCAGACAACGAAAAGCAAAGGATCGTATTGATTTAGAAAGACATTATGGTATCAAAAATAATGTGAGAGATATCGGATTTTACTTATTGATTTATAAGAAAAAACTTCGAAATTTCCTTCGTCGTATTAAGGGTAAGGAAAAGCGCTGATCAATGTAGCACGTTTGGTTTAATTTAAGGGGCTGACTGACTTTTATTTGCTGCAGCGTTATGACATACTTGAGAGAATTTGAGATGTAATATTAGTTATTGAATATAACATTTATTTATAGGTTGCATGATAAACATACGAGTTTTTTATGGGCAGCGTTAACTTCATAACTCACGCCGATGTTCTGCAACTTATTGCGAAAAGAACGGCTGAAGATTGTATTATTTTTCTTTCTGGTCCTACGTCCAGAAAGACGCCGCTGTCCTTGTTACGAATGAAAGATGTCATTGCAGTCAATGGTTCTGTTCAATATTTGCTAAACAATAACGTCAAGCCATTTTTGTACCTTCTGACGGATGTTCGCTTCCTCCATCGTCGGCGCGAAGATTTTTATAACTTTAGCCGTAACAGTCAGTTCACTATCGTCAATCTTGATGTGTACGAACAGGCTTCAGTGGATGATCAAAAATATATTGAAGAGAACTGTTTAATTATTCGCTCCTTTTATCGCCGAGAAAAAGGGGGCTTTTTAAAGAAAATTAAATTTAATATCCTCAAGCGGGTTCATAAAGCATTACTTATTTCAGTTCCTCTTTCGAAAAGAGGACGACTGGCTGGATTTTGCAAGGATATCAGCATCGGGTATTGCTCTTGCCATACTATTGCTTATACCGCTATTCAGGTTGCCTATTCCCTTAAGTATGGTCGTATTATATGTTCTGGGCTTGACTTAACAGGGAGTTGCCCACGTTTCTATGACGAATCTACCAGCCCTATGCCATCTGAGCTTAGTAAAGACCTGTTTAAAATACTGCCATTTTTTACTTTTATGAGAAAAAATGTGAGTGATTTAAATATCTTTAATTTATCAGATGATACTGCAATTCATTACGATATTATTCCATATATTACAGCCTCGGAACTTGAGGATGAAATATATTACGATAAAATTGTCTAGATACTAGATAAATCATTATTTTGCGTTGCTTCGGCACGCATTTCTTTTTCTATAACATTTCTTTTTCTATAAAGTTAACTATTCTGGATTATAGCTATTATGATTAAAAAAATCATATTTACTGTTACTCCTATATTTTCAATTCCTCCACGTGGCGCGGCTGCGGTAGAAACCTGGATTTACCAGGTTGCAAAACGACTATCAATACCGAATGCTATTGCTTGTATAAAGAATGCTGGCTATCCTGAATATAATAAAATAAACGATAACTGTGATATTCATTACATTGGGTTTAGTAAAGTTTATAAGCGTCTTTTTCAGAAATGGACTCGTCTCGACCCATTACCCTATTCCCAGCGCATCCTTAATATTAGAGATAAAGTGACTACCCAGGAAGATAGCGTCATTGTTATTCATAATAGTATGAAACTGTATCGGCAGATCAGAGAGCGCAATCCGAATGCAAAACTGGTTATGCACATGCATAACGCATTTGAACCAGAACTTCCTGATAAGGATGCAAAAATTATCGTACCCAGTCAGTTTCTTAAAGCGTTTTATGAAGAAAGATTGCCCGCCGCTGCTGTTAGTATTGTACCTAATGGTTTTTGTGCTGAGACTTATAAAAGAAACCCACAAGATAATCTTCGTCAGCAATTAAATATTGCGGAAGATGCCACCGTTCTCTTATATGCCGGGAGAATTTCGCCTGATAAAGGCATCCTGTTGCTTTTGCAGGCGTTCAAACAATTACGTACCTTAAGAAGTAATATTAAACTTGTCGTTGTTGGCGATCCTTATGCAAGCCGCAAGGGTGAAAAAGCAGAGTATCAAAAGAAAGTACTGGACGCCGCAAAAGAGATTGGAACGGATTGTATTATGGCTGGGGGGCAATCTCCCGACCAGATGCATAACTTCTATCATATAGCCGATCTGGTTATTGTGCCGTCTCAGGTTGAAGAAGCATTTTGCATGGTGGCTGTAGAAGCGATGGCAGCAGGAAAAGCGGTTCTTGCCAGCAAAAAAGGGGGGATTAGCGAATTTTTGTTAGATGGCATAACGGGCTATCACCTCGCAGAGCCTATGTCGAGCGACAGTATAATTAATGATATTAACCGTGCGCTTGCTGATGAGGAACGCCACCAGATTGCCGAAAAAGCAAAATCCCTGGTGTTTTCAAAATATAGTTGGGAAAATGTAGCGCAGCTTTTCGAGGAACAAATGAAAAGCTGGTTTGATAAGTGATTGAGCCCGGATGATGAAAAACGCGCTGATACCGTAATAAGTATCAGCGCGTTTTTTTATCTATTTCTTAGCGCCAGCAGAAAACCGGTAATGATACCAATTTGAGCAATATCGACCTGTTCAAAATTGCCACGAACGATATAAAAACCGACGAAAGATAAAAATAGCAAGAGATGAGCATTGTAGGGGCTTATCTCTGCTTTCCTGAAGGTAGAGCTGGCTGTTTCCCTGATGATAGCGCCATATAAATAGGCCAGACTCGCCAGACCCAATATGCCTGCACTAAACCAGATGTACAGAATGGTATTATGCGGACCGATAGATTCTTTAAAGGTCCACGTTGGATAATCGACAACGCGTTTATTATAAACACCATCATACACATCATTACCATAGCCGTAGCCCTTGATCGGGTTTTCCTGAATCAGTATCCACGCGGTGCCCTGGGTTCCGTTAGTATAACGAGATGAGCTATCTGTCTGCTGTAATTTATACAGTAAATGTTCTGAATCTGATTGGTTATTATGTTGAGTGATAACCAAAGCGCCGATGATGGCTAATAAAATGGCACCGACTCCTATTAACTTCCATTGGCGATTCAGTATTGCCCACAGCGCACCTACTATGAGCACCGCCAACCATGCCCCTCGCGATAGGGTTCCCAGGATAAAGAAAAGATAGATAGCGCTAAGCACCAAAAAAACCAACTTAAGTGCATTTTTTCTAAACAGCCAAATATTCAATAATGCTGGAAATAAGAAAACCATGGAATCGGACATATGTCGATGCGCATAGCTCATGAATGGCATAATCCCTTTATTATAGTCCTCGATATATAGAATACTCTCTGCAAGGCAGCGAAGTCCTAAACTTGTTAAAAAGGAGAAAAGTAATATTTTCGCAACCGTTTCTTTTGTTTCATCTTTTAATAGTACGGGAATTAATAAAGTATATAATAAGAAGCCCTCCAGTACCGTATTTTCAAATTCCTTGAAACTTTCTTTCATATCTGGCGATATGAGTATGGAATAAACAAGGATTAATGATAATACTGCTACGCTATAAAATACGCTATTTTTGAAAAGAGGGGGGAAACTTTTCGGTGAGCGTGAGACCTGATAAATCGCGGTGATAACCATAAGTATGATTATCAAATGTTTATAACGCGTAATACCATCCAGAAAATACGTGGCAACAAAAAGAAAAACCAGCGCTTTATTCCAGATCGGTTTCCATTTCTCTTTATTTAACGTTAATGATGTGGTTAGCATCTTTTCTCCACAATAGGTTTGGGATGAGACAGAGTCTCTTTAATGAATCTTTCCAAATACGCTTGTGGCATCTAAATTCGCCAGGTTCTGTTCTGGTGAGCAGCATGCCATTTGGTTCTTCCCATAACCTCCAATTAACCCAGGGTCCGTTGGGCCATATAGCGTAATATTCGGTCTGTCGAGCGCGGCGGTGAGATGGCTCAGGCCGGTATCAACCGATACGACAAATTTTGCGCCAGCCAGCACTCTGGCGACCTCCTCCAGGCTCATGCGCGGTAACACATCCACATAGTCAAAGCCTTCGGCCAGTCGTTTAGCACGGGCCTCCTCATGAGGCGCGCCCCAGGGAAGTTTTATCCGTAATCCGGTGTTGCCCACCAGGCCGATAAGCTCGCGCCAGTTTGCTTCCGGCCAGTGTTTATCATCGCGGGTCGTGGCATGTAAAAACACCGCATACGGATCGCTAACCGCCTGCTGGCAATGCAGAAAATGTTTTGCGATGGCATAATCGCCCTGCGACTGTGGTTTATCGTATCCCAGGCTTTTGGCGAACAGCTCGCGCGTCCGTTCAACCGCATGTTGTTGCTTTGCGATATGGTGTTTACGGTTATAAAACAGGCTGGCCAGCGGTTCGCGGGCGGTACTCCAGTCCATACCGTGCTTTATCCCATGCGCCAGACGCGTCACCAGCGCCGCGCTTTTTACCAGCCCCTGCGCATCAATCACAGCGTCGTATTGGTATGCGCATACCGCCCGATGAAAGGCTGTGCGTTCCGCTTTAATGGGCGCGGAAAACCAGGCTTTGCGCCAACGGCGAATAGCGACGGGAATCACGCGATCGACAGCACTGTGCCAGGACGGAATTTGTGCAAACCCTTCTTCGACAACCCAATCAAATTGAATCCCCGGAATCGCCTGTTGCGCGTCGGTAAGCGCAGGCAGGGTATGTAATACGTCGCCCATCGATGATGTTTTAACGATCAAAACCCGCATTAAACGCCCTCTTCCGACAACAGCGAATGAAGCTCTTCCAGAACCCGCTGCGGCGTGATATCGATCAGGCTCTGGTGATAGCCTTGCGCCGTATCACCTTTACGCACTTTGTGATAACCCGTAATGAGACGAATCACCCGGGCCTTATGAGACAGCGGCGGCGTGAAATCCGGGCTACTTGGGCCATACAAGGCGACCAGCGGACGGTCGAGCGCCGCCGCGACGTGCATCAGCCCGGAATCGTTGGTGACGATGGCTTTACAGGCGGCTATCAGAATGACGGCCTGTTCCAGCTGGGTTTCCCCCGCCAGGTTGCGACACCATGCCTGCTGCTCGCTATTCAGCGCCGCCAGGATCTCATTTCCGGCTTCATGGTCTTTTGCCGAGCCAAACAGTACGACCTGATACCCTTCGTTAATGAGCTGTTTTGCCAGTTCGGCGTAGTGATAGTGCGGCCAACGTTTTGCCGGGCCAAATTCTGCGCCGGGGCAAAAGCCGATCAGAGGACGTTCAGAAGATAGTGAAAAGTCGCTGCACATCAACGACTTTTCACCCTCGCTAACCTGGAGCTGTGGCCAGAGTAGCGGCTGCGGCAGATCTTTCGCCGTGCGCATCACGCCCTTGTCATAGGCCAGCGCCACGTAGCGCTCCACCATCAGTGGCCAGGCGTCTTTATCAAGGACGCGCGCATCGTTCAGCAGGCCATAGCGCATTTCGCCGCGCCAGCCGGTACGGTGCGGGATATTGGCAAAGAAAGGAATCAGCGCCGATTTAAACGAATTTGGCAGCACCCAGGCGCGATCGTAGCGCTTCTCTCGCAGGCTATGGCCCAATCTGCGGCGCTCGCCGATTTCCAGCGCGCCGTGGCCCAGCGGCATGGGTATCGCCTCGTTAACTTCCGGCATACGCGATAACAACGGACGGCACCAGGCTGGCGCCATCACGTCGATTATCGCCTGGGGATAGCGCGCTTTAAGCGTGCGATAGAGACTTTGCGACATCATCATGTCGCCCACCCAGGACGGGCCAATGACCAAAATTTTCATACTTACGCGTCGCGGTTCAGCCAGGCCATATACTCCGTGACGCCTTCGGCGACGGTCTTAAAGGGTTTGTCATAGCCCGCGTTGCGTAGATTGGTTAAATCCGCCTGCGTAAACGCCTGATAGCGACCTTTCAGCTTATCCGGGAACGGAATGTATTCAATGCTGCCTTTTTTATGGTATGCCAGCGTCGCGTCGGCGACGGCCTGGAAAGATTCCGCACGGCCTGTGCCCAGGTTAAAGATGCCGGACTTACCGCTTTCCAGGAACCACAGGTTAACGGCGGCCACATCGCCCACGTAAACGAAGTCGCGCTTGAAGTTTTCGCTGCCTTCAAACAGTTTCGGGCTTTCGCCGTTGTTTAACTGTGTATTCAGATGAAATGCCACGCTTGCCATGCTGCCTTTATGGCCTTCACGTGGTCCATAGACGTTGAAATAGCGGAAACCGACAATCTGCGAGTTCGCTTCTGGCAGGATCTGGCGCACATATTCATCAAACAGGAATTTAGAATAGCCGTAAACGTTAAGCGGTTTTTCGTATTCGCGCGATTCGATGAAATCAGACGTGCGACCGCCATAGGTGGCGGCAGAAGAGGCGTAGAGGAACGGGATTTCGCGTTCAAGACAATAGTGCAGCAGCTCTTTGGAGTATTGATAGTTATTATCCATCATATACTTGCCGTCCCACTCGGTGGTGGAAGAGCAGGCGCCTTCATGGAAAATAGCTTCGATATCGCCGAGCTCTTCTCCGGACATAATCTGGATCAGGAAATCTTCCTTATCCATATAGTCAGCAATGTTCAGATCCACCAGGTTTACAAACTTGGTGCCGTCTTTCAGGTTATCCACCACCAGAATATCGGTGATACCTTTATCATTCAGGGCTTTAACGATATTGCTGCCGATAAAGCCCGCGCCGCCGGTAACGATGATCATAACTGTAACCTTTGAATTATGGTGTCAGAGACTGTCTCAGACATGAATGCTCTTATCATAACACTATTCATCCATTCACTGATAACCCGTGAGGATACGCGTGATTTATGCTGCATTTTAAAGAAGTGATGACGCGTCATCTCGTATCAACGTATCGCTTTGGGTAATATGTGCTGAAATTTGCCCAGTCTGGAGAATCGCAATGCGTGGGGATTTTTACAAACAGTTAACCAACGATCTGGAAACCGCCCGAGCGGAAGGATTGTTTAAAGAAGAGCGCATTATTACGTCTGCGCAGCAGGCGGATATCACCGTGGCGGATGGAAGCCACGTTATTAACTTTTGCGCCAATAACTATCTCGGGCTGGCGAATCACCCTGAGCTGATTAATGCCGCAAAAGCGGGCATGGACAGCCACGGTTTCGGTATGGCGTCCGTGCGTTTTATCTGCGGCACCCAGGACAGCCACAAAGCGCTGGAGCAAAAGCTGGCAAGCTTCCTCGGCATGGAAGATGCGATTCTGTATTCCTCCTGTTTCGATGCTAACGGCGGCTTGTTTGAGACGTTGCTGGGCGCGGAAGACGCTATTATTTCCGACGCGCTGAACCACGCGTCTATCATTGACGGCGTGCGTTTGTGTAAAGCGAAGCGCTATCGCTATGCCAACAACGATATGGCTGAGCTGGAAGCGCGGCTGAAAGAGGCGCGTGAGGCCGGCGCGCGTCATGTCCTGATCGCCACCGACGGCGTGTTCTCAATGGATGGCGTCATCGCCAATCTGAAAGGCGTCTGTGATCTGGCCGATAAATACGATGCGCTGGTGATGGTTGATGATTCTCACGCGGTAGGCTTTGTCGGCGAAAACGGTCGTGGTTCCCATGAATACTGCGACGTAATGGGCCGCGTAGATATTATTACCGGTACGCTGGGCAAAGCGTTAGGCGGCGCATCCGGCGGCTATACCGCGGCGCGTAAAGAGGTCGTTGAGTGGTTGCGTCAGCGTTCCCGCCCATATCTGTTCTCCAATTCACTGGCGCCGGCGATTGTGGCGGCTTCTATTAAAGTGTTAGAGATGGTGGAAGTGGGCGCAGAACTGCGCGATCGCTTGTGGGCGAACGCCCGGCAGTTCCGTGAGCAGATGTCTGCCGCGGGATTTACGCTGGCAGGCGCGGATCACGCCATCATCCCGGTAATGCTGGGAGATGCGGTTGTCGCGCAGAAATTTGCCCGCGAACTGCAAAAAGAGGGCATTTACGTTACCGGTTTCTTCTATCCGGTCGTACCAAAAGGTCAGGCGCGTATTCGTACCCAGATGTCTGCGGCGCATACGCCTGAGCAAATTACGCGTGCGGTAGACGCGTTCACGCGTATTGGTAAACAACTGGGCGTGATTGCCTGAGGATGTAAGATGAAAGCGTTATCCAAACTGAAAGCGGAAGAGGGCATCTGGATGACCGACGTTCCGGAACCGGAAGTCGGCCATAACGATTTGCTGATTAAAATCCGTAAAACAGCCATCTGCGGTACTGACGTTCACATCTATAACTGGGATGACTGGTCGCAAAAAACCATCCCGGTTCCGATGGTCGTGGGGCATGAATATGTCGGCGAAGTGGTCGGCATCGGTCAGGAAGTGAAAGGCTTTAAAATCGGCGATCGCGTCTCCGGCGAAGGTCATATCACCTGCGGTCATTGCCGCAACTGCCGTGGCGGTCGTACTCACCTGTGTCGCAACACCACCGGCGTGGGCGTCAACCGTCCCGGCTGCTTCGCGGAATACCTGGTCATCCCGGCGTTCAATGCGTTTAAAATCCCGGATAACATTTCTGATGATTTAGCCTCTATTTTCGACCCGTTTGGTAATGCGGTGCATACGGCGTTGTCTTTCGATCTGGTCGGCGAAGATGTACTGGTATCGGGGGCGGGGCCAATCGGCGTAATGGCCGCCGCGGTGGCGAAACATGTCGGCGCGCGTCATGTGGTGATTACTGACGTTAATGAATACCGTCTGGAGCTGGCGCGTAAAATGGGCGTCACCCGCGCGGTCAACGTCGCGAAAGAGAGCCTGAACGACGTCATGGCGGAGCTGGGAATGACCGAAGGATTCGATGTGGGTCTGGAGATGTCCGGCGCGCCGCCGGCGTTTCGTACCATGCTGGACACCATGAATCACGGCGGTCGTATTGCGATGCTGGGGATTCCGCCATCAGATATGTCTATCGACTGGACAAAAGTTATCTTTAAAGGCTTGTTCATTAAAGGTATTTATGGTCGTGAGATGTTCGAAACGTGGTACAAAATGGCGGCGCTGATCCAGTCCGGTCTGGATCTGTCACCGATTATCACCCATCGTTTCTCTATTGATGATTTCCAGAAAGGTTTTGACGCCATGCGTTCAGGCCAGTCAGGAAAAGTTATTCTGAGCTGGGATTAATATGTATAGAGACCCGATAATTTTATCGGGTCTCTATACGTTTCATCGTAAAAGGTTGGTGTCATTCACCAACCTTTTTTGTTAGGGAAAATCTGGAAAGCCGTAAAGAATTGTCATAGACATCAAGCATTCGTAATTGCGCTTTACTCTTATTTTACTCGCTAACGTCACGCTCTACTCTGAGTTTTGTGCTTGTTTTTTACTGTAAAAATTAATTATGGCGACTTAATAGTTTCTTAATAGAGCCACAGTATAAAGGCAGGGTAAATTAAGGTTTTTCTGGTAATCGTTATGAAAAATAGTAAAACCAAAGTGAGTATCATTATCCCGTTATATAATGCGGGAGCGGATTTTAATGCTTGCATGGCGTCGTTAATCGCGCAAACGTGGTCGGCGCTGGAAATTATTATTGTGAATGATGGATCGACGGATCATTCCGTTGAGATAGCAAAACATTACGCGGAACATTACCCGCATGTTCGACTGCTTCATCAGGCCAATGCTGGCGCATCTGTCGCCCGTAATCTTGGCCTGCAAGCAGCGACCGGCGATTATGTCGCCTTTGTCGATGCAGATGACCTGGTCTACCCGAAGATGTATGAAACGCTGATGACCATGGCGCTTAACGATGATCTGGACGTTGCGCAGTGCAACGCGGACTGGTGCGTCCGAAAAACCGGGCACGCCTGGCAATCTATTCCGACCGATCGTCTGCGCTCCACCGGGGTATTAAGCGGACCGGATTGGTTGCGTATGGCGTTGGCCTCGCGGCGCTGGACGCATGTTGTCTGGATGGGCGTTTATCGACGTGCGTTAATTACCGATAACAATATTACTTTCGTTCCCGGACTACATCATCAGGACATATTATGGTCGACGGAAGTTATGTTTAATGCCACGCGCGTACGTTATACCGAACAATCATTATATAAATATTTCCTGCATGATAATTCGGTAAGCCGTTTGCAAAGACAAGGCAATAAAAATCTTAATTATCAGCGGCATTATATTAAAATTACGCGGTTATTAGAAAAGCTCAATCGTGATTATGCCCGGCGTATTCCGATTTACCCGGAGTTTCGCCAGCAAATTACCTGGGAAGCGTTACGCGTTTGTCATGCGGTACGTAAAGAGCCTGATATTTTGACCCGCCAGCGTATGATTGCCGAAATTTTTACTTCTGGCATGTATAGACGGATGATGGCTAACGTCCGCAGCGCGAAAGCGGCTTATCAGACGCTGCTCTGGTCTTTCCGGCTGTGGCAATGGCGCGACAAAACCTTGTCGCACCGTCGTATGGCCCGTAAGGCGCTCAATCTGTCTTAGCGCTCACGTTTTTAGGCGCGGCGATTTTCCCCCAGCCTTGCCACTGGTGCTGAAACCAGACAACCACGGAACTTTGCGTAATGCTCTCGCCGATGACGCTGAAAAAGCGCGTAGCGTAGACCGGTTGCAGCGGTTTTTTCGGCTTGCACATCTTCACGCCGCGAAAGGGATTGCGCGGCGCGTCAATTTTCTGCGGCATCAAATCAGGTCGGGACGTATCTACCTGCGGTTCGTTGAGCAGGCTGCCTGGGCGTACCAGGGTGATATCCGCCGGCAGGCGATAAACCATCTGTTGCAGCACGCGAACCGTTGCGGGATGCGGATGTCCAATCGCGATAGCGGAACCGTTGCGACGGGCCAGTTCGATAGCGCGATTAAACTGACGGCGAATATCCGCCTCGTTTTGCGTATCGTCGAGGAACACTTTGCGCTTGATCACTTTCACACCCGTACCGGATGCCGCGCGCATCGCCTGGCTATTGCCAATCGTCATGCTGTCGAGAAAATAGAGATTGTAATGTTCCAGCGCCTGCATAACTTTTTGCATACCGAACAGGCTGGAAGTCATTGCGCTGCCCATGTGGTTATTAAGCCCGACGGCATACGGCACGTTGTTTACCGCCTCGCGGATAATGCGCTCGATCTCATCGCTGCTCATATCTGGTCGCAGCGTATCCTTCTCCAGCGGCTGTTTGCTTAGCGGCGCCATCGGCAGATGGATTAATACCTCATGCCCGCTGTTGTGCGCTTTAGTTGCCATTTCGCGCGCGTGCGGCGCGTTG
Source organism: Salmonella sp. SAL04213 (assembly GCF_046550535.1). Lineage (NCBI taxonomy): Bacteria > Pseudomonadati > Pseudomonadota > Gammaproteobacteria > Enterobacterales > Enterobacteriaceae > Salmonella > Salmonella sp. SAL04213. The sequence goes on along the minus strand of NZ_JBGDXS010000004.1, from coordinate 303,289 downwards.
GGCAGTACGGCGACGGAAATGTTTGGCGGCAGCGCCAGAACCTGGTTTTCCGTGTGCGGGCGATAGCCAAAATCATCAATCACGATGGCGAGCTTGCCAGCGAAAACGGGATGTGCAAACGCCAGCAAAGTGGCCAGCGTGAGAATGGAGCGACGAAACTGAGGCAAAACTTATCTTCCCAACCACGGCTGTGGATTGACGGCCTGACCCTGGCGACGAATTTCGAAATAAAGCGAAGGTCTGCCCTGACCGCCGCTACTGCCCACAAGGGCGATAGGTTGTCCGGCGCGCACCTGCGCGCCTACGCTGACCAGCGCGCTCTGGTTATAGCCGTAAAGGCTCATATCGCCTTTACCATGCTCCACGACCACCACCAGGCCATAACCTTGCAGCCAGTCCGCCAGAATCACCCTGCCGTCGGCGATGGCTTTGACCTCGGTGCCTTCCGACGCGCCGATCACCATCCCCTTCCAACGTAGCTCACCCTGCAGCCGTTCGCCATAGCGATGCAATATCGGGCCGCGTACCGGCCAGTATGCCTGACCGCGAGGCGCGCCCAGACCGCCGGTGCGGGACATTAGCGAACGCTCGCTTTCCGTCGGCTTATAGGTGCTGCCTTTACGCGAGGCTTCCTGCTGCTTATCGCGTACCGCCTGCGCTTCGCGGGCTTCACGCTCCGCTCGCGCTTTGGCCGCCGCTTCCGCCCGCGCGATACTGTTGCGTAGGCGTGATTCGTTGGCGCGCAGTTCGCTTAACTGTTGCTGGCCTTGCTGAATAGACGACTCCAGTCCGGCAAGCGTTTTCTTACGTTCATTACGCGCCTGCTCCAGCTTCGCCTGCTGAGCGCGCTGTTCATACAGCAACGTTTGTTGTTGGCTTTGCTTCTCTTCCAGCTCGGCTTTTTGCGTGGCGACCTGTTCGCGAGTCTGTTTCAGTTCGGCGATAGTCTCCTGGCGCGCCTGGTTCAGATAGCCGAAGTAGGCCTGCAGGCGTTGCCCACGCTGACTTTCTTCTCCGCTAAGAATAAGCTGAATGCCGGTGTGTTCGCCCTGGCGGAAAGCGGCGTCCAACTGCGCGGCAAGATTACGCTCCTGGCTGGCTTTTTGCTGCTCCAGTTTGGCAATTGAGGCGTTCATCTCATCAATTTGCGCGTTTAACTGATCCAGAGTGCTTTGCGTTTCGCGCAGCTTACGCGCTGCGGCCGAGATGGCCTCTTCCTGGGCTTTCAGTTGTGCCAGGAGGCTGGCGCGCTGTTGCTGCTGTTGGCGTACGTCGCGTTCTTTCGCGGCGATATCGGCCTGAATAGATTTGAGTTGATCACGGTCATCCGCGTGGGCGGAAAAGGCGCACAACAATACGCCAGCGCTAAGTACGCTGGCGTAGAACAAAGGCCTGACTGAAAACGTTCTTGGTTTCACGGCCTGTTGAATGGTGTTAATCGCCTTTCCCCTCATGGGGAGGGATTATTCCACGATGAACAGCGGCTTACCAGTCATCTCTTGCGGGATTTCCATCCCCATCAGCGACAGCATGGTAGGCGCAATGTCTGAAAGTTTGCCGCCTTCGACCGCCTTCACGTTTTTCTCGCCGACATAAATCAGCGGCACCGGCAGGTTGGTGTGGGCGGTATGCGCCTGACCGGTCGCCGGATCGCGCATCTGCTCCGCGTTGCCGTGGTCCGCGGTAATCAACAGTTGTCCACCAACGGACTCAACCGCTTTTGTTACCTGTTCAATGCAGTTATCCAACGCTTCCACCGCTTTGATGGCGGCTTCCATCACGCCGGTATGACCGACCATATCGCCGTTTGGATAGTTACAAATGATGGTGTCGTACTTACCGCTTTCGATCGCCGCGACCAATTTTTCAGTCAATTCTGCAGAGCTCATTTCCGGTTGCAGGTCATAAGTGGCCACTTTCGGGGAGTTGATCAGAATGCGCTCTTCACCAGCAAACGGTTCTTCTACGCCGCCGTTAAAGAAAAAGGTTACGTGCGCATATTTTTCCGTTTCGGAAATACGCAGTTGGGTTTTGTCGTTTTTCGCCATCCATTCGCCAAAGGTATTCGCCAGCGACGCTGGTGGGTAGGCAACGGCAGTTTTGATGTCGGCGGCGTATTCGGTCAGCATCACGAAGTTCAGATTAACCACTTTCTTACGCGCAAAGCCGTCGAAATCAGCGTTAACGAAAGCGCGGGTAATTTCGCGCGCGCGGTCAGCGCGGAAGTTCATGAAAATCAGCGTGTCGCCGTCTTCCATCGCCGCATCAGCCTGGCCCTCGGCGCGGATAACGGTCGCTTTGACAAACTCATCGTTTTCATCACGAGCGTAAGCGGCCTGCAGGCCAGCCACAGCGGTATCCGCCTGGAATTCGCCCTGGGCCAGGGTCATCAGATCATACGCTTTTTCCACGCGATCCCAACGGTTGTCGCGGTCCATAGCGTAGTAACGACCGACGATAGACGCCACGCGGCCTTTGCCCAGCGCGGCGAATTTGTCTTCGAATTTTTTCAGCGAGGCTTCAGCGCTGCGCGGCGGCGTGTCGCGACCGTCGAGGAAGGCGTGCAGATAGATTTTTTCTGCGCCGCGCTCTGCGGCCAGTTCCACCATCGCCATAATGTGATCTTCGTGGCTGTGGACGCCGCCCGCGGACAGCAGACCCATAATATGAACCGCTTTACCGGCGTTTTTCGCCTGGTCTACCGCATTGGTCAGGACTGGGTTAGCAAAGAAAGTACGTTCTTTAATTTCAACGTCCAGACGCGTCAGGTCCTGATAAACGATGCGGCCTGCGCCCAGGTTAACGTGGCCCACTTCGGAGTTGCCCATCTGGCGGTCAGGCAGACCCACTTCCAGACCGGATGCATCGATCAGGGTATGCGGACGTTTTGCCCACAGAGCATCCATCACCGGGGTTTTGGCGTTTAAGATAGCGTTATCCTGCTGTTCTTCACGGTAGCCGTAGCCATCCAGAATCACCAGTACCATAGGTTTTTTAGAAACCGACATTGCGACAACCTCATACTCAATAGACAAAATAATTGCGTAATTTTACTACAGCTGAATCGATAAAATAGCCTCAGAAGATCAAAGAAAGGGATCGCGCTGGCGTGAGAAGGCAAGTAATAGCGTGATTTTTTTTCGTAGCGCCCCGCAAAAATGCATTCCAGTGCACGCTCTGGCTGTATTTGCGCCACTGCACAGGTATACTCCTTTCCTGGTTTTTTAATCACTACGTCGGGAGTTGTTACCCCCCATGCAAGAAATTATGCAATTTGTTGGCCGTCATCCCATACTGAGTATCGCCTGGATTGCGTTACTGGTGGCGGTTTTATTTACCACGTTCAAAGGTCTGACTTCAAAAGTTAAGGTGATTACACGCGGCGAAGCCACGCGCCTTATCAACAAAGAGGACGCCGTTGTTGTGGATTTACGTCAACGTGACGATTTCCGTAAAGGCCATATCGCTGGCGCGACCAATTTGCTGCCGAGCGAAATCAAAGCCAACAATGTTGGCGAACTGGAAAAGCACAAAGACAAGCCGATTATCGTGGTCGACGGTTCAGGTATGCAGTGCCAGGAATCCGCTAACGCGCTGACAAAAGCCGGCTTTGAAAAGGTCTTTGTGTTGAAAGAAGGCGTAGCAGGCTGGAGCGGCGAGAATCTGCCTCTGGTGCGCGGTAAGTGATTACCCGTCGTTTTCATGACGTAAGGGGAATGACTTGCCCTTGCGTCGACATGAAATCCATCGGGTAAAAAACAGGAGCGAAGTCATGGCCAATATTGAAATCTACACCAAAGCAACCTGTCCGTTTTGCCATCGTGCAAAGGCGCTGTTAAACAGCAAGGGCGTGAGTTTCCAGGAAATTGCGATTGACGGCGACGCCGTGAAGCGTGAAGAGATGATCAAACGTAGTGGCCGAACGACGGTTCCGCAAATTTTTATTGATGCACAGCACATTGGCGGTTGTGACGACTTGTATGCGCTGGATGCGCGTGGTGGACTGGATCCGCTGTTGCGTTAAGGCGTACTCAAGTATTTAAGGACAACACTAAAGGGTTTTACACATGTCAGAACAAAATAACACTGAAATGGCTTTCCAGATCCAACGTATCTATACCAAGGATGTTTCTTTCGAAGCGCCAAACGCACCGCATGTTTTCCAGAAAGATTGGCAGCCAGAGGTTAAACTGGATCTTGATACGGCATCTTCCCAACTGGCGGATGACGTTTATGAAGTTGTGCTGCGTGTTACCGTAACGGCTTCCCTGGGGGAAGAAACCGCGTTCCTGTGCGAAGTTCAGCAGGCCGGTATTTTCTCCATCAGCGGTATTGAAGGTACTCAGATGGCGCATTGCCTGGGCGCATACTGCCCGAACATTCTGTTCCCGTATGCTCGCGAGTGCATCACCAGCCTGGTTTCACGCGGTACGTTCCCGCAACTGAACCTTGCGCCGGTCAACTTTGATGCGCTGTTCATGAACTATTTGCAGCAGCAGGCTGGCGAAGGTACTGAAGAACATCAGGATGCCTGATGAACCAAAGTAATGCGTCAATGACAGTCATCGGTGCCGGCTCGTACGGCACCGCTCTTGCCATCACTCTGGCGAGAAACGGCCACCAGGTTGTCCTGTGGGGCCACGACCCAAAACATATCGCGACCCTGGAGCACGATCGCTGCAACGTCGCGTTCCTTCCCGATGTGCCTTTTCCCGATACGTTACACCTGGAAAGCGACTTAGCAACCGCGCTGGCGGCCAGTCGTAACATTCTGGTGGTGGTGCCAAGCCATGTTTTCAGCGACGTGCTGCGGCAGATTAAACCGCTGATGCGTCCGGATGCGCGTCTGGTATGGGCGACCAAAGGCCTGGAAGCGGAAACGGGGCGCCTGTTGCAGGATGTCGCTCGCGAGGCGTTAGGCGATCAAATCCCGCTGGCGGTGATTTCCGGCCCGACGTTCGCTAAAGAGCTGGCGGCGGGTTTGCCGACGGCAATCTCGCTGGCCTCAACCGATGAGACCTTTGCCGACGATCTCCAGCAACTGTTGCACTGCGGAAAAAGTTTTCGCGTCTATATCAATGCGGATTTTATCGGCGTGCAGCTTGGCGGCGCGGTGAAAAACGTGATTGCGATTGGCGCGGGGATGTCTGACGGCATCGGCTTCGGCGCGAACGCCCGCACGGCGCTAATCACGCGTGGGCTGACCGAAATGTCGCGGCTTGGCGCAGCGCTTGGCGCCGATCCCGCCACCTTTATGGGGATGGCGGGTTTAGGCGATCTGGTGCTGACCTGTACCGACAACCAGTCGCGCAACCGTCGTTTTGGCATGATGCTTGGCCAGGGCATGGACGTTAAAGGCGCGCAGGATAAGATTGGCCAGGTGGTCGAAGGCTATCGCAATACGAAAGAAGTTCGTGAATTGGCGCACCGTTTTGGTGTTGAAATGCCAATAACCGAGGAAATTTATCAAGTATTGTATTGCGGAAAAAACGCGCGCGAGGCAGCATTAACGTTATTAGGTCGCGCCCGCAAGGAAGAGCTGAGTCGCCACTAGCCGTAAGGAACTGTTTGCATAAACGACCCAACCCGCACAGAACGGGTTGGTCGTTTTCTGCCCGTCTGGAGTAAGCCATGCCGTGTGAAGAACTGGAAATCGTCTGGAAGAATATTAAAGCTGAAGCCCGCGCTTTAGCTGACTGTGAGCCTATGTTGGCCAGTTTTTATCACGCCACGCTACTCAAGCATGAAAATCTGGGCAGTGCGCTGAGCTATATGCTGGCAAATAAACTGGCTTCGCCCATCATGCCCGCTATCGCTATCCGTGAAGTAGTTGAAGAAGCCTATGCCGCCGACCCGGAAATGATCGCGTCGGCAGCCTGCGATATTCAGGCCGTGCGCACTCGCGATCCGGCGGTGGATAAATACTCCACGCCGCTGTTATATCTGAAAGGCTTTCATGCGCTACAGGCCTACCGCATTGGTCACTGGTTGTGGAATAAAGGTCGCCGCGCGCTGGCTATCTTCCTGCAAAATCAGGTTTCGGTCTCGTTTCAGGTGGATATTCACCCGGCAGCGAAAATTGGCCGCGGGATTATGCTCGACCATGCCACCGGTATTGTGGTGGGGGAGACGGCGGTTATTGAGGATGATGTGTCGATCCTGCAATCCGTCACCCTGGGCGGTACCGGGAAAACGAGCGGCGATCGTCATCCTAAAATCCGCGAAGGCGTGATGATTGGCGCGGGCGCGAAAATTCTCGGCAATATCGAGGTGGGGCGCGGCGCGAAAATTGGCGCAGGTTCCGTCGTTTTACAGCCTGTCCCGCCGCACACTACCGCCGCAGGCGTTCCGGCGCGTATTGTCGGCAAGCCGGGCAGCGATAAGCCGTCGATGGATATGGACCAGCATTTCAACGGGCTACACCATACGTTTGAGTATGGCGACGGCATCTGAATTGCGCGGTACAACTAAAAAACGCTGTTCCGATGGAGTGCAATCCCGGAACAGCGGAGCGAAGAATTCGCAATGTGGACAATCAGGCTGCGGATGATGTCAGCGTGATGCGATCCAGCGGGCCGACGATAAACAGATATGAAATGAGACCAATAAGTCCCATCGAGCCAACGTATAAAATGGCAAAGTCGAACGACTGAGTATTGGCAAGAATCACGCCGATGACCAGCGGCGTAACGATGCTTGCCATATTGCCGCACATGTTAAATACGCCGCCGGCAATACCCAGAACTTCCTTTGGCGAGGTGTCGCTGAGTACGCACCAGCCCAGGTTACCAAACCCTTTGGCAAAAAAGGCCAGACTCATCGCCGCAATGACCACAAATTCTGAAGAGGTGTAGTTGGCGATCACAATTACGCAAGAGAGCAACATACCGCAGATAACAGGCAGTTTCCGCGCGACGGTAAGGCTATAGCCGCGTTTGAGTAGCCAGTCGGAGAACACGCCGCCGAGCAGGCCGCCAATAAAACCGGCAATGGCTGGAATACTGGCCACAAAACCGACTTTCAGAATCGACATGCCTTTCGCCTGGTACAGGTAGGTCGGGAACCAGGTCAGGAAGAACCAGGTGATAGAGGTGACGCAGAATTGCCCGATGTAAACACCGATCATCATCCGGTTAACACAGACGGTTTTAATCTGCGCGAACGTTATTTTCTGCGGCTCCTTTTTACAGCCCAGAGAGGGCTCGCCACCACCGCTACGAATATAGTCAATTTCCGCTTGATTAACTTTTGGGTGGTGCATCGGATCTTTGACTTTCATTAACCAGAATATACCGAGCATCACACCAATAGCGCCAATATAATAGAAGACAAAATGCCAGCTTAAATTATGCAGAATGATCGTCATTAGCGGGGTGATAATGCCCAGCGAGATATATTGCGCAGCCTGATAAACTGAAGTAACGAAACCTCGTTCATTATTGGGAAACCATTGTACGCTTAAACGACTGTTCGCCGGAAAGGCAGGCGCTTCAATCGCGCCCATCAGCAGACGTAGAATAACCAGTACAATTAATGGGCTGCCATACAAATAGATCGTTCCCTGAAACATGGTTACTAACGACCAGCCAATCAATGCGCAACCGTAAACCAGTCGTGAACCGTAGCGGTCTAATAGCCAACCGCCGGGTAGTTGCATAATGACATAGGCAATACCAAATGAGGAGAAGGCCAGGCCCATCGCTTCCGGATCAAAACCTAATTCTTTACTCATTATTGGGGCAACTACGGATAGAGTTGCGCGATCCGCATAATTAAATACGGTAGCAAGAAATAAAAATATAAGAATGGTATGACGCACTTTTGTGCGCTTTATTATTGTGTTCATTATCTACTCCTCAGATAAGGGCAGAATGCATCCTGTAAGGTAAGAGAGGCGGGACGGATTCCCGCCAGTCGGGTTAAGGGCGTTTGCCAAATTCACATGTTAATTGTGTCCAGCGGCGCGCTTGTTCACTGAGCGTGAAACCCAGACCATGACGATCGGAAATCCACATGCGGCCATCGCGCAGCTCAAGTTGCTCGTTGAATAATGGGTTCAGCCACTCGAAATGTTCCAGCCACGGCTCCAGGGGATACGCTGCGGAAAGGTGCAGGTGTACTTCCATCGCAAAGTGCGGCGCCAGCTTACGCCCGTGTTTCGCCGCCAGATCCATAATCTTCAGGAACGGAGAGATACCGCCGACACGCGGCGCATCTGGCTGAACGAAATCGCTGGCATTGCCCAGAATCAACTGCTCGTGTTCCCGGAAACTGGTCAGCATTTCCCCGGTGGCGATAGGCGTATCCAGCGCGGCAGCAAGCTGGGCGTGGCCTTCGATGTCGTAAGCATCTAATGGTTCTTCAATCCAGATAAGATTGAACTGTTCCATTTTACGCCCCATGCGGATAGCCGTTTCGCGATCCCACTGCTGGTTAGCGTCAACCATTAACGGGAACTCATCCCCAAGCGCTTCACGTACTGCGGTTAAGCGGCGAATATCCTCAGCGCAGTTGGGTTGTCCGACTTTCAACTTAATACCGCCAATGCCATTTTCGCGGGAAATCACCACATTTTTCAGCACTTGATCGAGCGGTGTATGTAAGAACCCCCCCGAGGTGTTGTAACACTGAACGGAGTCGCGGTGCGCGCCTAACAGTTTTGCCAGGGGCAGACCGGCACGTTTAGCCTTCATATCCCATAAGGCGATATCGATAGGGGAGATAGCCTGTACCGCCATCCCGCTACGCCCCACCGAGGCTCCGGCCCACAGCAGCTTGGTGTATATTTTGTCGATATCATTGGGATCTTCGCCCAGTAGATTATCGGCTATCTCTTTGGCGTGAGCATAAATACCCTGGCCGCCAGCACGTTTGGAGTAGCTAAAACCAACGCCTTCAAAGCCATCGCGACTGCGGATTTCGGCAATGATGATTGCCACTTCGGTCAAAGGTTTCTGGCGACCGGTCAGTACCTTCGCGTCACTCACTGGCGTCGCCAGCGGTAGAAAAGCCAGTGATAGCTTCACCCATTCGATACGATCGCCGGTTTCTGCCGCGGTTCTGGTATTCGCCGCTTTTGCATACGTTACGGCGTCGGAATTCGCGCTTAAAGCCATTTTTTTTCTCCTGATGATCACAAAATGATTGCGCTAACATTTTTATTATTAAGCGAACGCAGGATCCAGAAAGTTGATGTTGATTTGAACATTTGATCACATATGTCGTATAAAAAGCAGGATTTATTGCAAAATGGATCACGATCCAAAAATATCTGGGGAAATGCATAATACAAAATGATGTCGCTATCATTTTGTAATGACTGAGCTTGATAAGCTACTGTATTTACGGCCTTTCCTGATGCGAAGCTGGCAATAGCCGCAGGCATGATGAATAATGCGCGGATAAATCAGCCAATCTTTGCAGGGGCATCAGACGTGAAGAGAACCAAATCACCTCGTGCGCCGACGCTGGAAGATGTAGCACGTAGCGCCGGGCTGTCTCCGATGACAGTCAGCCGGGCATTGAATTCGCCACAACTGGTTCGCCCCAAAACGGTTGAGAAAGTCATGCAGGCGGTTCGCGTCACAGGCTACATACCCAACGCGTTAGCCGGTGGTCTGGCGTCGCGACGGAGTAAATTAATCGCTGTCGTCGTGCCGCAAATTAACAACAACATGTTTGTCGATACCATCCAGTCGCTGAGCGATGAACTGGCCCGACGCGGATATCACATATTGCTGTGCGTGGCGGGATATACCGAACAAACGGAAGCGGAGTTGGTGGCGACACTGCTTTCCCGCCGCCCCGATGGCGTGGTGCTTACCGGGATCCATCACACGATAGAACTGAAAAAGGTCATCCTGAACGCGGCTATTCCGGTGGTGGAAATTTGGGACTTAACGCCCACGCCGCTTGATATGCTGGTCGGTTTTTCCCATGAAAAAGTCGGGCAGGCGACGGGGGAGTATCTTCTGAGTAAGGGCTATCGTCGTCCCGGCTTGTTGTGGACCGCCGATCGCCGAGCCGCGCAACGTAAGCAGGGGTTATGTAGTGTTCTTCAACGCCACGCTATTCATGCCGTACCGCAGGTAGATGTCCCCCTTCCGGCATCGCTTTCGCTGGGGCGCAGCGGTTTAAGCCAGCTTTTTGACGAAGGGACGTTTGATGTCATTGTTTGCAGTTCTGATACCCTGGCACAGGGGGCGATGATGGAGGCGGAAAGCCGTGGTATGCGCATTCCGCATGATTTAGCGGTTATTGGTTTTGGCGACCTTGATTTTGCCGCCAGCAATCGACCATCAATTACTACCGTAAGCGTTGACAGACGCGCCATTGGCCAGCGCGCCGCTACGCTGTTGGCCGATCGTATTGAACAGAAACCGTGCGCAGAAGCTATTGTGGATATTGGCTTTCATTTGATTGAGCGAGAGTCCGCATAAACGGGAACATGCCATCGGGATCGGCCAGGCCGGATCAGGCGTTAGCCGCCATCCGGCATTGAATATATTACGACCGCAATACCGCGCCGGGATATCCTAACTGGCGCCACGCTTCATACACCACCACCGACACCGCATTCGACAGGTTCATGCTACGGCTATCCGGCATCATCGGAATGCGAATCTTCTGCTCTTTAGGCAACGCATCGAGAATGCTGGCGGGCAGGCCGCGCGTTTCCGGGCCAAACATCAAATAATCGCCATCCTGATAGCTTACGGCGCTATGGGCGGGCGTGCCCTTTGTCGTCAACGCAAACAGGCGCTGCGGGTTTTCGGCGGCGACAAAGGCGGCATAATCGTGATGGCGCTGAACCGCGGCGAATTCGTGATAGTCCAGCCCTGCGCGGCGTAAGCGCTTATCATCCCAGGTAAACCCCATCGGTTCGATGATGTGCAGACGAAAGCCGGTATTGGCGCAAAGACGAATGATGTTGCCGGTATTCGGCGGGATTTCTGGTTCGAAGAGTACGATGTTAAGCATGATGCCCCCTTAAATGCGGGGGGCAGAATAGCAGAAATTTACCGGGCTCTCACGCGCCAGGCGTTCAGGCGGCATCGCCTTTGCTCATTGGCGCCAGCGCGGCGGGCAAACTTTTCCCCAGTTCCTGCACCAGTGAATCGCCACTGATTTCGCTAATGGATTTCGCGCCGGTCAGGGTCATGGCGACTTTCATCTCTTTCTCGATCAGGTCCAGCAGATTGGCGACACCCGCTTTTCCTGCCGTCGCCAGCGCGTAGAGATAGGCCCGACCCAGCAGTACGGTATCGGCCCCCAACGCAATCATACGCACGACATCCAGCCCGTTACGAATCCCGCTATCCGCCAGAATGGCGATATCGCCTTTCACCGCATCGGCAATGGCGGGCAGGGCGCGGGCGGAAGAGAGCACGCCATCGAGCTGGCGGCCGCCGTGATTCGACACCACGATACCGTCAGCGCCGAAACGTACCGCATCGCGGGCATCTTCTGGATCGAGGATCCCTTTGATCACCATTGGGCCGTCCCAGAATTCGCGTATCCACTCCAGATCTTTCCAGGAGATGGACGGATCGAAGTTATTTGCCAGCCAGCCGATATAGTCCTCAAGGCCGGTCGGTTTACCCAGATAGGCGGAAATATTGCCTAAATCATGCGGGCGACCGTTCAGGCCGACATCCCACGCCCATTTAGGGTGCATCACCGCCTGCCAGTAACGGCGCATGGCCGCGTTTGGGCCGCTCATCCCGGAGTGGGCGTCACGGTAGCGCGCGCCCGGCGTCGGCATATCCACGGTAAAGACCAGCGTGGAGCAGCCCGCCGCTTTCGCACGTTCAAGCGCGTTGCGCATAAAGCCCCGGTCACGCAGTACATAAAGCTGGAACCACATCGGGCGCTTAATGGTTGGTGCAACTTCTTCAATCGGACAGACGGAGACGGTGGAAAGGGTGAACGGAATGCCCTTTGCGTCTGCGGCGGCGGCGGCCTGTACTTCGCCGCGACGGGCGTACATGCCGCACAGGCCTACCGGCGCTAATGCCACCGGCATCGACAACGTTTCGTTAAACAGGGTCGTTTCCAGGCTTAAATCGGACATATTTTTCAGCACGCGCTGGCGCAGAGCGACTTGCGACAGGTCTTCCACATTTCGGCGCAGGGTATATTCCGCATACGCGCCGCCGTCGATGTAGTGGAAGAGGAAAGGAGGCAACGTGCGCTGAGCTGCGGCGCGATAATCGCTGGCTGCTGAAATAATCATGATTTATTCTCCCTGGTCATCTCATTATGGTCGCCGGGCAGGCGGGTAATACGCGCCTGGCGGGCCTGGTCTTCATCAAATCGTTTAATCGTAGTGTGGACAAAACTGAGGTGCGCCATCATCGCTTTACGCGCACCCTCGGCGTTACCGTCCAGAATGGCGTCCATCACCGCCTGGTGTTGTTCCGTCAGCTTTGAGAATACGGGCGGAACGAGATACATACGCTGGCGACTCTGTTTGACGGAGGATTGCAGGACGTCGAAGAAACCGCGCATGGTTTGCAACAGCACCACATTGTGCGAGGCTTCCGCGATCGCCAGATGAAAGCGCACGTCGGCCTGGGAGGCGAGATCCGGGTCTTCGCTGAGCGTCGCATCAAAGCAGAGTCTGATTTTCTCTTTGTCGGCAGCGGTGGCACGCATGGCGGCGTGCCAGGCCGTACTGGCTTCAATGGCGTGGCGGGCTTCCAGAATGTCGAAACTGTAGTCCGGATCGTCCGCCAGCAGGGTTTTCAGCGGTTGTACGATATTCTGTTCAGACCAGGTTTCGTGCTGCCAGCGGACAAATGTCCCGCCGCCGCGACGGCTCACCAGCACGCCTTCGCTGACCAGCTTCGCCAGCGCTTCGCGTAAAGAGTTGCGTGATACGCCAAGCTGTAGAGCCAACTGGCGCTCGGCGGGCAATTTCATGCCCGCTTCCAGGTTTTGTTCTTCAATCAGCGCCCGCACGCGAGAGGCAATCTCGTCTGACAGGCGTTTTGGCATCACAATCACGGAATCATCCAGGTTAAAACATAGGCCTGAAGCGTAGTGATCACGCCCACCATACAGGTGAAGATCAGGCTGTGTTTGACGGTAAAACGGAACAGATCGGACTCTTTCCCTACCAGCCCCACCGCCGCGCAGGCGATGGCGATAGACTGCGGTGAGATCATCTTCCCGGTTACGCCTCCAGTGGTATTCGCCGCCACCATCAGCACATCAGAGACGCCGATTTGCTGCGCCGCGGTAGCCTGTAGAGAGGCAAACAGCGCGTTAGATGAGGTATCCGAGCCGGTCAGGAAGACCCCCAGCCAGCCGAGGAACGGCGAGAAGAACGTGAAGGCGCTGCCGGTGTGCGCCAGCGCTAACGCCAGCGTGGAGGAAAGCCCGGAATAGTTCGAGATAAACGCGAACGCCAGCACCATGCCGATGGAGTAAATCGGCAACGCCAGCTCTTTCAGCGTGCTGCCAAAGGTCTGGATTGCGGCTGAGGGTTTCATTTTCAGCCAGACGATAGACAACAGCGCGGCAAACAGGATCGCCGTGCCGGTGGCGGAGAACCAGTCAAATTTATACACCGCCGCGTAAGCGGTCGCTTCGTGTACGACCGGCGGCATACGGGCGACCAGTTTATCGAGATACGGTACCGGAACGTTAATTACCCAGTCATACAGCGCGCCGCCGGGGGCAAACAGCGCTTTGAACGGCGGTATGCTCCAGAGAGTGACCGTGGCGGTCAGGAACAGGAACGGCGACCAGGCGCGAACAATTTGTCCTGTCGTATAGCGGGTACGGGCCAGCGTCTGATCGACCTGTGACGCGCCCATATCGCCGAAGCGGAAGATGCGCACCGGCTGCCAACGTTTGAGGAACAGCGTCAGGCACACCAGAGACACCAGCGAAGAGATAATGTCCGGCAGTTCCGGCCCGATAAAGTTGGAGCTGAGATACTGGGCGATAGCAAACGAGCCGCCAGCGACCATCACCGCAGGCCAGGTTTCTTTCACGCCGCGCCAGCCATCCATAATAGCCATAATCCAGAACAGCACGATAATCGTCAGGAACGGCAACTGACGACCGACCATCTGGCCAATCTCAAAGCTGTCCAGGCCCGTGACCTGTCCGGCAACCAGAATCGGGATCCCCATCGCGCCAAAGGCGACAGGCGCGGTGTTTACAATCAGGCACAACCCTGCCGCATACAGCGGATTAAAGCCCAGACCCACCAGCAGCGCGGCGGTTATCGCCACCGGCGCGCCGAAACCCGCCGCGCCTTCAAGGAACGCGCCGAAGCAGAAGCCGACAATCAGCATTTGCAGACGTTGATCGGGGGTAATCGACAGAATTGACGAGCGAATAATGTCAAACTGCCCGGTCTTGACCGAAATTTTATAGACGAAGACCGCGGCGATGATTATCCAGGCAATCGGCCATAGCCCGTAGAAGAAGCCATACACGACCGATGCCAGCGCGTGATCGACCGGCATTTTATAGAACAGCAGCGCAACGGCGAGCGCGATAACCACCGTCCACGAAGCGGCAACGTAGCCTTTCAGCTTGAGTTTAATCAGGGCGAAAAAGAAGAACAGGATTGGGAGCGATGCGATCAGGCTGGAAAGCCAGATATTACCCGCCGGGTCATAGTTTTGTTGCCAGAGGTTCATTGCAGGTCTCCTGAGAACCACACGCATAATGGGATGAATCTTTGCTCATCTCGTTGAAGTCACATTATGTGTAAAAGTGGTCCTGCCAATATTGTTGTGTATGGATAATGACAACAAATAGTTAACCAGATGTTATTTATTGGCAACGGTATTGTAGAGTTAATTTAGTGAAATGTGAGTAGGCTGTGGTAACGGGCTAAAATTGGTAGGGCCAATTGAGGGGAGAGGACAGCAAAGGGAAGTGAAAAGGCAATGGCATTATGCCATTGCCTTTGATGTCGGGAGTGTTGTTACTTCATTACCACTGGAAGCCCGCGCCAATGGCCGCAGAGTAATCGCCCTGGCTGTTGCTGGTTCCTTGCAATTTATACACCCAGCCCCCGCTTTCACTTACCATGGAGACACCAATGGCGACGGCACTTTCACCATTAAACGTACCGCCAGCAATCGAGGTCATGTTGGCGCCCGGGGCGTAGGCTTGTGGCAGACCGGCCATCGCCATCGCTGAAGCGATACCGCCGCTCATCTTGTTTTCTACGCCTTTGATTTTGCTGTTCATTTCACCCATTTTCTGGTCGGTATAGGTGTTTGCTTCTTCGACGCTGCGTTTCAATTGCGCATAGTTAACCGCATCCGTATCATTCACCGCCGCTGAAACATTGCCGATCCGAGTGGTACCGCCACTCCCGTCTCCCAGGTTGAGCACGCTATAGTTAACCGAGCCATCTGCATTGGTTTCATAACGCACGGAGCCTGCTTCTGAGGCTTTCAGTTGCGCCACATTAACCGCGTCAGTGTTGTTCACCCCTGCGGCAACGTTGGTAATACGGCGTTGTTGAGTAGAAGAGCCGACAGACACAGTATTAGCTTCATCTGCGACGGAATTTGTGCCTAACGCCACGCTGTTTTCAGCGGCAGCAATAGAGCCAGAGCCAATCGCGACGCTGTCCGCACCCTGGGCATTTGCATCTACGCCATCGGTGTTGGTCTTGAAGTACTTGGTGCTACCGGTAGTGACGATATCGCCAATACCGTTTTCAATATTGGTGACGCGAGTATCAAGACTACTCACCTGCGTGTTCAGGTTATTGATGCTTTCGGTATTCGCGGCAACACGGCTGTCGGTGACTTTCAATTGACCAACGTTAACGGCATCGGTATCTGCCGAACCCGCCGCGACGTTAGTGATCTGACGTTGACCGTCTTCACTGCCGACAGAGAACTCACCGACAGAGTTCTGCGGTGTGTCCATGTTGTAGGCGGTGTAGTCAGTCTGTGCGCCGCGAGTGGTCTGAGAACCATTACCCATTGCAATACTGTTTGCATGGTAGGCGCGTGCGTTAGAACCGATAGCAATACCGTTGATGGCATCAGCCATCACCAGTGTATTCAGACCAATACCAATACCTGCATCAGCATTGACGATGGTCTTCGCACCCATTGCCAGTGAGTCAGTTCCGACAGCCAGTGAATCTTCTTCCGTTGAGTTTGCGTGGTAGTACTTGGTCGGTGTAGTAGTGACCGCACCAATGGCATTTTGTAACTGACGAACTGTTACCGCATCTTGCGCTTCAGAGCCGTCAGCAACGTTGGTAATTTGACGATAGCTTTCTCCATCCGTCCCCAATGACAACGCGCCCAGCAACTCTCTGTCTGTTGTATTGTAGCCAATGACGACGCCATCGCTTGTTACGCTCGTTTCTCGTATACCGGTTGTAATAGCGCGGTTAGAGGTGGAGCCACTGCCCAAAGCGATACTGCCATCAATGGTGCTGCTGCTGTTTTGGCCAAGAGCCAGGCTGCCAGCGCCAGAGGCGACGGCGTCGTAACCTACTGCCGTTGCGCCGTTACCCGTTGCGTATGCATCCTGGCCTTCAAGCCCGTTATCATTCGTACGGATGTATTTCACGCCGGTACCATTTTCCGTGATATAGGTTTCGCTGGTATCGCCGGCTAGTTGGCTAATAGATTCATTATACTGAGAAATCAGCATGTTAGTTTCATAAAGCTGAGAGCCATTAACGGCGTCAGTACTGTCACTGGCGATTTCACCTGCTGCTACATTGGTTATCTTATTGGTGCCGCTGGTACCGTGGCTGGCGCTGAACGCGCCTTCTTCGTCATCCCAGCTCAGTGCATCGGTACCAAGATTGGTGATGGACGTATTGATATCCGCGATAGCAGAGGTGTTTTGATCCACCTTCTGGTTGGTTTCATACAACTGTGAGCCGTTTACCGCGTCTGTACTGTCCTCAGAAAGCGCCCCGGCGGCGACATTGGTTATTTTACTGGTGCTTCCACCGTGGTTTGCGCTGAAAGCGCCGATGTCTTCGTCCCATAACAGAGCGTTATCAGTGAGGCCGGTAATGGACGTATTAATGTCGGAGACAGAAGTATTCAGGTTCTCAATCGCGGTGCTGTTCTGAGTGATGTTAGTGGTATTGGCGGCGATATCGGTCGTGTTCTGATCCACTTTTTCATTGGTTTCGAACAGCTGCGATCCGTTAACCGCGTCGGTACTTTCTTCAGACAGCTCTCCGGCAGCAACGTTGGTGATTTTGTTTGTCGTACTACTTCCGTGGCTGGCAGAGAACGAACTCGTTGTCTCATTCCAGCTCAGGTTGTCAGAGCTAAGATTGGTGATGGACGTATTAATATCTGCGATAGCAGAGGTGTTTTGATCCACCCTCTGGTTGGTTTCATACAACTGGGAGCCGTTCACCGCGTCTGTACTGTCCTCAGAAAGGTCCCCGGCGGCGACATTGATGATTTTACTGGCGCTTCCGTTGTGGTTAGCGTTGAATGCGCCAGAGACTGCATCCCACAACAGGGCATCGTCGGTGAGCGTGGTAACTGAGTTGCTCAGGTTGTTGATACTGGTGGTGTTGGTGGCGATATCAGTGGTGTTCTGATTGATGCTGGTGGTGTTGGCAGCGATATCAGTGGTGTTCTGAGACACATTTTCATTGGTGGCAAACAATTGTGAGCCGTTAACGGCGTCGGTGCTGTCCGAAGCCAGGGTACCCGCCGCCAGATTGGTGATTTTGCTGTCGCTTCCGTTGTGGTTAGCGCTGAATGCGCCAGAGGTCGCATCCCAAAGCAGGGCATCATCGGTGAGCGTGGTGACGGAGTCGCTCAGACTGTTGATACTGGTGGTGTTGGTGGCGATATCAGTGGTGTTCTGATTGATGCTGGTGGTGTTGGCAGCGATGTCAGTGGTGTTCTGCGACACATTTTCGTTGGTGGCAAACAACTGAGAGCCGTTAACGGCGTCGGTGCTGTCAGCAGCCAGGGTACCCGCCGCCAGATTGGTGATTTTACTGTCGCTTCCGTTGTGCTTAGCGCTGAATGCGCCAGTGTCAGCATCCCAAAGCAGGGCATCATCGGTAAGGCCGGTGATGGAATCGCTCAGATTGTTGATATTGGTAGTGTTGGTGGCAATATCAGTGGTGTTCTGATTGATGCTGGTCGTATTGGCGGCGATATCGGTTGTGTTCTGGTTAATGCTGTCGGTATTAGCGGTAATATCGGCAGTGTTTTGGTTGATGCTGTCGGTATTGGTGGCGATATCAGCAGTGTTCTTATCCACTTTCTCATTTGTATCAAACAACTGAGAGCCGTTAACGGCGTCGGTGCTGTCTGCGGCCAGGGTACCCGCCGCCAGATTGGTGATTTTGCTGTCGCTTCCGTTGTGGTTAGCGCTGAATGCGCCAGAGGCTGCATCCCACAACAGGGCATCGTCGGTGAGCGTGGTGACGGAGTCGCTCAGGCTGTTGATATTGGTGGTGTTGGTGGCGATATCGGTTGTGTTTTGGTTAATGCTGTCGGTATTGGCAGCAATATCAGTGGTGTTCTGCGTCACATTGGCGTTGGTTGCAAATAGCTGAGAGCCGTTAACGGCGTCGGTGCTGCTTTCTGATATGGCTCCGTTACCAACGTTGACAATTTTGCGCTTTAGGGCATCACTCCCTACAGAAACTACGTTTTCTTCGGTCGCTGTAGAATTGCTCCCTATCGCGACGGAATTTTTTGCAGAGGTTACCGCCCCACTACCGAAGGCAATGCCATTTGCCGCATCTGACGTTACGGATGTATTGTAACCGAAAGCCATGCTATCCAGAGATGCGGCATTCGCCCCTAATCCTACCGTCAGGCTTCTTTCTGCTGATGATACGGTATCGCGTCCAAGCGCTATTGAATTTTTCCCTGAGGCATTTGCATTTGTTCCCAGTGCGATGGCGTAAAGATTTGAGGCAACTGCGTTTGTACCTACTGCCATAGAGTATTTAGCCGTAGAAGTGGTATGTGCACCTGCCCCTAGCGCCACTGAGCCTATACTCTCAGCAAGGCTATATCCGCCCAACGCAGTGCTGGAAGCCCCAGATGCCTTACTATAGTAACCTATTGCAATACCGGCACCCGCTACATATCCTTTGGACGGATCTTCTGCGACCTTTTCTTTAGTTGTTATTGTTGAATCAGCTTCGGCGCCTTCGCCAATGGCTATCCATCCATTCTCAGTGCCGATCCCTTTCCCTGTATCGTTCCCAGCATTGGCCAGTGCGTCCGCAGAAACCATAATGCTGCTAAGACTGATGAGTGCGGAAACCGCCAGCTTTCTGCGGCCGCTTTTTTTGCCGCGGCTTTTTGCGGTTTCGCTGGTGACAACAAATGTTCCCGTAGCGGCATTCCAGAGGACTCTAAATATTCTGTTCATGAATAAATGCTTTCCTTTTCTAAAATAATTGTATCAATGGCTATTATTTTTTTGGCTTCTTTTTCGTATCATTAATAGGCTGTATGCTGTCGAATATGACATTCTCCATGTTAATACCTATTTTTAGATACTTAAGATTATTGGGCGATACGCCTTTTAATGTTAGCGTGACGTTTGTCCATGCTCCCGGTAAGAGTTCGATTGTCGAATCCATTTTTGTGTTGAGCAGGAGTTGTCGCCAGCGAGGCAGATCTTTTGCCTCGGAAGGTTTTTTCGTACCCCATGTCATATTAAACGCAAGGTTTGATACGGGAATGCTGAGTAAGTTAACTAAATCAAGATGAATAACACTTCCATTATCTATTGGTTCAATAGATAGAATACGCCCGGCTAATCCGATATTGCCGTTGTTAATAATAAAATAGTGCGTTTGTGATGGGTCCAGTTCTGTATAGTCGAATAGCCGTTGTTTGCGTTCAACGCGGCCAACGACTTCGGCGACCTTTTGAGTCGTGTTGATAACCGTAGCTTGTTGTTTTTCTAGCAAATTCATCTTTGCTTCTTGTTCTTTTTGTTGTTTTTCTAACAGGTTTATCTTTGTTTCTTGTTCTTTTTGTTGTTTTTTCAGCTCTTCAACAAGGTGTTTATCTGCAAAGTAGTCACAACCAGATAAAAAGAATGTGAATCCCAAAGCAAGCAGGGGGATAAATTTTCCATTTTTGTGCATATAAAATATCCTTGTTAATAATTTATATAATATAAATAGTTAACCTGTTATTTATACAGCTAACTTATCATTTTGCGAGCATTGCCAATAGCCATTAATATATGGTTATAATTAAAACATTCATTGTTTCTATAGAAATGCGCAAATACCCGACGTTGTTTATCAATTACTCATAGCAATGCTTTATAAAAATATAATTATAATATTTATGTATGGGGATTTTTTTCAGGGATGATAATGTTATTTAATTTTGCGGGTCAATCATATTCTGCGGGATATAAGAAAAGAGGATGAAAAAAAATTCATTGTATAAATACAAACAGGCATGATAGTGGAATTTTTCATCCTGAAAAAGCAGGGACTACCGTTAAAAATGAACTTGTATATAAGCGGTGTAAATACTTCCAGGAAAAATTCGGAATATAGCCCGATGCTCTCAAGACACCCTCCGTACAACGGGTGTCCTGAGAGCCTGTGATGCGGAAGGTTTAGAACTCGCTCTTCGCGAAGCCTGTCATCTCTTTGAGCCCCATTTCCCGGCCCAGCGCCGTCATCGGGTGGACCACGATCAGGCCGCGTACGCTTTTTTTGAGTTTGCCCATATCGGCCTGCTCTTTTTTAGTGATCGCGCGGCGAAACGGCAGGTTCATCAGCTTCTGCGCTTCTTTACTCAGTTTCTGGCTGTGTACTTCGCGCAGACGGATAATTTCTGCTTCCAGCGTCTCTTTTTCTTTTTCCAGCTCCGCGTATTTATCGGCGGATTCAACCAGAGAGAGACCTGCCTGCTGGTGGCGAATAGCGTCAAGACGATCGCTCAGGCGTTTAATTTCGTTTTTTTCGACTTCTTTCATGGGATAGCTTCTGATAGAAATGGGATAGATACCTTATAGTATGCGCGCAGTGAGTGATTCTTCACAACTCATGACGTAAAGATAATCAATTATGGCAAGTATTACACTGCTCACTATTTAATTATCTCGTTGAGAATAAAATCCTTTTTGTCGAAAGAAAAGATGAAGCGCCCTTTTGTCGGCAAGAAAAGCGATTAAGCACATTTTCCTCAATGACAACGCTAAATTGATCCTAAACTCAAATAAGCGACCGCGGGAGTCAGACGCGGGTCCCACATGGAGGATCTATCATGGCAAAAATAGGTGAGAACGTACCACTTCTTATTGATAAAGCCGTCGATTTTATGGCGTCCAGCCAGGCGTTCCGTGAATACCTGAATAAAACGCCGCCGCGTGATTATGTTCCTTCCGAAGTGCCGTCGGAGAGCGCGCCCATTTATTTGCAGCGTCTGGAATATTACCGACGGCTGTACCGACCAAAAGAAGAAGAAAGAGGTTAACGGCGGGATTTACTTTTGAAAGGCCTTTTTTAAGCTGATTTTAGAAATCAGCTCGGTCAGAGAGAGAACCATCGTCGAACGCACCGCCTGCTGGTAGCGCTGAATTTGCATGGCGTATAGCGCCGCGTCGGACGTATCAAAATGCGGCGGCGGCGGTAGCGCCATGACGCAGTGCAGTTCGCCAAACGGCCCGAGGATTTCATCGTCGGTAAAGGCGTACTCATTGCCGTCGTGATTCAGCTCTTCGCGCAGCGCCATTAACAGCTCCGCATCTTCATATTCGGTGCGGCTGAGTACGCCCAGACCATAGATAAGTTTCAGACGTACCGAAAGATCGCCCAGCGGCCCGTCGCCGTCCAGCAACGGTTCCACAGCGTATTTCACCGCATAGTCGTCTTTGCGAAACACCTGGAGCACCAGAATATTCACCGCCTCGGTCAATAACTCGACGGCGGTAATCAGGAAGCTCCGTACGGTTTTGCCAGCATTCAGACGCTCAAGCACACGATTTTCAAAGGCCTGGGTTTGTTCCATTATTGCCTGCATATCTGACAATCTGTTATTTGGGCGCAGGCTAACCTGCGCCGGATTCTGCGTCATTTGGTCGCGTTATATGCGTTAACCGCCTCCGCCACCACATCGCTATTGGCATCCAGCCCGGAAATTTGCGCCAGCGCGGCCTGCGGGCCTTTTTCGGTAATCAGAGCCGCCAACTCCTGCGCCTGCGGATCTTCATCACTACGGAAATGCATCGCCGCCGCGATCCCTTTGACCAGATTCACATGCGGCAGACCATATTCCAGGGTGCCAAGCAGTGGTTTGATCAGACGGTCGCCCGCGCTGAGTTTGCGTAGCGGCTGACGACCTACGCGTTCGACGTCATCTTTCAGATACGGGTTTTCAAAACGACCGAGGATTTTCTGAATGTATGCCGCATGTTTGTCGGCATCAAAACCGTAGCGTTTGATCAGCACCGCGCCGCTTTCTTCCATCGCGCCTTTCACCACCGCGCGAATACTCTCATCGAGAATGGCGTCGCGAATGGTTTGATGACCGGCTAATTTGCCGAGGTACGCGGTTATAGCATGACCTGTGTTCAGCGTGAAGAGTTTACGTTCGACAAATGCCATCAGGTTATCCGTTAACTCCATCCCCGGGATGTTTGGCAGTGTGCCTTTGAACTGAGTTTTATCGACGATCCACTCGCTGAAGGTTTCTACCGTCACTTCCAGCGGATCGTTGGTCGCAGAAGCAGATGGCGGCACAATACGGTCAACGGCGGAATCGACAAAACCGACGTGCTGTTCAACCCAGGCTTTATCGCCATCCGCCAGCGCGTTCATTACGTGGCCTTTCAGCTGCGTGGTGCCGCGCACCATATTTTCACAGGCGATGATATTCAGCGGGGCATCCACGCCCTGCGCCTTACGTTTTACCAGCCCTTTAGCGATGGCCGGAGCGATACGCTCAAGCACAACCGGACCCACGGCAGTAGTGATTAAATCAACGTGGGCAATCAGGTCGACAACATCATCGCCGATGCTGCTGACAGCGTTGACGCCGGAAACCGTATCCACCTGCTCATTTTCACCCACAACATGAACCTGATAGCTATGACGGGCATTCAGGGCATCGAGTACGACCTGGTTTACATCCGCAAACGTCAGTTGTATCCCCGCGTCAGCCAGCAGTTTGCCGATAAAGCCACGACCGATATTACCTGCGCCAAAATGTAATGCTTTCATAGTATTAACCTTCATTAATGTTTTTACCCGAGAGGGCTGGGGTGAGGCTTTTCCCTCAACCTAACCCTCTCCACAAGGGAGAGGGTATCGCCTTCATATTTCGAACTGCAGATGCGTTGGCTCTCCTCGCTCACCCCAGTCACGTACTTATGTACGCTCCTGGGGATTCACTGCGTTGCCGCCTTCCTGCAGCTCGAACTATTTTGGGGATACTTAACTGTTAAGCTTTTTTACCTGCCAGCAGTTCCAGCACTTCATCCACGCTGGTGGTGTGCGCCAGACGTTCGATTACGGATTCATCATCCAGCGCGTTGGTCAGGCTGGTGATGACCTGGATGTGCTCATTGTTACGTGCGGCGATACCAATGACCAGACGGGCAATATCGTCTTCTTCTTCACCGAAGCGTACGCCTTCCGGATACTGGCAGAACACCACGCCGGTTTTCAGCACGCGATCTTTCGCTTCCACTGTACCGTGCGGTACTGCGATGGATTCACCGAGGTAAGTCGGCGTCAGCTTTTCGCGGTCCAGCATCGCCTCGACGTATTCCGGCTCAACATAGCCGCCTTTCACCAGTTGTTCACCGGCAAAGCGAATCGCCTCTTCTTTGTTAGCGGCTTTACGGCCCAGGAAGATATTCTCCGCACCCAGTTTGAACAGGTTGTTATCACCCTCCTCAAAGCTGTCTTTCAGATGGTCGCGTACTTTCTCTTCATTAGTATTGTGGCGCTGTGCGGCAACCAGACGTTCGGTCAGGCTGGTGTACAGGCCGCTATCCAGGAAGTTGGTCAGCGAAATATGCTGCGCCTGCGGTACCTGACGCATCGCGCGCTCGGTAAGGTCACGGTGAGTAATGACCAGATCCACATCCGGCGGCAGATTGTTAATGGCGCTGTTGGTGACGGAGATCTGGCTCAGGCCCGCATCCTGTACTTTCTTACGCAGTACCCCTGCGCCCATCGCGCTGGAACCCATACCGGCATCGCAAGCCACGATGATTTTACGCACATGGCTCAGGTCGTTGGTCACGTCGCCAGCCGCCAGCGGAGAGGCGCCTTTAGATTCCGCTTTCATGTCCTGCATACGACGGGTGGCCGCTTCAATGTCATCTTCTTCTTTCACTTTGCTGGTTTTCAGCAGAATTGCAGAAACCACGAAGGAGACTGCCATTGCCGCCACGATGGCAGCGATGTTAGCGAAGTAAGCGCCTTTTGGCGTCATCGCCAGTACCGCCAGAATCGAGCCAGGAGAAGCCGGAGAAACCAGACCGCCGTTCAGGATGGTCAGGGTGAATACGCCGGTCATACCGCCAAGGATAACGGCCAGGATCAGACGTGGGTTCATCAGCACGTACGGGAAGTAGATCTCATGGATACCGCCCAGGAAGTGGATAATTGCCGCGCCGCCCGCAGACTGTTTAGCGCTGCCGCGACCGAAGAACATGTACGCCAGCAGGACGCCCATCCCCGGACCCGGGTTAGCTTCAATCAGGAAGAAGATGGATTTACCCATCTCATGGGACTGCTGGATACCCAGTGGTGAGAAGATGCCGTGGTTAATCGCGTTATTGAGGAACAGGATTTTCGCCGGTTCAACAAAAATGGACGCCAGCGGCAGCATATCGTGCGCCACCATGAAGTTAACGCCCGCCGCCAGAATTTTGGACAGGACTTCAACCGCCGGACCAATACCGAGGAACGCCAGGATGGCGAGGATCATACCGATAATGCCAGCGGAGAAGTTGTTCACCAGCATCTCAAAACCGGATTTGATCTTACCGTCTACCCAACTGTCGAATTTCTTAATGCAGTAGCCGCCTAATGGACCGGCGATCATTGAGCCGAGGAACATCGGCATATCCGCGCCGACAATAACGCCCATGGTAGTGATAGCTCCCACCACGCCGCCGCGCTCGCCGCCAACCAGACGACCGCCGGTATAACCGATGAGCAGCGGCAGCAGGTAGGTGATCATCGGACCAACCAGTTTCGCCAGCGTTTCGTTAGGCAACCACCCTGTTGGAATAAATAATGCGGTGATAATACCCCACGCGATAAACGCGCCGATATTAGGCATCACCATATTGCTGAGGAATCGACCAAAGCTTTGCACTTTGATCTTAATATCGGATGACATAAAAACACCCCTTCTTATGTTGCTGTCGCGCAGGCTGAAAGCCCGAGGTTTGTTAATGTAGCGGCAGAGGTAGCCGGACCCTGTAGTGTAGATACTGCGCAATCTGGCACTGAATCGTTCAACTGTCCAGACAGGGACAATTTATGTGATTTGTGTCACATAAATATAGGGGGTAGAGAGGTAATTGATGTGATATTGATCACAAAGTGGCTGTGTAAAAAAACAACGAATCTAATTTTTAGCCCTTAAAAGACCATTTTATGTGAGATATTTCACATTTTTATTTTGGTGCTTTGTTGAATTTTTGTGATCCTCTTCACAAGAAATTTTAAGCCCGGGTAACGCCAATACGATCCGGCAAACATTTTGTCGCGAGCTCACTCACGTTATGTCATTCAGCAACCTCCTTTTGCGTCTCTTTTCGTCTTATTTGAGCCATACTATGATTTTTACTGGTTGGCAAAAAGGACACGGCATGAAACTCATCGGTAGCTACACCAGCCCTTTTGTGCGCAAAATCTCTGTTCTGCTGCTCGAAAAAGGCATTACCTTCGAATTTATTAATGAACTACCCTACGAGGCGGATAACGGCGTGGCGCAATACAACCCTCTGGGTAAGGTGCCAGCGCTGGTGACGGAGAAAGGCGAGTATTGGTTCGATTCGCCGATCATCGCGGAATATATTGAGCTGCTGGATATCGCGCCAGCGATGCTCCCGCGTGACCCGATGGCAGCGCTTAAAGTTCGCCAGCTTGAAGCGTTGGCTGACGGCATTATGGATGCAGCGTTGGTTTCTGTACGCGAACAGGCGCGTCCGGCGGCGCAACAATCGGAAACGGAACTGCTGCGCCAGCGGGAAAAAATCAACCGCAGCCTGGATATGCTCGAAAGTTATCTGAGCGACGGGACGCTAAAAACGGATACGGTCAATCTGGCGACTATCGCGATTGCCTGTGCGGTAGGCTATCTCAACTTCCGCCGGGTCGCGCCTGGCTGGTGTGTTAGCCGCCCCCACCTGGTCAAACTGGTCGAAACGCTTTTTCAACGCGAAAGCTTTGCCCGCACCGAAGCGCCAAAGGCTTGACGCGCATTATGTCCGCCTGAGCAAACTCACGTTACAATCCCCCTTATGTCGATATCCCTCTCCCGCCAGGAGAGGGCCACCAACAGCCAGGCATTTTCATGACAAGCGAAACGCGTACACTCTACAGCCAGCTTCCTGCTATCGATCGCTTATTGCACGATAGCGCTTTTCTTTCTCTGCGCGATCGGTATGGCCATACCCAGGTGGTTGATCTGCTTAGGCGGATGCTTGACGACGCGCGCGACGTCATCCGGAATACGCAAACGCTTCCCGACTGGTACGCAGACTGGGCGCAAGAGGCGAAACTCCGGCTGGAAAATGCGGCGCAAAGCGCGCTGCGCCCGGTGATTAACCTGACGGGGACGGTGTTGCACACCAATCTTGGCCGCGCATTGCAGGCGCAAGAAGCGATTGAGGCGGTAACGCAGGCGATGCGCGCGCCGGTGACGCTGGAATACGATTTAGATGGCGCCGGGCGGGGGCATCGCGACCGGGCGCTGGCGACGCTGTTATGCCGTATCACCGGGGCGGAGGACGCCTGTATCGTCAATAACAATGCGGCGGCGGTATTGCTGATGCTGGCGGCGACCGCCAGCGGCAAAGAGGTGGTGGTTTCGCGTGGCGAGCTGGTCGAAATCGGCGGCGCGTTTCGTATTCCGGATGTTATGCGCCAGGCGGGCTGTACGCTGCATGAAGTGGGCACCACCAACCGGACGCACGCGAAAGATTACCGTCAGGCGGTAAATGAAAATACCGGGCTGTTGATGAAGGTGCATACCAGTAATTACAGCATTGAGGGCTTTACCAAAACGGTAGAGGAAGCGGAACTGGCGGAAATCGGGCGAGAGCTGGATATTCCGGTGGTGGCGGATCTGGGCAGCGGTTCGCTGGTGGATTTAAGTCAATATGGCTTACCCAAAGAGCCGATGCCGCAGCAGCTCATTGCCGCAGGCGTCAGCCTGGTAAGCTTCTCCGGCGATAAGTTGCTGGGCGGGCCGCAGGCCGGGATTATCGTCGGCAAAAAAGCGATGATTGCCCAACTGCAAAGCCATCCGCTGAAACGCGCTCTGCGCGCGGATAAAATGACGCTGGCGGCGCTGGAGGCAACGTTACGTCTGTATCTGCACCCGGAAGCGTTGGCGGAGAAATTACCCACCCTGCGTCTGTTAACCCGCAATGAAGCGTCGATTCGCGAACAAGCGCAGCGGTTACAGGCGCGGCTGGCGGCACGTTACGGCGATGAATTTGCGCTGGAGGTTAAACCCTGCCTGTCGCAAATCGGCAGCGGTTCATTACCAGTAGACCGCCTTCCCAGCGCCGCCATGACCTTTACCCCGCACGACGGGCGTGGTAGTCGGCTGGAGGCACTGGCGGCCCGCTGGCGCACGCTGCCTGTACCGGTCATTGGCCGAATTTATGATGGCCGTTTATGGCTGGATATGCGCTGTCTTGAAGACGAAAGCCGGTTTATGGAGATGATGCTGAAATGATTATTGCAACTGCCGGACACGTAGACCACGGTAAAACGACGTTGCTCCAGGCGATTACCGGAGTCAATGCCGATCGCCTGCCGGAAGAGAAAAAACGCGGGATGACTATCGATCTGGGCTACGCCTATTGGCCGCAGCCGGATGGTCGTGTGCTGGGCTTTATCGATGTGCCTGGACATGAAAAATTCCTCTCTAACATGCTGGCGGGCGTAGGCGGTATTGATCACGCTTTGCTGGTGGTCGCCTGTGATGACGGCGTCATGGCGCAAACGCGCGAGCATTTACAGATCCTGCAACTGACGGGCAATCTCCAGCTCACCGTCGCGCTGACCAAAGCCGATCGCGTGGATGAGGCGCGTATCGGTGAAGTACGTGAAGAGGTACTGGCGGCGCTCGACAACTATGGCTTCGCCGATACCGTTGTATTTGTCACCGCCGCCAATGAAGGACGCGGTATTGCAGAACTTCGCGCTCATTTACAGCAGCTTCCTGCACGTTTGCACGCCGCGCAGCATCGTTTCCGTCTGGCTATCGACCGTGCGTTTACGGTGAAAGGGGCGGGACTGGTGGTGACCGGAACGGCGCTGAGCGGAGAGGTAAAGGTAGGTGATACGCTGTGGTTAACCGGAGTAAATACGCCGATGCGCGTACGAAGTCTACACGCGCAAAATCAGCCCACTGACCATGCGTATGCCGGGCAACGTATTGCGCTCAATATTGCGGGCGATGCGGAGAAGGAGCAGCTTAACCGCGGCGACTGGCTGCTTTCCGATGCGCCGGTGGGGGAGGCTTTTTCCCGGGTGATCGTTTCTCTGGCGCTTCATGCGCCGCTTTCCCAATGGCAGCCGCTACATATTCACCATGCCGCCAGCCATGTGACCGGTCGCGTCTCTTTGCTGGAAGGCGGGCTGGCCGAGCTGATCTTTGATACGCCGTTGTGGCTGGCCGATAATGACAGACTGGTGCTGCGTGATATTTCCGCACGCGCCACCCTTGCCGGCGCACTCGTGGTGACGCTTAAGGCGCCACGTCGCGGTAAACGTAAGCCAGATTATTTGCACTGGCTTTCAACGCTTGCCGCCGCGCAGGACGATAGCGCGGCGTTGGCCATTCATCTGGAACGCGGCGCCGTCAACCTGCCGGATTTCGGTTGGGCGCGTCAGCTTAATCCTCTCGGTATGCGTCAGCTTATTGAGCAACATGGTTTTATCCAGGCCGGAGACAATCTGTTAAGCGCGCCCGTCGCCGCCCGCTGGCAGCGTAAGATTCTTGATACGCTGGCGACCTACCACGAACAGCACCGCGATGAACCGGGGCCGGGACGCGAGCGTTTACGTCGCATGGCCCTGCCAATGGAGGATGAAGCGCTGGTCCTGATGCTGATCGAGCGGATGCGCGACGACGGCCTGATTCATAGCCATCACGGTTGGTTGCATCTGCCGGATCATAAAGCAGGATTTAGCGATGAGCAGCAGGCCGTCTGGCAAAAAGTCGAACCGCTATTTGGCGATGAGCCCTGGTGGGTACGCGATCTGGCGAAAGAGACCGGAACGGAAGAACAATTGATGCGGCTGGTGCTGCGGCAGGCGGCACAGCAAGGCATCATTACCGCGATCGTAAAAGATCGGTACTATCGTAACGATCGGATAGTCGCTTTCGCCAATATGATCCGCGAGCTGGATCAAGAGAGAGGATCAACGTGTGCGGCGGATTTTCGCGACAGGCTGAATGTAGGGCGGAAACTGGCCATTCAGATCCTTGAATATTTTGACCGGATTGGATTTACACGACGTCGTGGGAATGATCATTTATTACGTGATGCGTTATTATTTCCGCAAAAAGAATGAAATGGTTAAATTAAATAACAAATGAAGCAATACAATTATTGCGTTGCTTTATAAAAAGCACATCAGGAAATGAACCAGATGTGCTTTTTATTTTTCTGGCTTCTTAAAATAGCCAGCGTGAACCTGTTATCAGGATAATTTCACCCGTATTCTTTGCGCCTTATTCAGGCGACTCACGATGAGATTGTGGAAATTTATCGCGCGGCGATGTAACGTCTTTGCCCGGTGGCGCGGACGCTTACCGGGCCTGCGTAGACGATGCAGGCCGGATAAGGCGTAACTCGTTAGCTTCGAGCGAGCTGTTGCTGCGCCAGCCAGACGGCGCCCAGCCTGCCCGCCTGATTTCCCAGTTGGCAGGGCTGAATCGGTACCTGGAGCGCCTCCCACATTTCAAACGTTTCAAGATGCCGCGTCAGGAGCGGGTAGAGCTTTTCCTGTTCGCTTATTCCTCCGCCGATCAGCACCACGCCCGGATCAAACATAGAGATCACGCTGTAAACGCCGCGTGACAGATAACGCGCCCAGTCATTGACCGCCTCACGCAGATGAACATCGGTCGCCATTCGTTCGAAGATCACATCCGCAGGCGGCATCTCTTCGGCGGGCAGCGCCAGCGCCTGGCGGCACGACGCCATTAATCCGCTGGTTGACGCGATTTTATGCATACTTTCGCCATTATTCCCGACCGGCATGACGCCGAATTCACCGGCGTGAAAATGCGCGCCGCGATACAGTTCTCGTCCGACGATAATACCGCCGCCAATGCCGGTTCCAATGGTAATACAGACCAGATTGTCATAATGCTGCCCGGCGCCTCGCCACATTTCGCCCAGCGCCGCGCAGTTCGCGTCGTTCTCCACGACCAGCGGCAGAGCGGTCAGCCCGCTGAACAACTCCATCAGGTTGACGTCATCCAGGTAAGCCAGCGCGCCCGCTTTTGCCGCATGACCGTTATGGGGATTAATATGGCCGGGGAAACTGACCCCGATTGCCGCAATGTCATAGTCCTGTTGGCAACGCGCCACCACATCCTGCCATTTGCGGGTAAACGTGGAGGCGTCCTCTGGCGTATCGAATTGATGATGGGTTAATTCTTCGCCGTCACTGTTAATCACGCCATATTTGACGTGAGTTCCTCCCACATCAATACCGATATATTGCTGCATAGTGTTCTCCGTACGTTAAACAGGCACCTGTTTAGTATGGCTAAAACCAGACGGAGAAACGTAAAGGAAAGTAATTCGTGATTGCTGTCGTAAAGCGGGAAACCATTGGCGAAAAATTCACCAGTACCGTCTACCCTTGTGGAGTACCTTTACAATAAGGAGTTGGTCATGACGAACAATCCCCCTTCAACACGTATTCAGCCAGGTGAATACGGGTACCCACTGAAGTTAAAAGCCCGCTA
The DNA here is from genome assembly GCF_046550535.1 of Salmonella sp. SAL04213. Taxonomy (NCBI): domain Bacteria; kingdom Pseudomonadati; phylum Pseudomonadota; class Gammaproteobacteria; order Enterobacterales; family Enterobacteriaceae; genus Salmonella; species Salmonella sp. SAL04213. The sequence goes on along the minus strand of NZ_JBGDXS010000004.1, from coordinate 272,123 downwards.
TGACAATTTTATTGGCGGTGACTGGGTTGCGCCCGCCGACGGCGAATATTATCAAAACCTGACGCCAGTGACCGGCCAGCCGCTATGTGAAGTCGCTTCCTCCGGTAAAAAAGATATCGATTTAGCGCTCGACGCCGCGCATAAGGCGAAAGATAAGTGGGCGCATACGTCAGTACAAGACCGTGCCGCTATCTTGTTTAAGATCGCCGATCGGATGGAACAAAACCTCGAACTGTTGGCGACAGCGGAAACCTGGGATAACGGTAAACCGATTCGTGAAACCAGCGCCGCCGACGTACCGCTGGCGATCGATCATTTCCGCTATTTCGCCTCCTGTATACGTGCGCAGGAGGGCGGGATCAGCGAAGTTGATAGCGAAACCGTGGCCTACCATTTTCACGAACCGCTTGGCGTCGTGGGGCAGATAATCCCGTGGAACTTTCCGTTGTTGATGGCAAGCTGGAAAATGGCGCCAGCGCTGGCGGCGGGTAACTGCGTGGTGCTTAAACCGGCACGCCTGACGCCGCTTTCCGTTCTGCTGTTAATGGAAGTCATTGGCGATCTGTTACCGCCGGGCGTCGTCAACGTCGTGAACGGCGCGGGCGGCGAGATCGGCGAATATCTGGCGACCTCGAAACGTATCGCGAAGGTGGCGTTTACCGGTTCGACGGAAGTGGGTCAACAGATCATGCAGTACGCCACGCAGAATATTATTCCGGTGACGCTGGAGTTAGGCGGTAAATCGCCCAATATCTTCTTCGCTGACGTGATGGATGAGGAAGATGCGTTCTTTGATAAAGCGCTGGAGGGATTTGCCCTGTTTGCCTTTAACCAGGGCGAGGTGTGTACCTGTCCAAGCCGTGCGCTGGTCCAGGAGTCCATCTATGAGCGCTTTATGGAGCGCGCTATTCGCCGGGTAGAGAGCATTCGCAGCGGGAACCCGCTAGATAGCGGTACACAGATGGGGGCGCAGGTTTCCCACGGCCAGCTTGAGACTATCCTCAATTATATCGATATCGGTAAAAAAGAGGGGGCCGATATTCTGACCGGTGGGCGACGCAAGGAACTGGATGGCGAACTTAAAGAGGGCTATTACCTTGAGCCTACCATTCTGTTTGGTAAGAATAATATGCGCGTCTTTCAGGAGGAGATCTTTGGCCCGGTGCTGGCGGTAACCACCTTTAAAACCATGGAGGAGGCGCTGGAAATCGCTAACGATACCCAATACGGCCTGGGCGCTGGCGTCTGGAGCCGCAACGGCAATCTGGCCTATAAGATGGGGCGCGGCATTCAGGCCGGGCGCGTATGGACCAACTGCTATCACGCCTATCCGGCACATGCGGCGTTCGGCGGCTATAAGCAGTCGGGCATCGGGCGCGAAACGCATAAGATGATGCTGGAACACTACCAGCAAACCAAGTGCCTGCTGGTGAGCTATTCCGATAAGCCGCTGGGGCTGTTCTGACGCAAGAGGTAATGCCCGATGGCGCTGCGCTTATCGGGCCTACCGCATTGATATCAGCCTGGTGGTAATGCCCGATGGCGCTGCGCTTATCGGGCCTACCGCATTGATATCAGCTTGGTGGTAATGTCTGATGGCGCTGCGCTTATCGGGCCTACCGCGTTGATATTAGCCTGGTGGTAATGTCTGATGGCGCTTCGCTTATCAGGCCTACAAAAATTCATCGCAATATACTGATATTGCAAATCTTGTAGGCCGGATAAGGCGCAGCCGCCATCCGGCACAGTATTACCGCTCGTTAACCCAAATCCGCATTTCGCCCTCGCCACGGTTGGCCCAGCTAAACCACGGAATGAAGGTTAGCGTCTGCGGCTGGCGCGATGACGGCGCGTTATCGTAGTGCCACAACGCCTGATGCTGCGCATCTGGGGCGCTTTGCTTCTCGCCTTCAGCCTGAATCAGCATCTTATGCGCAAAAAGCCCTTTGCCCTCAAAGACCCGGAATTCACTCTCTTTCGGTAGCCACAGATTATGCAGTTCTTCGCCGTTATCGGCCTGCTCAAGGCAATAGACCAGCGGCCCGCGCTGAATGGCGACCTTACCGGCGACGTGACGCGCCAGCGGATTGCCATACACGCGGCGAACCGGCATCGGCAGCGTCAGGGTTATCGTATCGCCCTCCTGCCAGGTCCGACGGATATGCAGATAACCTTTGCGAATATCCTGCTCCACTTCCAGCCCGTTGAGCGTCACTTTTGCCTCAGGGCACCAGTCCGGCAGACGTAGCGCCAGCGTGTGACGTACCGGCTGCACAGAGTCGATGGCGATCTTCACCTGCTCATGCCACGGGTAGTTCCCGCTGATTCGCAGTTTGAGCGCGCCATTTTCAACCGGTATTTCCATGCTGTTACCCACGTACATATTGATGTACAGCGCATCCGCACGCGGCGTGTAGATGTAGTGACCAAGGGAGGTGAGCACGCGGGCGATGTTCGGCGGGCAGCAGGCGCAGCCAAACCAGCGCTGGCGGATGGGCTTAACGTGATCGTAAATATGGTTGAATTTTAACGATTTTGGATGCACTTCCAGCGGGTTGACGTAGAAGAAATGCTTGCCATCCAGCGCCATACCGCCGAGGACGGTGTTGTACAGCGCGCGCTCCATCACGTCGGCGTACTGGCTATCGGCTTCCATTTCCAGCATCCGGCGGGCGAACATCATCAGGCCGATTGAAGCGCAGCTTTCCGCATAGACCGAATCATTCGGTAAATCGTAATCGCTGCTAAAGGCTTCGCCGCTGCTCTGGGAACCGATGCCTCCGGTGATATACAGCTGACGCTGCGCCATATTTTTCCACAGGCGCAGGCAGTCCTGGCGTTTGCCTTCATCGTTGCTCAGGCGAGCGAGATGCGCCACGCCAGTCATCAGATAGACAAAACGTACCGCGTGGCCAATGGCCGTCTGCTGCTGCGAAATTGGCAGATGCGCCTGGCTGTAGGCTTTGTCTTTGACCATCCACGCCGGGCCGTAGGTATGCCAGTAAGAGGTTTGGCCGCGTTTTTCGTACTCTTCGTCGTAGAAGTGCGGTTGGGCGCCGCGCTGCCCGATAAAGTAGCTTGCCAGCGTCATATAGCGCGGCTGCTCTGTTACCTCATACAGACGCATCAGCGCCAGCTCAATTTCCGGGTGGCCCGGATAGCCGTGCAGCTGATTTTCGCCAGGGCCGAAAGTGCTGTCGATATGATCGGCCAGGCGACAAACGACGTCTAGCAGCCGACGCTTGCCGGTGGCCTGAAAGAAGGCGACGCCCGCTTCAATCAGATGCCCGGCGCAATAAAGCTCGTGGCACTCCGCCAGGTTGCTCCAGCGTTCTTGCGGGGCTTTTGCCGTAAAGTACGTATTGAGATAGCCATCGTCACACTGCGCGGCGGTCACCAGTTCAATCACCTCATCGGCGGTTTTCTCAAGCGCGGGATCGGGCTTCTGGCACAGTGACCAGGCAACCGCTTCCAGCCATTTCGCCACGTCGCTGTCCTGAAAGACCATGCCGTAAAAGTCGCCCGTCTGCTGGCCTGCGGCAATGCGGAAATTTTCAATGGCATGGCTGGGTTCAGCCTCTGGAATACGATCGTTTAACGCATCCCACTGGTAAGGAATAACCACATCGCGAACCAGTTGTTGATACTGTCCGAGGAACGGATCGCTGACCGTCAGTTTATGCAGATCGACTTCCAGTACGTTCATTTCGTGCTCCTTAAGGCTGTAGAGGTCATAGATATTCCTCGCTGACGGGGTATTTTATGGCAGTAATTTTTATTTTCGCGTTATGACTTGATTCATTTTGCCCGGATAGCGGTGAGCGACAAGGCGATAAAAGAGTAAAAAAAGATGACGATTCCGACCCGTATTTAAAAATGTGAGATGGATCGAGTGAAATGACTATTTTTAGTTAATAATCAAAAGCTAATATGAAATACGGTGCTAAATGAGCGGGAAATGACCTATTAATGCTCGAATTATCCATGACATTACCGATTAAAGTCCAAAACGGCGGATTATTTATTTCTCGCGGCATTGGGCGTCATCCTGCCAGGCGTCTGCAATCGTGGGAAATTATATTTGTGGAAAAAGGCTGCCTGAAAATTCAGGAAGAAGAATGTGTTTTCTGTGTCGAAGCCGGGGAAAGCCTGTTGCTTTGGCCGCATCGCCGCCATATTGGCGTTGAGGAGTTTCCCGCCGATCTTAAATTTTACTGGCTCCATTTTGAGGTCAAAGCGCCTGACAGCGACCCGCGCTGGCTGACGCATCTTTCCGTGCCGCAGCATACCCAGGTTGCCGATCCGCAGGCGCTGATTGCGCTTTTTCGCCAGTTTATGAACGAGCAGGAAAAGCACCAGCGCAGCCCGGCGCTGGAGTTCATCGTGCTGCTGATTTTGCAGCAGCTCACTGTTGACGCCCGGCAGAATGAAAACGCCGAGGCCGCTGGCGTGTCGCTGGCCTGGAAAGTGCAGCAGCTGATTCGAACGCACTATCACCTGCCGCTTTCCAGCTCGGTTCTGGCGAAAGAACTGCATTGCAATGTGGATTATCTGGGACGCGTTTATCGGCGGGTATTTCACCTTACGCTAACGGAAGCCATCCACCGCCAGCGGGTGCGCGAGGCGGAAAAGTTGCTGATTAGCGACGCGCGTTCGTTAAAAGAGGTGGCGGAGCGGTGCGGTTTTAATGACGTTGGTTACTTTCGCCAGATCTTCCGCAAGCACACCGGCCTGACGCCTACCGCCTGGAAGCGGCGCTACAGTAAGGAACACGTTAATTCTTGAGTATAATCTTTGGCCCTCTGACAAAGCGGTTGCAAACTGAATGTCCGATGGCGCTTTGCTTATCGGGCTTACAAGAGTTCATCACAACGTATTGATATTGCAAATCTTGTAGGTCGGATAAGGCGCAGCCGCCATCTGACACAGGCTGTGGCTGCCGGCATTACTGCCCGTAATAGGCATTCGCGCCGTGTTTACGCAGATAGTGTTTATCGAGCAATTCCGGCTGCATATCCGGCAACTGCGGAGCCAGCTGGCGCGAGAACAGCCCCATATAGGCGCACTCCTCAAGCACCACGGCGTTGTGGACGGCATCGGCGGCATTTTTACCCCAGGCAAACGGGCCGTGTGAATGAACCAATACCGCCGGGATTTGCGCCGGATCCAGACCGCGCTCTTCAAAGGTTTTAATAATCACCTCGCCGGTCTGATACTCGTACTCGCCGTTAATTTCCTCAACGGTCATCAGTCGGGTACAGGGGATCGCGCCATAGAAATAGTCGGCGTGGGTGGTGCCCCAGGCGGGCAGATCGAGCCCGGCCTGCGACCAGATCGTCGCATGGCGGGAATGGGTATGCACGATCCCACCGATCTGCGGATAGCGGCGATAGAGCGCCAGATGGGTCGCGGTATCGGACGACGGTTTTTTATGGCCTTCAACGACCTTACCGCTGGCGATCTCTACCACCACCATATCGTCGGCGGTCATCACCTCATATTCAACGCCGGAAGGCTTGATGACCATCAGTTTGCGCGTCTCATCGACCGCGCTGACGTTGCCCCAGGTAAAGGTGACCAGCCCGTGCGCCGGGAGGGCCAGGTTTGCCGCCAGCACCTCGGCTTTCAGTTGCTCTAACATGTGAAACCTCCTTCCTGCATCCGTGATTCAATCCAGCGGCGGGCCTGGATAATTTCCAGCACCGGCTCGCTGGCTTTCTCTGTCCACATCTCAATCAGAAATGAACCGCGATAGTTCAGCTCATGCAGCGTTTTGAAGATGCCCACAAAATCAACGCATCCTTCGCCAAACGGCACGTCGCGGAACTGGCCGGGGCTATCGCCGGTCACCGGCAGCGTATCTTTCAGATGAATTGCGGCGATACGGTCAATCCCCAGCTTCAGCTCGGCGGTCACGTCGTTCCCCCAGGCGCTGAGGTTGCCGACGTCTGGATAAACGGTGAACCACGGTGACGAAAGCATCTCGTCCCACTTTTTCCACTTGCTGATGGAGTTCATAAACGCGGTATCCATGATTTCCACCGCCAGCATCACCTGCGCCGCTGCGGCCTGTTCCACCGCCCACGCCAGCCCTTCGGCGAAACGTTGCTGGGTGCCTTCGTCGTGCTCTTCGTAATAGACGTCGTAACCTGCCAACTGGATGGTGCGGATACCGAGATCGCGCGCCAGGCGAATGGCTTTGGTCATGATTTCACGCGCCCGCTGGCGTACCGCTTCGTCGCGGCTGCCAAAAGGGAATCGACGATGGGCGGAGAGGCACATCGACGGGATGGCGACGCCGCTTTCCAGCATCGCGCTCACCAGAGATGCGCGCTGAGCCGAGGTCCATTCGAGGCGCGAAAGGCGTTCATCCGTTTCGTCCACCGACATCTCGACAAAATCAAAACCGCAGCTTTTTGCCAGCACCAGCCGCTCTGGCCAACTGAGATCTTTCGCCAGTGCTTTCTCGTAAATACCTAATGGATGATTACGCATGCTTTTCTCCCCAAATGGCGTCAATTTGGGCGTGGAATTCGGCGGCGACCTGCGCCGGATGGGCGGCACCTGCCAGCGCACGTCCGGCGATAAATGCCTTAACGTTAACGTCGCGGAACAGCGGCAGATCCGCTGGGGTAATGCCGCCGGTAATCGATAGTTCAAGGCCGATGTCGGACAACGCTTTCATACGCGTCAGGTCCGCTTCGCCCCACTGCTGCCCGCTGGCCTGCGCATCGCGTCCGCGGTGGTAAATCGCCTGGCGAACCCCGACGCGATACCAGTCTCGGGCGTCGTCCAGCGTCCAGTTGCCGAACAGTTCCATTTGAATTTCACCGCCGCAGGATTGCGCGACGGCATGGCCTTTCTCGACGGTCGCGAGTGGCGCAGCGCAGATGATAGTCATCCAGTTAGCGCCAGCGCTAAAAGCCTGCTGCGCCAGGGTTTCACCGGCATCGGCCACTTTCCAGTCGGCGACGATGATTTTTTCCGGGCACTGCGCTCGCAGGGCTTTCACCGCGCTAAGGCCTTCGGTTAAACAAAGGATGGTTCCGGCCTCAACGATATCGACATGATCCTGTAGCAGGGCGACATCGCGTTGGGCTGCTTCCAGACTGGTGTGGTCGAGCGCCAGTTGCAGTAATGGTCGGCTCATAATGCGTGCTCCTTAATACGGGCGTGATAGCCCTGTAGTGCTTCAATCAAATCCTGGTATTGGCGGTATTTGCGCTGGTAGAGGGCGTGTGCGGTCATGTCCGGCAGCAGCGTGCGCACCGGGTGCTGCAGGTCGCGTTGGGCCTCGCGGAAATCGCGATATACGCCGGTGCCGACGCGGGCTGCCAGCGCCGCGCCGAAGCAGCCGGTCTCCTCCACCTGCGGCAGCTCGATGCGTAAACCGCTGACGTCCGCCAGCATCTGCATCCAGACGTCGGAGTGGGCCGGGCCGCCGGTAACGCGCAGGGCGCAAACGTCGGTAAAACGTTCACGCATGCGGTTGAGGTGGGTCATATGGCTGAAGACCACGCCTTCATAAATCGCCTGCAGCAGGTGCGCGCGGGTGTGCAGCGCCTGCATGCCGTAAAAACCGCAGGTCATCTCCAGTCCGGCATTGCTGCCGTAGAGAAACGGCAGAAAAAAGAGGTCGCTACCGGCTTTCGGCAGGCTGGCGACCGCCTGATTGATCTCGTCAAAAGAGAGGTAGCCCCACTGGGCGGTAAACCATTCAAGGTTGCCGGAGGAGGTCGGGCTGGCTTCGTGAACGATATACTGCCCGTCATTGACGTAGCGGCCATAGACGTAAGGATGGGCCTCATGGTCGCGCAGACCGTGAGCGATGCCGCTGGTGACGGCCCAGGTACCCATCACCGCATTGAGCGTTGATTCATCCTCAATACCGGCGCAAAGGGCGGTGGAAACCACGTCAAACAGGCCGCCGACGACGGGGGTACCCGCCGCCAGACCGGTGATGGCGGCTGCCTGAGCGGTGATCTCCCCGCATATTTCGGCTGAACCCACCACGGGGGGCAGCGCGCTGTCGATTTCACTGATGCCCAGCCACTCGGTCAGACGCAGGTCGTACTGGCCCGTCGCCATGTTGTAGAGGTTGGACTCGGAGATGTTGCTCTCCTCACAGCCTTTCACGCCGGTTAAGCACCAGCGCAGATAGTCATGCGTCATCATGACGCAGCCTATCTGCGCGTAGCGCTGCGGCTCATTCTCTTTTACCCAGCGTAAAAGGGAGACTGGATGCCCGGTCCACAGGGTTTGCCGGGTCAGCGGGTAGAGTTTTTGCGGAACCGCTTCTTTTTGCCAGCGCTGGACAATTTCCATGGCGCGACGGTCGGAAGAGAGTATCGCTTTACCTAATGGCCGATCGCTTTTATCTAACAGGAACAGGCCCTTACCCTGAGCGGAAATACCCAGACCGCGGATTTGTGAGCCGCTCACCCCCGTGTGCGTCAGCAGTTTGCTGATGACCGAGCCGCACTGTTGCCACAGTTCGGTCATATCGCGTTCAACCCAGCCTGGCTGCGGGCTTAAAGCGTGCAGCGGCAGGCGTTGCACCGCTACTTCCCGGCCTGCGCCATCGTACAACCCGGCTTTTAGCCAACTCCCACCACAATCTAACCCCAGCCAGTAGTTGCTCATGACTTATTGCACCTCGTCCACGGCTTTCAGGAGATCGGCGCCCTGCGGGTTGTCTTTCAGGAACATATCGCGCACCTGGCTGCCCAGCGCATCGCTGAAGGCTTTACGGTCGATATCGGTCAGGACTTCAACTCCGGCTTCTTTCATGCCATCGATAATTTTTTGCTGATCTTCGGCGACCAGTTTGCGCTGGTAGTCACCCGCTTCTTTGGCGGAACTCAGCAGTGCCTCCTGGAACTGCGGGCTTAAAGCGTCGAATTTGGCTTTATTGATCACCAGCAGCAGAGGCGAATAGGCGTGATGAGTGAGGGAGAGGTATTTCTGTACCTCATAGAATTTCGCTGACCACACGACGTTGATAGGGTGCTCCTGGGCATCAATCGTACGGGTTTCGAGGCCGGTATAGACTTCGGAGAATGGCATCGGAATAGGGTTCGCGCCGAAGATTTTAAAGGCCGCGATATTCATTGGGCTGTTGTTAGTGCGGATTTTTAAGCCTTTCAAATCGCCCGGCGTTTTTACCGGCGCGCGGGAGTTGGTGACGTCGCGCCAACCGTTTTCCCAGTAGGCGAGGACTTTTAACCCTTTTGAATCGAGTGATTTTTTCAGTTCATCGCCGACTTTGCCGTCGAGCGTTTTATGCGCATGCGCGGTATCGCGAAACAGGAAGGGGACATCAAGTAAGTTGAATACAGGGGCCAGGCCGGTGAAATTGTTCGAACCGGACATTTCCATATCAATGGTTCCGCCGCGCACCCCGCTGATCATTGCCTGGGCGTTACCTAATGTGCTGTCAGGAAAGAGTTTTAGCGTTAATTCGCCGTTAGTTTTTTCTTTTAATAGTTCGTTAAATTTTTTCGCGGCAATATGTTGGGAGTCAGTTTGCGGTGTTTCATAACCAAAACGTAAAGATTGCGCCGCCAGAGACGACACGCTGAAAACCGTCAGACCAGCTATCAATAATGAACGAGCAATAACGTGTAATTTCATAATATTATCCTTTAATTAATCCATTTAAGCGGTGTGATAATTAGCTCGGGAATAAAAATAAATAAAACCAGCAGCGACATCAGGACGACAACGTAAGGGAATACGCCTCTTACCGCGTCATCAAATTTCAATTTTGCTACCCCGGAAATAACGTTGAGGACGTTGCCAACGGGCGGTGTGATTAATCCAATAGAGCAGTTAATAATGAACATGACGCCGAAATAAATCGGGTCAATATTGGCTTCTTTAACTAATGGCAATAATACAGGGGTAAGAATTAACACCGTTGGCGTCAAATCCATCACCATACCGACGACCATAATTGAGATCATAATGACGATAAATAAGAGTCGCGGAGAGTCGACCAGCGGCTGCAGCAAATCTGACACCATCATGGGTAATTCCGCGATCGTAATCAGCCAGGCGGATACCTGGGCCGCGGCCACCAGAAACATGACGACTGACGTCGTTTTGGCGGCATTGACCAGCACGTGGTAGAGACTGGAAAACGTTAATTCCCGATAGATAACCACGGCGACAAAGAGGGCGTAAAACGCGGCGACCGCCCCTGCCTCCGTTGGCGTGAAAAGTCCGGAACGGAAGCCGCCGATGATAATCACCGGTAAAAACAGCGCCCAGATACCTGAAACCAATGATTGCCAGATTTCACGCGGTGTTGCTTTAGGCTGAGAAGGGAGATTTAATCGCCCGGCCTGCCACCACCAGGTGAGCATAAGCGCCGCGCCCATCATGATGCCCGGTGCGATCCCGGCCATAAACAGCTTGCTGATCGACAAGCCGCTGGAAACGCCGAAGATAATAAAAGGAATCGAGGGGGGAATAATTGGCGCAATGATCCCGCCGGAAGCGATTAACCCAACGGAGCGGTTGATCGGATAGTTTGCGGAGCGCATCATCGGCACCAGCAGCGCGGCGACCGCAGCGGTATCTGCTACCGCAGAGCCGGAAAGGCTGGCCATAATCATTGCCGCAATGACGCCCACGTAGCCCAGGCCGCCGGGCTTATGGCCGACCAGCTTCATCGGCAGGTCGACAATTCGCTTTGACAGGCCGCCCGCGTTCATGATTTCACCGGCCAAAACAAAAAAGGGAATGGCCAGCAGGGAGAAACTGTCCGCGCCGTTAACCAGAGTTTGCGCCATAATCTGCACGTCAAACATATCCAGGTATGCCATCAGAGCAGCGCCGCAAAGCAGCAGCGACCAGGCGATGGGTAAACCTATCGCGATCCCGCCGAGCAGGCAGCAGAGAAATATCACCACGGCCATGATTAGGCTCCTTGCTGTGGTTGTTGAAAGGAATCGTTACGCGTTATTAAGTGATAAAGCCGACGCAGCTCGATTAACGCGATAGCAACGCTTGTGGGCAGACAGGCGATATACATCAGGCCGATCGGTAAACCGAGGATTGGCGAGTGATCGCTCCAGTCCTGCAACGCTTTTTGCAGGCTGCCCCAGCCTAATGCGATGCATAACAATAAAATCAGTGAATGCGTCAGCAGCGAGAGACGACGCTGATTCGTTGGCGAAAGTTTTTCCACCACAAAAGTGACCTGAACGTGAGCGTTATCCATAAATGCAACGATGGCGCCAATAAACGTCAGCCATACAAATAGATAACGTGATAGTTCATCTACCGACAAAATACTGCTCTCAAAACCGTAACGTAAAATAACGTTAATAAATACAATGCAGGAAAGTACGGCAATTAATACCGCAAGTATGCCCTCAAGTACCCGCTTCATAACGACTCCATCAGGTTATAGAAACTTATTTCTTTCGATGCTGAATAGTGGAACTTAATTTCTTATGTTTGGTTTATATTAGGTCGGCGCAACGTTGAGTTGCAGGCCGAGAATTAAGGTGATGATGTTTAATTCAGGTTAGCGGCGTGTGGCCTTTTTCATCATGTTAATACCATCGCGTAATATATTTATGCGGTGATTAATATCGGCGCTGGCATTGATTTCCAACAATTTAATACCGGTAAACTGCAACAGTTCGGGAGCGGCGGCGGTAATCAGTTCTTGAACATGTTTCTCCGTCATCAGGCTTTGTGGACAGAAAGGTGCAAACGGAGCATGGAGGTCCTGCCATTCGCCGTATTCTCCATCCAGCGTTGTACCGGAGAACATCAGCGCCCCGAGTTTTCCAGCCTGTTTGGCCTGCTGCGTGTGGATCAGCGGTAGAGAGGTATCCCGCCCTTCAATAGCGGAGCGCGCCCAGTTAATGCAGACGCTTATGTCATAGTCGGCAATAGTTTCCAGTACGTTTACTAACGGTAAGAATCCTTTGCGCGGTGCGGGGCCGGTCATCGCGTCGCAGTGTTCAAGCACCAGGTCGCAGGACCAGTCCCAGTTGGCAATCTCTTTTAATGAGCGCGCAAAGGCGTCGGTTGCCTGCGCCACGTTCGGATTGCCCGCCAGAGGAGCGGCATGAAGCTCAAGGGCTATAACTTTGCCGGTATTGTTCCCATTGATTTTATTGATCTTCTGATGCAGATGACGATAGTACTCCACGCAGGCTTTACGCTGTTCCTCGTCACTGGACGCTAATCCAAAACCGCCGTTTTCGCTACGGCGGCGCATGGTTTCCATTATCGCGGTGACCACGATTTGCCAGTTTCCCGGTGTATGGCGCAATAACCACTCGTCGCCGAGCGGGTGAAGATGTTCAAGACAAGGCTGCTCCAGCCCCCGGATATCCGGAGTATCAGAGAGTTGCCGCCAGAATTCCGTCTCTTCCTCTTCACTCTTCTGGTGAAATGAGGGTGCACAAGGGTACGCACCGATAATATAACCGGTATTATTTTTCATTTTGTGCTCCAGTAAACTCTATTTTATAAAACGTCTATGGCGACTTTTACGACTATTTTCCGTATCGGCGTAGCAATGCTTTTATTACAACCTGGACGATGAACATCCTGCGGGAAAAACAGGGCATAACTTCCCGGTATCATTTCAATGAATGATTCATGTTCACTGTCGTGATAAAAAATAATATCGCGCTGTTCTAATAATGACTCGCTGATTTGATTATTACCGGTATCAATGGCAACCCCAATTTTCTCTTCACCCCATGCCAGAAACTGAATATCCAGATAGCGGCGATGGACTTCCGGACGATTTTCAGCAGCATCGCGGGTGGTCATATCGATAATCTGCGCGAAGATATTTTTGCCGTCGATTTCCACTACGCCAGGTTCCAGCGTGCGAAAGTCCGTATTGCGCAGGAAATCGAGCGCCTGCTCTATGGCCGACGGTAACCGGCACGGATCAGGCTGCGCGATATGTCCAAAAATCATGATGTGGCTCCTTACAGCGCCTGAATTTTAGCCCAGACGCTGTCGTCAATGGTGATACCGTGACGGCGGTTGTCATCCAGCAGTTTGGTAAATTCGTGGCCGGGCAGCCGAATCGCGACGTTGTCGTCGGCGCGTTCAGCGGTGGTGATGAAATCCATAATCCGCTGCAGTTTGGCGTCGCGGGTTGCACCATCGATCAGCTTATCCACTTCTATGGCGATGAAAATCTGCGAAACGCCATATTCATCGCTGTTTTCCTGGGTCACTTCGGCAACGGAAGAGCCGTTGGAAAGCAGGGTGGCAATCATGTCCAGCACAATCGACAGACCAGATCCTTTCCAGTAACCCATCGGTAAAATGCGGCGATTTTTCTCGATAACGCCCGGTTCTTTGGTCAACTGACCGTTATCGTCGAAACCGCCATCCACCGGCAGTTCGCGGCCCGCCAGACGGTTAACTTCTAACATTCCGTAGGAGAACATCGACATCGACATATCCACCATCGTGATCGGCGTAGACGGGATGGCGACGATCAGCGGATTGGTACCGATACGGCACTCTTTCGCCCCCCACGGCGGCATGACGGCGATGGAGTTGGTCCAGCAAATGCCGATATAGCCTTTTTCCGCCGCCTGCCAGCCGTAGCTGCCGCCGCGCATCCAGTGGTTAGCATTACGTAACGCCACCAGGCCAATACCATGATCGGAAGCCAGCTCGATGGCCCGGTCCATCATCTTTTTCGCCGTCAGGTTGCCGATAGCGCGCTGAGCATCCCACTGTTCGATGGCGCCGAGGCTGGTAACTCGCTGCGGTTTAGCATCAGGAATAATGTCGCCGTTATCCAGTTGCTGAATGAAGCGGGGAAAGCGGTTCACGCCGTGGGAATAGACACCGGACTCAGTGGTGCGAGCGAACATTTCCGCGCAGGCGTCGGCGGTATCTTCCGCAATATTCCGCGACCGCAAGACGCGGTAGAAGGCCCCTTTTAACTCTTCGAAAGTTACTTTCATCCCTGTTCTCCTGGTCGATTGTTAGAAATTTTAGTATGTTTTTTTGTCGATAAATTTCATAATGCGAAATCTAGTTCCAAATATATAGATCAAAAATTGACATGGCAACGCCAGAGAAGGTTTTTAAAAACGATTAAAATCATTGGGTTATGTTTTTTATGCTGATATCGTGAACTGCAACACACTTTGAGCTACCATCTGATCGCCCAAGAAAGGAGAGAGTTTTCTGATGAGCCAGAACAACGATAAAGAGAAGCCTGCGGGGAGTCAGAGCCTGTTTCGTGGCCTGATGTTGATAGAAATTTTGAGTAACTACCCGAACGGTTGCCCACTGGCGCACCTGTCGGAGCTGGCGGGGTTGAACAAGAGTACCGTCCATCGTTTGTTGCAGGGGCTTCAATCCTGCGGATACGTGACGCCAGCGCCGGCGGCCGGGAGCTACCGTCTGACGACAAAGTTTATTGCCGTCGGCCAAAAAGCCCTGTCATCGCTGAATATCATCCACGTTGCGGCACCGCACCTTGAGGCGCTCAACCTGGCCACCGGCGAGACGGTGAATTTTTCCAGCCGTGAAGATGACCACGCTATCCTGATTTATAAGCTGGAACCGACCACCGGTATGCTGCGCACGCGTGCCTACATTGGCCAGCATATGCCGCTGTACTGCTCGGCGATGGGGAAAATTTATATGGCGTTTGGTCAGCCGGATTATGTGGCGTCTTACTGGGAAAGCCATAAAGATCAGATCCAGCCGCTGACTCGTAATACCATTACCGATTTACCAGCAATGTACGATGAGCTGGCGCAAATTCGTGAAACCAGCATGGCGATGGATCGCGAAGAAAATGAACTGGGCGTTTCCTGTATTGCTGTGCCTGTGTTTGATATTCACCATCGAGTGCCTTACGCCATTTCTATTTCACTGTCGACGTCACGGCTAAAACAGATCGGCGAGAAAAATCTGCTCAAACCGTTGCGTGAAACCGCACAGGCTATCTCTAATGAGCTGGGATTTACCGTTCGCGAATAAGACAGCTCGCCAGGTTTTATCAGGCATCTGACAAAATTTGTCCGTTTGCGTAGTGGGATCAAAGCGGCGGGGAATGGCTCTCTGGCATTCTGGCGTTTTAACGCAGGGGGAGAACAATGAACCGGTTTATTATGGCGGATGCGTCGGCGTGTATCGGGTGTCGTACCTGCGAGGTCGCCTGCGTGGTGTCGCATCAGGAACAGCAGAATAGCGCGGCGGTGATGACGGCGGACTTTGTGCCGCGTATCCGGGTGATAAAAGAGGATAGCTTCACCACGGCCACGGTCTGCCATCAGTGTGAGGACGCGCCGTGCGCGAATGTCTGCCCGGTACAGGCGATTCGCCGTGACCGGGGGCATATCTTCGTGACGCCATCGCGCTGCATTGGTTGTAAAAGCTGTATGCTGGCTTGCCCGTTTGGTGCGATGACCGTGGTGGCGTCCGCGTCAGGCGCGCAGGCGATTAAATGCGATCTTTGCTGGCATCGGGAAGCGGGGCCGGCGTGCGTGGAAGCCTGCCCGACCAGTGCGTTACAGTGCGTTGACGCAGCACACGTGCAGCGCCAGCGCCTCTATTCTCAACCTTTCTGAACGTCGTTCCGGCCTGCATGATGGCCGGAATAGCCGTCAGCCTTCACGCCAGGCGCGTTCTATCTCTTCTGCCAGAATTTTTACGCCCGCCTCGATTTTATCCGGTTCAGGCACGTAGTTCATCCGCATACACTGGTGTGTGTGCGGCCAGGGTTTATCCAGTCCGGGAAAGAAATAGTGGCCCGGCACCATCAGCACGCCGCGCGCTTTCAAGCGTTGATAGAGTAGCTCGGTGGTAATCGGCAGATCTTTAAACCACAGCCACAAAAATATTGCGCCTTCCGGTTTATGAATCAGGCAGCGTTCTTCGGATAAATAGCGACGAATGATCGCGATAGTCTGTTGAACGCGCTGATAGTAGAAAGGTTTGATAACCGTTTCCGACAGCCGCAGCAGATCGTTACGCTTAATCATTTCGCACATCATCGCCGGACCCATGCCGCCGGGCGCAAGGCTGATGATGCCGTTCATGTTGGCAATGGCGGAAATCGTCTTATCATTGGCGATGATAATCCCGCAGCGGGAACCGGGCAGCCCCAGCTTCGAGAGGCTCATGCATAGGATAATATTGGGATTCCACAGCGGGCGCGCCTCGCTAAAGATAATGCCCGGAAACGGTACGCCGTAAGCGTTATCAATCACCAGTGGGATGTTGTGCTGATTCGCCAGTCTGTCCAGCTTCATCAGCTCTTCGTCGGTGATAACGTTACCGGTTGGGTTGGTCGGGCGCGAGACGCAAATCATCCCCGTTTCTTCGCCGATGTGCAGATGCTCAAAATCGACGTGATACTTAAACTGGCCTTCCGGCAGCAGCTCAATATTCGGGCGCGCCGAAACGAAGAGGTCGTCTTCCAGACCGGAATCCGCATAGCCGATGTATTCCGGCGCAAGCGGGAATAGTACCTTTTTCGTACTGCCGTCGGCGCGACGTCCGGCGAAGAGATTAAATAAGTAGAAAAACGCGCTCTGACTGCCATTTGTCAGCGCAATATTCTGTGGTTCGATATCCCATCCCAGCGTTTCACGTAGCAGTACGGCCAGTGCATTCAGTAGCGCCGTTTTTCCCTGGGGACCGTCATAATTACAAAGCGCATCAGCGGCTTTGCCGCTTTCTACCATATCTGTCAGTAGCGTCTGGAAATAATCCTGCATTGCAGGGATATGTGCCGGGTTACCGCCGCCAAGCATGATGGCGCCTGGCGTGCGTAAGCCGTCGTTGAGATCCTCCATCAGGCGGGTAATGCCTGAATGGCGGGTAAATTTATCGCCGAAAAGTGAAAATGTCATAACGGGTGATCTATCGAACTGTCTGTCAAAGTGGATAACCATAACGCTACAAATGGCGGGGCGCAAATGGGGGTCAGGCGGTAGTGTTGATGTTTTATGCTACAAATTTTTATCAGGTTAGTTTTTTATTTTGAAGGGGCTACCGGTACGCGAGGAGACCGGTAGCGCCACGATTAGCGGCGGCCCGCCCAGACGACCATCACCGTATCGTCGCCGTACTGGCGTACAAAACCGTACCCGTGTTTTAGCGTCAGCGTGGTTTGTTGGCCTGCGCCGATGGCGGGATGTCTGGCGCGGAACTGGCTAATACGCTGCCAGTGCGCGACGGCTGCGGCTGACTTTCCGCTCACGTCCTGCCAGTTCATATCTGAACGGGTGCCTTGCAGCGGGTCGGAGCCGGTGGGGCCGAAGGGACGAGCGGATTCATCGCCGTAAAAGATCTGCACCGCGCCCGGCGAAAGCAGCAGCAGTTCCGCCGCCTTATCACCGCCCTCACGGAAAAGGCGCGTATCATGCGAGGAGAGGTAACTTAATACGTTGAAATCCTGCATTTTATCCGCCATCTGCTGCCAGACTGGCCCCATTTCAGCCAGGCAATCGACCGCTTTCGCCGCCTGCTCCTGATAATCAAAATTGATCATCGCGTCGAAACCATAGCGATAATAATCACTTTTCATGACGCCGTGGCCCCACGCTTCGCCAGTCATCCAGAACGGGCTATCATCCAGCGCTTTGTCCGGATTGGCCTGCTTCCATTCACGTAACGCCGCGCTGGCCTGGGTTTTTAGCTGTTGCCAGGCAGGAAGCTCAACGTTTTTGGCAGTATCGACCCGGAACCCGTCAATGCCGTAATCATGCACCCACTGGCTTAACCAGTGAGTCAGATAATCCCGTGGCGTATAGCCCTCAATGAACTTTGCTTTAGTATCGGGTTTGTTGGCATAGAACACGGGTAGGCCGGAAGGCGTGGTAGATTCCGTTTTTATATCCGGCAGGAAGGCCAGCGACAGGGTTAAATCGTCAAATCCCGGACTGTCGTAGTCGCCAATATCGGTACGAATCCACTTTTTCCCCCACCATTTTTCCCAGGCGGCGCTGTCGCTGAAGTTGATGTAGTCGTTAAAGCTGTGCCAGCTTTGTCCGGCGGCGGGTCGCCAGTTTGTCCAGCGATCGCCGAGAATTTTTTGCCGTTCCGCGCCGGATAAATAGAGCGCGCCGAACTGATACTCCTGCATATCCGCCAGCGTGGCGTAACCGGCATGATTCATTACTACGTCAAATAAAATACGGATGCCGCGCTGGTGCGCGCCGTCGACCAGCGCGCGGAGATCGGCTTCGCTGCCCATATTGGCATCCAGCGTCGTCCAGTCCTGAGTGTAATAGCCGTGATAGGCGTAATGAGGAAAATCGCCTTTTGCTCCGCCGCCGACCCAGCCGTGGATCTGTTCAAACGGCGAGCTTATCCACAAGGCGTTCACGCCTAATTGCTGTAGATAGTCCAGTTGACTCGTCAACCCACGTAAATCGCCGCCGTGGAAAGTGCCAATCTCTTGCATACCATCCTTATGGCGACCATAGCTGTGGTCGTTGGTTGGCTCGCCATTGCGAAAGCGATCCGTAAGCACAAAATAAACGGTGGCGTTGCGCCAGTTAAAAGGCGCTGATGCATGGGTTTCCGCGCGTTCCAGCAATAAAAGCCCGTGGCTGTCGGCAGGTCGCAGCGTGATTTGCCCGTTTTGGACGGTATCGGTTTGACCACTGTAATAATCGCGCACTACCGTCCCTTCCGGAAAGGTCTGGTGGACATCCAGCGTGAGCGGCGAACCATCCCAGACGGGACACTGACGGGCGAGCTGCGCGGTGCGTTCAGGTTCAGTTTTTATCGATAACAGCAGGGTCGGCGTACCGGAGCGGGTATCTACCGTTATCGTATAGTCGCCATCTTTAAACAAACGCCATTGCGGCGGCGCGCCTTCGCAGGGTTTTAACGACAACATCTGGTTGAGTTTTATGGCGCCGGAGGGCTGCCAGCACTGCTGGTCAATATGGAGCGTTAACGCGCGTGTACCTTTTGTTAATGCAGCATGGCTGGTAAAGCGCCCGGTTTCCTGCGTCGAGAACGTCGGAAAACCGGGCGAGGTCCATGATGAGGCGATCGCGATACCGGGTATCAGCGTCAGAGCGAAGGCGGCAAGTTTCATCACGCTATCCTTTGTGGGCAATATTCATCAGCTTGCCTGGTTTTTAGGCGAATGAACTCCTCCCCAGCAGAGAGTCGCGCAGGAGGAGGCGCGAGGGTGAGCGACGAGGCGCAAAAAAACGCCTCTATTTGCGATAAGCACCACATTTTATTGGCATTATTGCTGCCTGTTATCGTTAATAGTTGACATAGTTTCGGATTAAGACTATTCCCTGAGGTGCTTTTTAAGCCTATTTTTGCTAGAATTTGGGGTTCAAACCTTAACTTCGTGAAAAATAAAAGGTGTTGGAATGTATCAATCCGACCAGGAGACCTAATGATATTGACTCCCATGCGACGATATGGGGCAATGATTCTTATGTTACTCACCATCGCATTTTCGGGTGAGGTGCTGGCAAAGACGCACGCAACACAAACGAGTCAAAAGTCCCACATAACTGAGACAAGTTATAAACAGGTTAGCAGTAAACAAGAGTATTCTCGCAATAGTGCAAAGAGCAGTTCACTTCCTGATTTGCGAAAATACCCTTCCGGAACCCCCAGAAAAAAAGCGTTTCTCCGGACCGTTATGCCTTACATCACCAGCCAAAATGCCGCGATTACCGCGGACCGTAATTGGCTGATCTCAAAACAGTACCAGAACCGCTGGTCGCCGTCTGAGCGCGCGCGTATGAAAGATATCGCGAAGCGCTATAAAGTGAGCTGGTCCGGCAACACGCGTCGTATTCCGTGGAATACGTTGCTGGAGCGCGTCGACATTATCCCAACCAGCATGGTGGCGACGATGGCGGCGGCGGAAAGCGGCTGGGGAACCTCTAAACTGGCGCGTAGCAACAATAACCTGTTCGGCATGAAGTGCACGAAAGGGCGTTGTACCAATACGCCGGGTAAGGTGAAAGGTTACTCGCAATTCGCGTCGGTTGAGGAGTCGGTGAGCGCGTATGTCGCCAACCTGAACACGCATCCGGCTTATTCTTCTTTCCGCAAGTCGCGCGCCCAACTGCGTAAGGCGGATCAGGAAGTCACCGCCACGGCGATGATTCATAAGCTGAAGGGTTACTCTACCCAGGGGTCGCGCTATAACAACTACTTGTTCGCGATGTACCAGGACAACCAGCGTCTGATCGCCGCGCATATGTAATTCTGTGTGCCGGATGGCGCTACGCTATCCGGCTTACAAGGCGTCTGTAGGCTGGATAAACTACAACAACGCTTCACTATGCTGGTCGCGATACTCCTTAGGCGTAGTGACGTACTCCTTTTTAAACACCGAATAGAAATATTGCAGCGACGGGTAGCCGCACATTTGCGAAATTTCGTTTATCGCCAACGTGGTGGAAATCAACAAACTACGCGCTTTTTCCAGCTTTTCGGCGTGGATCAGCGCATGTATCGTCTCGCCAACTTCTTCCTTAAAACGTTTTTCCAGGTTTGAACGTGAAATCCCAACCGCGTCCAGCACCTGCTCGACTTTAATGCCCTTACAGGCATGGTTACGAATAAAGTGCATCGCCTGGATAACCGCCGGATCGGTCAGGGAGCGATAGTCTGTCGAGCGGCGCGCAATGACGCGCACCGGCGGCACCAGAATGCGCTGTAACGGCATCTCTTCGCGCGCCAGCAAACGGTGCAGCAGTTTCGCCGCCTGATAGCCCATTTGCCGCGCCCCCTGCGCGACGGAGGAAAGCGCCACGCGTGACAGATAACGGGTTAACTCTTCGTTATCAATACCGATAACGCAAAGTTTTTCCGGCACCGGAATATGCAGATGTTCACAGGCCTGCAATACGTGGCGGGCACGGGCATCCGTTACGGCAATGATGCCGGTTTGCGGCGGCAGCGTCTGAAGCCAGTCGGCGAGGCGATTTTGCGCGTGCTGCCAGTTTTCCGGCGCGGTTTCCAGTCCCTGATAGACTACGCCGCGGTATTTTTCCTCGGCGACCAGCTGGCGAAAGGCGTATTCCCGTTCCGCCGCCCAATGTTTGCGGCTGGAGTCGGGCAAACCGTAAAACGCGAAGCGGTTAACGCCTTTTTCTTTTAAATGCAGGAAAGCGCTTTCAACGAGCGCATGATTATCGGTGGCGATGTAATGAACGGCGGGATAATTTTCAGCAAGATGGTAAGAACCGCCGACCCCGACAATGGGTACGTCGACATCGGCTAATAATTGCGCGATATCGTCATCATCGTAATCGGCAATAACGCCGTCGCCTAACCACTCTTTAATGTTATCGATACGGGCACGGAAATCTTCCTCAATAAATATATCCCATTCGGATTGCGAGGCTTGTAAATATTCACCCACCCCCTCCACTACCTGACGGTCATAGGCTTTATTCGCGTTAAATAACAGAGTGATGCGGTGACGTTTATCAAACATGAGGATATATCCTGCAAAAGTGAACCTGGACTCATGGATACTATCAAAACGGCTGACATAACGGTCTGGCGAATGATGACAAATTATTTTGCGCCTGAAACGTTATGCGAAATTCATCACAGCAAACGGCGGATGACAATTGTCATTTCTTATCTATATATTACGGTTTTTTGTTTATTTGCCAGGATTCGATCGCGATCGCTTTTTTCTTCTGTGGTTTTCAGCGTTTTTTTGAGAGCCAGAGCACATTTGGGGATTCTCTTAATAGCGGTGTGAAATAACGTAATTGAGCAATAAATCAGGAAATTCCAGTATGACGTTATGTCGTTTACTTGCCGTCTTATCTGATTATGGAGCTCACTATGCAGGCTTATTTTGACCAACTCGATCGTGTTCGCTATGAAGGCCCTCAATCGACTAACCCGCTGGCATTTCGTCATTACAATCCCGACGAGCTGGTTTTAGGTAAACGTATGGAAGATCACCTGCGTTTCGCGGCCTGTTACTGGCATACCTTCTGCTGGAACGGCGCGGATATGTTTGGTGTAGGCGCGTTTAATCGTCCGTGGCAGCAACCGGGCGAAGCGCTGGAGCTGGCGAAACGCAAAGCGGACGTGGCGTTTGAATTTTTCCACAAACTGAATGTGCCTTTTTATTGCTTCCATGACGTGGATGTGTCGCCGGAAGGCGCGTCGCTGAAAGAATATAAAAACAACTTCGCGCAGATGGTGGATGTGCTGGCGGCGAAACAGGAACAGAGCGGCGTAAAACTGCTGTGGGGAACGGCGAACTGCTTTACCAACCCGCGCTATGGCGCAGGCGCCGCCACTAACCCGGATCCGGAAGTCTTTAGCTGGGCAGCGACGCAAGTGGTTACGGCAATGAACGCCACGCATAAACTGGGCGGCGAAAATTACGTCCTGTGGGGCGGGCGCGAAGGTTATGAAACGTTGCTGAATACCGATCTGCGCCAGGAACGCGAACAGATTGGCCGCTTTATGCAAATGGTGGTCGAGCACAAACATAAAATGGGTTTCCAGGGCACGCTGCTGATTGAACCGAAACCGCAGGAACCGACAAAACATCAGTATGATTATGACGTTGCAACGGTCTATGGCTTCCTCAAACAGTTCGGCCTGGAAAAAGAGATCAAAGTGAACATTGAGGCGAACCACGCGACGCTGGCGGGCCATTCGTTCCACCATGAAATCGCGACCGCTATCGCGCTGGGTATTTTTGGCTCCGTTGACGCCAACCGCGGCGATGCGCAACTGGGCTGGGATACCGATCAGTTCCCGATTAGCGTTGAAGAGAACGCGCTGGTGATGTACGAAATCCTGAAAGCGGGCGGATTCACGACGGGCGGTCTCAACTTCGACGCCAAAGTTCGTCGCCAGAGCACCGATAAATACGATCTGTTCTACGGTCATATCGGCGCGATGGATACGATGGCGTTGTCGCTGAAAATCGCCGCGCGTATGGTTGAAGACGGCGAGCTGGATAAACGCGTGGCGAAGCGCTATGCCGGCTGGAATGGCGAGCTGGGGCAGCAGATTCTGAAAGGACAACTCTCCTTAGGCGAACTGGCGCAGTATGCGGAGCAGCATAATCTGGCGCCAGTACATCAAAGCGGTCATCAGGAGCTGTTAGAAAATCTGGTTAACCGTTATCTGTTTGATAAATAACCCTATCTACCGGGCGACTCCGCGTTAGCCCGGCCTGTAGTCGTGATTAGCCCGGTAAGCGTAGCGCTGCCGGGCGCTTTCAGTAAAGGAACCCACACTATGTATATCGGGATCGATCTTGGTACATCGGGTGTAAAAGCTATCCTGTTGAATGAGCAGGGCGATGTGCTGGCTACGCATACTGAAAAACTGACCGTATCGCGTCCGCATCCCTTATGGTCGGAACAGGAACCAGAGCAGTGGTGGCAGGCGACGGATCGTGCGGTTAAAGGTTTAGGTCGGCAACAGTCGTTAAGTGGCGTCCGGGCGTTGGGCATCGCCGGACAAATGCATGGCGCGACATTGCTTGATAGCCGTCAGCAGGTCCTGCGACCAGCGATTTTATGGAATGACGGACGCTGTAGCGAAGAGTGCGCCTGGCTGGAAAAACAGGTGCCGCAGTCGCGTGCGATAACCGGTAATCTGATGATGCCCGGTTTTACCGCGCCCAAATTAGTCTGGGTGCAGCGCCACGAACCGGATATTTTCCGCCAGATAGACAAAGTTCTGCTGCCGAAAGATTTTCTGCGGCTGCGAATGACGGGCGTCTTTGCCAGCGATATGTCGGATGCGGCGGGAACGATGTGGCTGGACGTGAAAAAGCGCGACTGGAGCGACGTTATGCTCAACGCCTGTCATTTAACCCGACAGCAGATGCCAGCGTTATTTGAAGGTAGTGACATTACCGGAACGTTGCTGCCAGAGGTAGCCAGCGCATGGGGAATGCCAGCAGTACCTGTGGTGGCGGGCGGCGGCGACAATGCGGCTGGCGCGGTCGGCGTAGGAATGATCGATGCCGGACAGGCGATGCTCTCACTTGGAACATCGGGCGTCTATTTTGCCGTCAGCGACGGCTTTCTGAGTAAACCGGAGAGCGCAGTACACAGTTTTTGCCATGCGCTGCCGGAACGCTGGCATTTAATGTCTGTAATGTTGAGCGCCGCCTCTTGTCTGGACTGGGCGGCTAAACTCACCGGGCAGAAGAACGTCCCGACGCTGATTGCCGCCGCGCAGCTGGCGGATGAGCATACCGATCCGATCTGGTTTTTGCCGTACCTGTCCGGCGAGCGCACGCCGCACAATAATCCGCAGGCAAAAGGCGTTTTCTTTGGTTTAACCCATCAGCATGGCCCGGCGGAACTGGCGCGGGCGGTACTGGAAGGCGTGGGATATGCTCTGGCGGATGGCATGGATGTGGTTCACGCCTGCGGCGTCAAATCCGCCAGCGTGACGCTTATCGGCGGCGGGGCGCGCAGCGAATACTGGCGTCAGATGCTATCTGATATTAGCGGGCTACAGCTTGATTATCGTACTGGCGGCGATGTGGGGCCAGCGCTGGGCGCGGCGCGTCTGGCGCAAATTGCGGTGAATAAACAGACTCCGCTCGCCGATGTATTGCCGCAGTTGCCGCTGGAGCAGGCGCATTATCCCGATGCGCAGCGTCATGCGGTTTATCAACAACGTCGTGAAACCTTCCGTCGACTCTATCAGCAGCTGTTGCCGTTGATGTCATAAGTCAGAATGCCTTTCGGTTTTGGCTGAAAGGCATTTCCCGTAAATATTAATTCTATTGAATTATATCGAAGTAAGTATGTGTGTTTTCTGATTTTTATATTATTGCTGAGCAGGCGCCTTTTTCATCGCTATTTCTTCGCTTAATGTGTCTCACACAACCACAAGGAGAGTGAGATGGACGATCACGTTGCGCGCAGGAAACGGATATTCGGCCTGGGAATGTTAGTTGTCGGTGCAGTGGTATACCTGGTGGGACTGTGGCCAGGCTGTCATACATTAAGCGAAAAGGGATATTTTTTTGCGGCAATCGTCATGTGTGGTTTTCCAGTCTTAATTCGCCAGGAACACACGGGAAATGGCCGCTTGCTTTCTCGTTGCAAATCTTTGCTGTTGCTTGGCATCGGCATGGTCGCGGTCGGCGTATTTAACCTGGCGCTGGCGGGCGCGCTGAAAATACTGTGTCTGGTGGCGCTGGGGGTCAGTATATATGGAACCGATCTTTACGCTTCCTACAGTGATGATGAATGATGGCCGGAGCCATCATTGTCGTTTAGCTAACCCATTTCCGTTTATCGATACGCTGTAACAGCATGGAAAGTAGCAGGCTTCCTGTCACCGTCGCGGCAAAAACCCACACGATGTCTAACGGCGGCCAACGTTTTAACTCCAGACCATTAGTACGTAGCGCATGGATAATCAGCGCGTGGAAACCATAAATACCCAGCGAGTGGCGGGAGATAAGTCCCAGTCCAGGTAACGTCCGCGCATTCAGCTTATTTTTAACTATCGTGAACAGTGAGACGGCGCAAATAAACACCATGGGACCGCAATACAGATACCAGGTATCGGCAAAATTTCCGCGCCAGCGTAATTCATGCAATGTGCCGCGAGAAATAACAAATACCGCGATGATGAACAGGGCAGCGCAGATAAGCGTCAGCGATGACTTTTGCGTCTCCATCATTCCAATGGCGCGGCCCAGGATACCGTAGAGAATGTAGTAGAACGTGTCGCCGTTGATATACAGATTGATGGGCAACCATTCAACGCCGCCGATTTTTTGCGGCACAGTATTTGGGTTAGCAATAATACCAATGATCACCATCAGCATCAGGAGCATTTTGCCGCTCACGTTTTTTACCTGGATTAATGGCGATACCAGGTAGATCACCGCAATCGCAAAGAAAAACCACAGGTGGTAAAACACGGGTTTTTGCAGCGCATTTTTTAGCGAAAGCTCGACGTTGATCGAAGTAAAAAGTGAAATGTAAGCCAGGGCGACAACGCTGTAAAAGATAAGGCAGAGGGCGATACGTAAAAAATGCCGCGGTTGCGCGCAGCGCTCGCCAAAAAAAAGATAGCCTGAAATCATAAAAAACAGGGGAACGCTAACGCGCGAAGCCGAATTCAGGACATTCGCAATATCCCAGTTTAGCGGGCTGACGCTGTGGGCGTTGGTGATGTACCACGTTGTAGTATGGATCATCACTACCATTAAACAGGCGATCCCTCGCAGGTTATCAATCCAGTTAATTTTAGGCTGCATCAGTTCCTCAGCTTCCGTTTCAATAGAGTTCCAGCGCGGTGGCTCACTGGAAAAATCCGACTTTCTACGCTACATCTTGTGATGGCGTAAGGAGATTCGCACAATGTGTCTGCTACCCACAAACCTTAATAATAAGACTGACCAGCAAACCAGACGGTAATAAAAATGATAATGAAGTATTTCTGTTCTGTGATGATAGCCATCGCTCTGGTGGGATGCACAGCGACACCGCCACCGACGCAAAAAGCCCAGCAGAGTAAAGTGAGCCCAACACGCACGCTGGATATGGAAGCATTGTGTAAAGCCCAGGCGGCGCAGCGTTACAACACTGGCGCACAGAAAATTGCTGTTACCGGCTTCGAGCAGTTTCAGGGGAGCTATGAGATGCGTGGTAATACCTTCCGTAAAGAGAGTTTTGTCTGCTCTTTTGATGCAGATGGGCAGTTTTTACATCTTTCTATGCGGTAAAAGCCGCGCCTGGTGAGGTGTGATGCCGCGAAATCCGGCAATTTTCGCTAAACAAACCGGTTTCATACTGTATATCTCGCATCCAGCGGGTATACTGGCTCCTTCCTTTAAATCCACACGTATCCAGCACGAAATAATATGCAAAAGTTTGATACCAGGACCTTCCAGGGCTTGATCCTGACCTTACAGGATTACTGGGCTCGCCAGGGCTGCACCATTGTTCAACCATTGGACATGGAAGTCGGCGCGGGAACTTCTCATCCAATGACCTGCCTGCGCGCGCTGGGGCCAGAGCCGATGGCGACTGCCTATGTGCAGCCTTCTCGTCGTCCGACCGATGGCCGCTACGGCGAAAACCCGAACCGCTTACAGCACTACTATCAGTTCCAGGTAGTGATTAAGCCGTCTCCGGACAACATTCAGGAGCTGTACCTCGGTTCTCTGAAAGAGCTGGGTATGGACCCGACCATTCACGACATCCGTTTCGTGGAAGATAACTGGGAAAACCCGACGCTGGGCGCCTGGGGACTCGGCTGGGAAGTGTGGCTGAATGGCATGGAAGTGACGCAGTTCACCTACTTCCAGCAGGTCGGCGGCCTGGAGTGCAAGCCGGTGACCGGTGAAATCACCTACGGTCTGGAACGTCTGGCGATGTATATCCAGGGCGTGGACAGCGTTTACGACCTGGTCTGGAGCGATGGCCCGCTGGGTAAAACCACCTACGGTGACGTGTTCCATCAAAACGAAGTGGAGCAGTCCACCTATAACTTTGAATACGCCGATGTGGATTTCTTATTCACCTGCTTCGAGCAGTATGAGAAAGAAGCCCAGCAGCTGCTGGCGCTGGAAAACCCGCTGCCGTTGCCGGCCTACGAGCGTATTCTGAAAGCCGCCCATAGCTTCAACCTGCTGGATGCGCGTAAAGCTATCTCCGTCACCGAACGTCAGCGCTACATTTTGCGTATTCGCACCCTGACCAAAGCAGTGGCAGAGGCTTATTATGCTTCCCGTGAAGCCCTCGGCTTCCCGATGTGCAACAAAGACAAGTAAGAGGCGGCCATGTCTGAGAAAACTTTTCTGGTGGAAATCGGCACTGAAGAGCTGCCACCAAAAGCACTGCGCAGTTTGGCTGAGTCCTTTGCTGCGAACTTCACTGCGGAGCTGGATAACGCCGGCCTCGCGCACGGTAACGTTGAATGGTTTGCCGCCCCGCGCCGTCTGGCGCTGAAAGTGGCGAATCTTGCTGAATCTCAGCCCGATCGCGAAGTCGAAAAACGTGGTCCGGCGATTGCTCAGGCGTTTGACGCCGAAGGCAAACCGAGCAAAGCGGCAGAAGGCTGGGCGCGCGGCTGCGGGATCACCGTTGATCAGGCCGAGCGTCTGAAGACCGACAAAGGCGAATGGCTGCTGTATCGCGCCCACGTGAAGGGCGAAAGTACCGAAGCGCTGGTGCCGAACATGGTAGCCACCTCGCTGGCGAAACTACCGATCCCGAAACTGATGCGCTGGGGCGCGTCTGACGTCCACTTCGTGCGTCCGGTGCACACTGTGACTCTGCTGCTGGGCGATAAAGTGATTCCGGCGACCATCCTGGGCATTCAGTCTGACCGCGTCATTCGCGGCCACCGCTTTATGGGTGAGCCGGAGTTTACTATCGACAATGCTGACCAGTACCCGCAAATTCTGCTGGAGCGCGGTAAAGTCATTGCGGACTACGAAGCGCGTAAAGCCAAAATCAAAGCGGACGCCGAAGAAGCAGCACGCAAGATTGGCGGTAATGCCGACCTGAGCGAAAGCCTGCTGGAAGAAGTGGCCTCGCTGGTGGAATGGCCGGTGGTATTGACGGCAAAATTCGAAGAGAAATTCCTCGCCGTGCCTGCCGAAGCGCTGGTGTACACCATGAAGGGCGACCAGAAGTATTTCCCGGTTTATGACAACGCGGGCAAGCTGCTGCCGAACTTTATCTTCGTCGCCAACATCGAGTCGAAGGATCCGCAACAAATTATCTCCGGTAACGAGAAAGTGGTGCGTCCGCGTCTGGCAGATGCTGAATTCTTCTTCAATACCGACCGTAAAAAACGTCTGGAAGACCATCTGCCGCGTCTGCAAACCGTGCTGTTCCAGCAACAGCTGGGCACGCTGCGCGACAAGACCGACCGTATTCAGGCGCTGGCGGGCTGGATTGCTGGTCAGATTGGCGCTGACGTCAACCACGCCACTCGTGCGGGCCTGCTCTCCAAGTGCGACCTGATGACCAACATGGTCTTCGAGTTTACCGACACCCAGGGCGTGATGGGGATGCACTACGCGCGTCACGATGGTGAAGCGGAAGATGTGGCTGTGGCGCTGAACGAACAGTATCAGCCGCGCTTTGCCGGTGATGACCTGCCGTCTAACCCGGTAGCCTGTGCGTTGGCGATCGCTGACAAGATGGATACTCTGGCGGGTATCTTCGGTATCGGCCAGCATCCGAAAGGCGACAAAGACCCGTTTGCGCTGCGTCGTGCCGCGCTGGGCGTGCTGCGTATTATCGTTGAGAAGAACCTCAACCTTGATCTGCAAACGCTGACTGAAGAAGCGGCGCGTCTGTATGGCGACAAGCTGACCAATGCCAACGTAGTCGATGATGTGATCGACTTTATGCTGGGTCGTTTCCGCGCCTGGTATCAGGATGAAGGTTACACCGTCGACACCATCCAGGCGGTACTGGCGCGTCGTCCGACCCGTCCGGCAGATTTTGATGCCCGCATGAAGGCGGTGTCTCATTTCCGCACCCTGGAAGAAGCCTCTACGCTGGCGGCGGCGAACAAGCGCGTCTCCAACATCCTGGCGAAAGCCACTGAGCCGCTGAACGATATCGTCCACGCCTCCGTACTGAAAGAAGCGGCGGAAATTGAGTTGGCCAGACATCTGGTTGTGCTGCGTGATAAGCTTCAGCCGTACTTTGCCGATGGTCGTTATCAGGAAGCGTTGATTGAGCTGGCTGCTCTGCGCGCGCCGGTGGATGAATTCTTCGAAAATGTCATGGTTAACGCGGAAGAGAAAGATATCCGTATCAACCGCCTGACGCTGTTGTCGAAACTACGCGAACTGTTCCTGCAGGTTGCGGATATTTCGTTACTACAATAAGCGTTCAGTTAATTAAAAAAAAACCTGCTTTCGGGCAGGTTTTTTTATAACATAAATAGTATCAGTCGATTCGCTAATAATTCTGTAACTCATAGACGCGGTTATTTCTATTGATTGGCAAAAAATATTTCAGGAATACATTAACGCTGGCGGTACGGATATTGGCGTTAGAATAGCTGCGGGTGCTTGAGACTGTTTGTCTCAGGTATTCACCAAAAGGCAGACAGAGAAAATCCCCACCTGACTATACCCAAAATAATTCGAGTTGCTTAAAGGCGGCAAGGGAGTGAGTCCCCAGGAGCATAGATAACTATGTGACTGGGGTGAGCGACAAATCTGCCGGGAGCAGATTTGAACGTCGCGTGCGACGGCCCGTCAGGGCGAGGCCCATGGATGGGCCGAGTAATCCGTAGCCAACACATAAGCAACTTGAAGTATGAAGGGTATATAAATCAAAAGTGCACTGCGCCCATTATTGATCTCTTCAATAACGAAGCGATCTCCTGCAGTATTTCAGAATGTCCAACCATGCCGATGATCGATGACATACTCATGAAGGCATTTGCCAGACTTGATGCGGGTACCAATCCGGTTCTTCATTCAGATCAGGGCTGGCAATACCGTCATTGATGGTACCAGTATCAGTTACGAGAGTTTGGCATCATCCAAAGTATGTCCCGCAAAGGCAACTGCCTTGATAATGCCTGTGCAGAATGTTTTTTCGGGACTTTAAAATCAGAAAGTTTTTACACCAGTAAATTTAAGGATATTGATGAACTTAAGATAGCTATTGAGGATTACATACGATACTACAATCCCCGACGAATTAGCCTTAGATTTAACGGACTCAGCCCGGTTGAATACCACCTAACGAGCTATCCAGGCAGAAATTAACAAGGTCTGTACAGGGATGCTATCAGGAAACCTGAACGTCGGTAGATACGCTCACGCAAATGTCTCAGGGCGTGAAGCGGACATTTAAATATTTGTTCCAGTGGCCAAATTTAGTGCACTACTACAGTATCGGTTGACACCTATCCTTTAAATCTGGTCGGCCTATGCATAAACAATCGATTTTTGAAGTCAAGGTTAGGACAGCTCTTCCCGCTTAACCAATGGAACGCTGTAATCAGGTCGAATACTCTTTGAACCCGGCATAGCTCGCATTTCTTGCGGGAAATGCCAGATATTAAAATCCTTATTCGGGAATGTATCGTAATGGAAAAAATCCCAGCCAAGCAGAGCAGCCATACGTTCAAAGGCAAGCTCCTTAGCCACTGATAGTTCTAGCCGAGGATTAAGGTACTTTAAGTACCCAGAATTCACAGCTCCGGTCAGAATGTCGACAACCTGTAATCCAAGATGATGCTTAGAGTCGTGCATCGTCACAGACTTAATCAGCTTCTTCATCCCTGCCCTAGCCAGCATGTTGTTAGCAACAATACCTGTCACTTCATCGTTCTTTTTGTATTTATCAATCTTCTGGTCGATGATCACCTCAACGTCACTCTTAATCTGCTTAGCAACGTTCTTAACGAGCATTGTGTACGTCTGGTAAAAAGCCAACTCCCTGTCCGTCTGCCAGTTGTTGTAAATGTTCTTAACTACAACAATTGAGTGGAAGCAGCACGAGTTCTTGAGCACCATAGCCAGCAGCTCAATGCAGATGTTTGCCTGCCCTGCACTGTTCTTAATCTTGGACCACTTCAACTCACCGACAATCCCGTACTTATCTTTTAATTTCTGGACGCGCTCATTGAAGATGTGTAACGTGTCTTTACGCACACACAGCAAACCAATGCCATAACAGCGGTCACTCCCTGTCGTACCACTCTCATCACCAAAAGCCACGTATTCCATACAAATACCCACATAAAATTAAATGGGTATTTTATGCTCAACCCAAGCGACAGACAATGTTTGTGGGTCTACTCAAGAGCCTTTAGGTATCTAGTGTATCCATACGCTCGCACAATCTACTCACGGCACTTGACGGGCAGGACGAAGGTCTTATATGAGCGAGGAGTAAAAGTTGATATGCAAGCAGCACAGCACTATGTGGCTGTTTATTGTTCTGACGCCACTGGTGGAAGAGATGTTCTTGCCTTCGAAATCAATTTTTCAATTACTTCCAGAGGAATGTTCTCTTCGTAACAGGTCAAAAATAATTCGTGAGTAATATCAGAAAAGAAGATCTCTGCAACTTGCCGTAAAGGAGATGTCTCGCTGACGTATAACTCTAGGTACATGCTATCACGCAATAGGGGTTCTACGCCGGCACCCCAGATTTTTCTGCGGCCTATAAGGGGCCGCTTGGAAAACGAAAGTTATCCCGCGTCAAGCCTGTTTTTTAGGGAGCCAGAATTTTACAAGCTGCTTTGAGCGAGTAACTGTAGTGACCTGCATTTATAAATGCTCAGGCCCGCATTTATCGCGTCATTTTTGCCCACAATACCTGCATCTATCCGGGTGACCAAACCCGGATTAACTACAAATGAACCTACATTCGAACACTTCGACCTGCATTTCATTTTGACGAACCCACTTTATTTGTGACCAGCGGTTGTTCCATTAACTCAGCGGTCATCGTTGTTTCTGGTCTTTGATTCCTGTAATGACTAACTGCACTCAGAGCACCAGCGCCCATCAGCCCCGCTCGCCGACTGGCAAAGTATCCAGAAATCGAACGTTTTGTGGAACCCAACAGCCACGATTTTCAGTTGCAGATATTGCGGGTGGGCGATCAGCTAATCGTAAATGCAGGTCGAACCGATTTCAAATACAGGTCACTACATTTATCCTTACGGCAATTGTTGGCAGGAATAAGTTGGCAAGGTCGATCTCGAAGGGGTGGACTGGAAAAAAAGCTGGTTGAGGTGGATTAAAATGACTATGGAAGTTCACGGGTTTATTATTTCGTCTCCGTTCGTGTTCGTCTGCGATGGTAAGGTTTATCGCAGCCAATCGGGGAAAAACTGGACGGTCATATTTAGCCGTTACGGTACGCAAGCCTGGGGGAATGATACCTATGCTTCCCAGCGCGTTGACCGTGCCTGCCCGCCAAATCGTAACGAAGAAGTTCGTTTGGCTTTCCGTGGCGCAGTTATGCGCCACTTCAAGCTGAACTACACCCAAATTGAGGCGTTCTTCCAGCGTCAGATCGACGAGGGCAAGCAAATCCTGGTTGAAGGAAATTCGGTTAAACGCCATGTGGGTGGCCGTAGCAGCTACAGCACAGGCAGTAGCAGCACGACTGTATCTGCTCCCGCGCCCGCTCCAGTCAAAAAGGAATCCCCCCATCCGGCGCTTAAACATGGTTGCCCAGCGAGTCGCTTGGAAGAATTCCTGGCCTGGGAAAAAGCGCACCTTGGGATTTTGAATCGTGTCAAAATGCCCCAGCGCGTTGCCATGTTCTTGGGAACTTGGGAAGAACCGAAAGCGGTCGAACCTGAACCCGTGGTGGTCGAAGAACCCCAGGCTGAAGAACCGCAAGCCGAACGGTCGCTGGCTGAAGAACGCGAACACAAAGAAGATGTACCGTTCTATGGCCGTCGCCGTCGTGATCAGGGGAAATTCCGTGAAGATGTGATGCTTAACTGCGGTGGCCGTTGCGTCTACACGAATGCCATTGCGGTACGCTGTGAAGCCGCGCACCTTAAAGCCCACGCTCGCAAAGGTGGCGCGAGCTTTAAAAACGGTCTGCTGCTGCGCGCTGATATCCACAAGCTCTTTGACGCGGGACTATGCGCCATCGATCCACACACGCTTAAACTCTGGTTCGCGCCAGACCTGGTAAAAAAAGACGCAGATCTCGCGGCCATTGATGGGATAACGATGCGCAAAACGCTGCTCCCTATCAACAAAGACAATATCGAAGGCCGCTGGGATGCCTTCGTTAAGATCTTGCTGGCATGATTAACTGGTCACAAACGTCCGCTTCTGGCACAAAGCGAACATCAGTATTCAAAAAATGAAAAACGACGACTTGATGTATACCGTTTGCTATACATGGTGGTTGTGCTATCATTGTAAAGCAAATGCTATACAAGGGGTGTCTCATGAAATCAGATGTTCAACTTAACCTTAGAGCTAAGGAATCGCAGCGGGCGCTCATTGATGCAGCTGCGGAAATCCTTCACAAGTCACGTACAGATTTCATTCTGGAAACGGCCTGCCGGGCTGCCGAGAATGTGATCCTTGACCGCCGTGTATTTAACTTTAACGATGAGCAATATGAGGAGTTCATTAATCTGCTTGATGCACCGGTCGCAGATGATCCCGTTATCGAAAAACTGCTGGCAAGGAAACCTCAGTGGGACGTGTAACAGCACCAGAACCTTTGTCCGCTTTTCATCAGGTAGCTGAGTTCGTCAGCGGTGAAGCTGTGCTCGATGACTGGTTGAAGCAAAAGGGCCTCAAAAACCAGGCTCTCGGAGCGGCCAGAACATTTGTGGTGTGCAAGAAAGACACGAAGCAAGTAGCCGGTTTTTACTCTCTGGCCACCGGTAGCGTCAACCATACAGAAGCGACAGGCAACCTTCGGCGTAACATGCCAGATCCCATCCCTGTCATTATACTTGCCCGTCTTGCTGTCGATCTCTCATTCCATGGAAAAGGGCTTGGGGCTGATTTACTTCATGATGCAGTGCTTCGTTGCTATCGGGTTGCCGAGAATATTGGTGTACGTGCAATCATGGTTCATGCACTTACCGAAGAAGTCAAAAATTTCTACATTCACCATGGTTTCAAATCATCACAAACTCAGCAGCGAACACTGTTCCTTAGGCTCCCTCAATAGAATGCAAAGACTGTTATGTTCAAATCGCTATAAGCGATAATTTGATAGAACGTCTAAGGTTAAATTCAGGAAGAATACGACGAACAAGATATTGATGAGACAGGAATCCGCGTGATGCAAGAAAGCAACGGAATGGATAATCCGATTGCGGACAATGTTATTTAGTTATAGCCAGAAACAAAAAAGAGCCCATGTATTAAATGGACTCTTTCGCTGATGCTTCGGTTAATCTGTCCAGGTTTTGGGGTCAGTACAAAGTGAGCCCACCTCTGCCATTCTTGTGGCGTTATGCATTCTCAAGGCACCCTGTTAATTTTATCTTGTTGGCGTTTTATAGGCCCGATAACCCATTATGTTATCGGGCATTTTTTTAACGTAATGGTAATTCCGTCAGACAGGTCTGGCTGTCATCTTTGGTGGCAATGGCATGTGACGCCGTTTTACCGTTGTAGCTTACTTCGAGCGTTCCTTCCATATTGCGCGGTAGCCAAACACCGATAAATCCGTTTCGATAGCTTTGCATCTCTTTTTGTACGATGACAGCGCCTTTACTGTCTGTCACTTTTACAGTGAACGGTTTATTCGGCATTTCTCCCTGACAGCCGGAAAGGCTGTGGTTAAAACAGGGGTGTGTCCGCCATTCATAGGGCGCAAAAGAGAGATAGAATTTGTCGCCTAACGGCAGCGTATAAATCTGCTCTCCGTCAGATAATTTGAGTTCGGTACTGGTAATCGACGCGGAGTAAGGCAAAGGACGGCTCTGCGGCGTCTGATCAATCGAATCCACGATCTGCTCAACCGTTTTTCCCGCCAGCCCATGTTGCGCCAGAAAAGCGGATTCTGAGGATGCCGCAAGCGCGGAGCCGCTGGCGCATAAACCCAAAAATAATAACCATGATGATTTCGACATAACTTCAATTCCTTGTGAACAATCTCCTTGCCTACTATAGGGGTTCCCCTAAGGGAAAGGTCAAAGGGACACAGGGTAAAGTAATGCAAAGTTATGCTGGGGGGAGAGGGGGGAATTGGAATAAAAAAAATCCCCGCCATCAGGCAGGGATTCAAAATTCTGAGCTTTTTAAGCTTACAGGCTGGTTACGTTGCCAGCTGCCGGGCCTTTAGCGCCGCTTTCGATGGTGAAGGAAACTTTCTGACCTTCGTCCAGAGATTTGTAACCATCGTTCTGAATAGCGGAGAAGTGTACGAACACGTCTTTAGAACCGTCATCAGGAGTAATAAAGCCGAAGCCTTTATCAGCGTTGAACCATTTTACGATACCAGTCATTTTACCGGACATAGTGTATTACCTTTTAAAAAATAAGTGTGCCTTTCGGCGTTATGGCGTGCTTTACAGATTTTTTAAGCGTTAAGGAAATGCGCACTACGAGGGGTATCTAATGGATAACTCTTGAAGGGACTTGCCTTACTAAACTGCTTTAATGGTCTGTACGTCAAACCGTTGAGCACATTAACTCATGTAATGCCGGACGATGCAACTTTTAT
Organism: Salmonella sp. SAL04213; assembly: GCF_046550535.1. Taxonomy (NCBI): domain Bacteria; kingdom Pseudomonadati; phylum Pseudomonadota; class Gammaproteobacteria; order Enterobacterales; family Enterobacteriaceae; genus Salmonella; species Salmonella sp. SAL04213. The sequence continues at coordinate 235,986 of NZ_JBGDXS010000004.1, read as the reverse complement.
TTTACTTTATTTCTCCAGGTCAGGAATCGGGCGGGGAAAACGGTCCTTACGCAGGACCGTTAAAACAGAAAGGGGTAAAAATTACTCCATCAATTGCTTACTTAAACGTGGGTTTGCCTGTATCAGGCGCATCAATTTAAGCTCTGCTGGCGTGGGTTTTTCGCGTTTCGATTCCCATTCCTGAACCATGGCAACCGTTACGCCCAGCGCTCTGGCGAATTCATCTGTTTTTAGTCCCGTCCCTCTCCGTAACTGTTCAAATTCGGTAAAAGGATTGGGTTTTTGCGTCAGGGTGATCTTTCGCGTTTCATCTTTAAAAACAATTTGTTCCAGGCTGCTCAGCAGCTCAAACATCGGATCTTTATATTCCATTGAGAACTCCTGTAAATCACACAGCGGGATCGTGAAGTGCATCGAAGCCTCTTAAGAATAGTCGGGAAACTTGCGGGTGGGGGGCGACGCGCCGCCAGGAAGCGCTATCGATTCGTTTCGATGCCTTACGCTACGCGACTTTTAGGACGCTAACAATTTGATCCAGGAAGGTATATCCGTCTTTCAGAAAATAATTGTAAAGATTAAAAAAATATTACATCCCCCGCTGGAAAGCTTTCTTGCCGCGTTTTTTATCGCAGTGTCAGGCCAAAAATTAACAATAAAATAACAAATTAAGCATTGATGCAGATAAACATAATTTTCCGCTACAAGATCGCGTGGAAAGGGTATCCTGCAAGCCTGACCTGGACTATCCTTGTAAGCCGTCAGGCACGCAGGTGTCGTTGTGCGCATTTTTGGGTGAAAGGAGTATTAACAATGGCGACAGGTAAGTCCTGCTCTCGCTGGTTTGCGCCTGTTGTGGCGTTATTAATGGTGTTTAGCCTGAGCGGGTGTTTTGATAAAGAAGGCGATCAGCGCAAAGCGTTTGTCGATTTCCTGCAGAATACAGCAATGCGTAGCGGAGAGCGTTTACCAACGCTGACGGCCGATCAGAAAAAACAGTTTGGTCCGTTCGTGTCTGATTACGCGATACTGTATGGCTACTCGCAGCAGGTAAACCAGGCGATGGATTCCGGTCTGCGCCCGGTGGTCGATAGCGTTAACGCCATCCGCGTTCCGCAGGATTATATGACGCAACGCGAGCCGCTGCGGCAGGCAAATGGTTCGTTAGGCGTGCTGGCGCAACAGTTGCAGAATGCAAAACTGCAGGCTGATGCCGCGCATGGCGCGTTAAAGCAGGCCGATGACCTGAAACCTGTGTTTGATCAGGTCTACAAAAAAGTGGTCACCGTGCCGGCAGATGCTTTGCAGCCGCTGATCCCGGCGGCGCAGATCTTTACGCAGCAGTTGGTACAAGTGGGCGATTATATTGCGCAACAGGGCGAGCAGGTGAGCTTTGTCGCGAACGGCATTCAGTTCCCGACCTCACAGCAGGCCAGCCAATATAATGCGCTGATTGGGCCGTTGGCCTCGCAGCATCAGGCGTTTAATCAGGCCTGGACGGCGGCGGTAAACGCGACCCAGTAATGACAGTCTGCCCGATAAGCGCAAGCCAGCGCTTATCGGGCCTGTAGCGTTATCCCGCCGCCTGCGGGTTGACGCAGTTCTTCTCTATTTTTCCCTGCAGCGCATCAATCAAATTATCCACCGCACAGGCCATCATGTTGTAGCGCGTCTCATGCGTTGCCGAGCCAATATGCGGCACCGCGACGACATTAGGCATGTTCAGCAGGGGCGAATCCACGGATAGCGGTTCATGCTCAAAGACATCCAGACCTGCCGCATATATTTCACCGTTTTGCAGCGCGGCAATCAGCGCGTTTTCATCGACCACCGGACCGCGTCCGGCATTAATAAAAATGGCGGACGATTTCATTCTGGCAAACTGTGTTGCGCCAAACAGATGTCGCGTTTCTGCCGTTAGCGGCAGGATCACGCAGACAAAATCAGCCTCCTGCAACAGCGTATCCAGATCGCAGTAGCGGGCGTTAAACCGGTCTTCCGCCTCCTGATGCCGCCGACGAGCGTGATAGAGAACCGGCATGGTAAACCCAAAGTGCGCTCGCTGCGCCAGCGCCATCCCGATACGCCCCATCCCAACGATACCGAGTGTTTTGTGATGCACATCGACGCCAAACCACGCCGGGCCAATGCTTTCCGTCCATTCACCCGCTTTAACCCGTTCTGCGACGTCCACCACGCGGCGGGCAGTGGTCAGCATCAACGCCATCACTGTATCGGCAACGGTTTCCGTCAAAACGGCAGGCGTGTGCATCAGGACTATTTTGCGGGCAGTAAGGGCGTCCACTTCGACATTATCGTATCCCACCGAGATGGTCGACGCCGCGCGTAGCGCCGGCATTTTTTCCAGCAGCGCGCGGTTAACGGTTTCGCTGGCGCCCAGAAGGCCTTGCGCGCTGGCAAATGCCTGCGCGTGTCGCGCTACCGTTTCCGGATGCAGGTTCGGTACCTGGGTGACGGTAAAATGCGCCTCCAGGCGATGCAGCAAATCATCAGGCAGGGTTTTGTAGAGAATGATGGACGGCTTCATGCGACTCTCCGTAAATCAAAAGGTAAGCGCGGCATGCGCCAACCGGAACAGGCTTATTATTAACCCGTTTAGCCATCATCGACCAGCCAATTTCCCCGCTGTCGGCAGCCGTGTCGTGGTAAATGATGAATGAATACCGAATGATGCGACGTGTATCCGGTCTGGAGAGGGAATAGTGCAGGCCGGGTAAAGCATACCGCTTTACCCGGTACGGTAGTTTACTGCAATGGACTCAAGGTAATTTCGACGCGGCGGTTTTGCGCCTTACCTTCTGCCGTACTGTTGCTGGCGATCGGGTTCGCCGGACCCATTCCGCTGGTACGGATACGGCTGGCGTCGACGCCCTGGGTGATCAGCGAACTGGCGACGGAGTCAGCACGTTGCTGCGACAGACGCATATTCAGATCGTGGCTACCGGTGCTGTCGGTGTAGCCCACCACATTGACGGCGGTCTTGGGATACTCTTTCAGCACCATTGCCACGCCGGTCAGCGTGTTAGCGCCTGCCGGTTTCAGCGTCGCGCTGCTGCTGTCGAAGGTGACATTATTCGGCATATTCAGAATGATATTATCGCCGCTTCGCGTCACGCTAACGCCTGTGCCCCGCATTTTGTCACGCAGTTTCGCTTCCTGTACGTCCATGTAGTAACCCACGCCGCCGCCCAGCGCCGCGCCAGCCGCCGCGCCAATCAGCGCGCCTTTACCGCGATCTTTTTTGGAGGAGGAGAGTGCGCCGATGCCTGCGCCGACCAGCGATCCAATACCCGCGCCAATGCCGGATTTACCTGCTTCGCGTTCGCCGGTGTAAGGGTTTGTTGTGCAGCCAGATACTGCCAGGGCGCCGCTCACGATGGCAGCAATCACAAATACACGTTTTTTCATCTTAAATCCTTATCACTTTTTTATTTTTACCACAGCGACCGTGGCGGTTGATTATGACGTCTGCACATGAAGAAAATTCCAGGGAAAACTCTGAAATTTGTAAGTAACATTGATCGGCAAAATAAATAATCCCAATAATTCAGGAGCGAACCTTGACCCACGCACCATCGCGTCATTCGGTATTGACCGCCGCACACTGGGGGCCAGTCCGCGTTGAAACCGACGGAGAACGCATTTTTGCCTCGTATGGCGAACTCCCGACGGCACACCAAAATTCCCTGCAAACCGTTGTGCATGACCAGGTGCACAGTAAAACGCGGGTTCGCTTCCCGATGGTGCGTAAAGGGTTCCTGGCTTCTCCCGATAAGCCGCAAGGCATACGCGGGCAGGATGAGTTTGTTCGCGTAAGTTGGGATGACGCGCTGGATCTGATCCACGCTCAGCACAAACGTATTCGCGAAAGTTATGGGCCATCGTCCATCTTCGCCGGCTCCTACGGTTGGCGTTCGAACGGCGTATTGCATAAAGCGGCTACGCTATTGCAGCGTTACATGGCGCTGGCGGGAGGGTATACCGGCCATCTTGGCGATTATTCCACCGGCGCGGCGCAGGCTATCATGCCTTATGTGGTGGGTGGCAACGAGGTTTACCAGCAGCAGACTAGCTGGCCGGTGGTGCTGGAACACAGCGAGGTGGTGGTGCTCTGGAGCGCGAATCCGCTGAATACTCTGAAAATTGCCTGGAATGCCTCGGATGAACAGGGGCTCGACTATTTTGCGGCGTTGCGACAAAGCGGCAAGCGCCTGATCTGCATCGATCCGATGCGATCGGAAAGCGTCGACTTTTTTGGCGATAAGATGGAGTGGATCGCCCCACATATGGGCACCGATGTGGCGTTAATGTTGGGGATCGCCCATACGCTGGTGGAAAACGGTTGGCAGGATGAAACGTTCCTTGCCCGCTGCACGACGGGTTATGACCGCTTCGCCGACTATCTTTTGGGCACGACCGACGGTACGGCCAAAACAGCGGAATGGGCGGCAGAAATTTGCGGCGTTTCTGCGGTGAAAATTCGTGAACTGGCGGAAATATTTCATCATCACACCACCATGTTGATGGCCGGTTGGGGAATGCAGCGTCAGCAGTTCGGCGAGCAAAAGCACTGGATGATCGTTACGCTGGCCGCAATGCTGGGGCAAATTGGTACGCCTGGCGGCGGGTTTGGTTTTTCTTATCATTTTGCTAACGGCGGAAACCCGACGCGCCGCGCCGCCGTGTTAGCCTCGATGCAGGGAAGTATCCCTGGCGGGGTCGATGCGGTAGATAAAATACCGGTGGCGCGTATTGTCGAGGCGCTGGAAAACCCCGGTGGGTTTTACCAACACAATGGGATGGATCGCCGCTTCCCGGATATTCGTTTTATCTGGTGGGCGGGCGGCGCGAACTTTACTCATCATCAGGATACCAACCGTCTGATTCGCGCGTGGCAAAAACCGGAACTGGTCGTTATCTCGGAATGTTTCTGGACGGCCGCCGCGAAACACGCGGATATTGTTCTGCCTGCGACCACCAGCTATGAGCGTAACGATTTAACCATGACCGGCGACTATAGCAATCAACATTTGGCGCCGATGAAGCAGGTCGTGTCGCCCCGGTGGGAGGCGCGGAATGATTTTGACGTTTTTGCTGAACTGAGCGAACGGTGGGAAGACGGTGGTTACGCTCGGTTCACCGAAGGAAAAAGCGAGCTGGCGTGGCTGGAGACTTTCTACAATATTGCCGCCCAGCGTGGCGCCAGCCAGGGGGTGACGCTGCCGCCGTTTGCCGCATTCTGGCAGGCTAACCGTTTACTGGAGATGCCGGAAAATCCCGCCAACGCGCAGTTTGTGCGCTTCGCGGATTTTCGCCGCGATCCTGATAACCATCCGCTAAAAACGGCCAGCGGCAAAATCGAAATCTATTCTACGCGCATTGCCAGCTATGGTTACGCGGATTGTCCCGGTCATCCGATGTGGCTGGTGCCGGATGAGTGGCACGGGAACGCCGATGCGGGGCAGGTTCAGCTACTTTCCGCGCATCCGGCGCATCGTCTGCATAGCCAGCTCAACTACAGTTCATTACGGGAGCGGTATGCGGTAGCCGGACGCGAACCGGTGACGATTCATCCGCAGGATGCGACAACGCGCGGAATCGTCGATGGCGATACGGTACGCGTCTGGAATCATCGCGGGCAGGTTCTGGCGGGCGCGGTCGTTACCGACGGAATTCGGCCTGGCGTGATCTGTATTCACGAAGGCGCATGGCCGGACCCTGAACCTACCGCAGGCGGCATATGCAAAAACGGCGCGGTAAACGTCCTGACAAAAGATCTTCCCAGTTCCCGGCTGGGGAACGGTTGTGCGGGCAACACCGCGCTGGTCTGGTTTGAGAAATATACCGGCCCGGCGCTGCCGCTTACGGCGTTTGATCCGCCTGCCAACTCATAATCCAGGTGGGGTGGGCGGTATCCTCCTGCCAGGCGCTATCTTCAATACGAAAACCAAGCGCATGGTAGAAGTTTACGGCGGATTGATTTTTCTGGTAAACCTCAAGGCTCAGCAGAGGAAAACGTTGCTGGACATATTCCAGAAGCGCTTTGCCAATGCCGTGTCTTAACGCGTCGGGGGCGACAAACAGCGCCCCGACAAAACGGGCTTCCAGTACGCTGACGAAGCCTTTCAGTTGTCCATTTTCCTCCCATACCCAGGTTTGCGCGGCGGGTAAATAGACGTCGCGTACGATTGCTTCGCTCTCGTGCCAGTAACGTTCTTCGATAAAGGGATGGGCATAAATGGTACTTTTCATCCACAGCGCCAGAATAGACGCCATGTCTTCACTCTGGGATTTGCGAATCATGTTTTTCTCCCGGATGGCAAAAACAGCCGGTAATATGGTCGTTGACCAGTCCGCACGCCTGCATAAAGGAGTAACAGATAGTCGTACCGACAAACTTGAAACCGCGTTTTTTCAATGCCTTAGCAAGCGCATCGGACGCAGGTGTTGAGGTAGGGATCTCATCCAGGCTGGCCGCCTGGGTGATCTGCGGCTGGCCATCAACGAATGACCAGACAAAATCGGCGAAAGACTCGCCGTTTTGCTCCATCGCAAGCCAGGCGCGGGCGTTACTGATAATGGCCTGAATTTTACCGCGATGTCGTATGATGCCCGTGTTCTGCAGCAGGCGTTCAACATCCTCCTCCTGCATAGCTGCGATGCGTACCGGGTCAAACTGATGAAAACAGGCGCGATAGTTCTCTCTCTTTTTAAGCACGGTGATCCAGGATAAACCGGCCTGTTGACCTTCAAGACAGATCATTTCAAACAGCTTTCTGCTGTCAGTTTCCGGTACGCCCCACTCGTTATCATGATAGGCAATATAAAGGGGGTCCTGGCTGACCCAGCCGCAACGCTGCATAGACTTCCTCGTTATTGTGGTTACCGCGAAAATTTCCTTCAACCCGCCTTGACGGGCCCGCTAAAAGGACAATAGTTAATACAGGGCTGATGCCCGACATCCTTCATTCAATGACAATAATATCGCCGAATTCGGCTCTACTCTGGAGTCGCGTTGATGATTGTAAGAAAACGCCGTGGTCGCCGGACATTGCGTTGTCTGGCGGGCCTTATGGCCTGCTCGTTTTTTATCAATACCACGTATGCCTGGCAACAAGAATATATCGCTGAAGCGGCTCCGGGGCATACGACGGAACGCTATACCTGGGACAGCGATCACCAACCGAATTACAACGACATACTGGCCGAACGTATTCAGTCTACGCAAAATACGGTGGGTCCGGTGCTTAGCCTGGCGGATGAAACCCCGCTTGATGCGACCAGCGGTATCAGTATGGGCTGGAATTTTCCGCTTTCCCGACGCGTGACCACTGGGCCGGTCGCGGCGTTGCATTACGACGGTTCGACGTCATCAATGTATAACGAATATGGCGATAGCGCGACGACATTAGCACTTACCGATCCGTTATGGCACGCCAGCGTCAGTACGTTAGGCTGGCGGGTAAACTCGCAGTTCGGCGATGTCCGTCCCTGGGCGCAAATCAGCTATAACCAACAGTTTGGGGAAAATATCTGGAAAGCGCAGTCCGGGTTGAGTCGTATGACCGCAGGAAATCAGGCGGGAAACTGGCTGGATGTCACCGTAGGCGCGGACGTGTTACTTAACCCACACATGGCGGCGTATGCGGCGTTTTCCCAGGCGGAAAATAGCGCTACGGATAGCGATTATTTGTATACCCTGGGGGTGAGCGCCAGGTTTTAACTTAAAAATTACCATCGAAACGCTGTGATAACAGAGCTTGTGGCGGAAGTAGGGTGCTAACCTTCTGCGTTATCTTTGCGCTGTTAATCATCTTGCTGGCAGTTTCCACCACTATTCGCCAGCCGCAGCGGGAGGGGGTTAGCGAAGCGTCTGCGTAACACATGCAACACCAGGCGTACAGCGCACCCATTTGGTGCTCTTTATTTTTATTTAGCACAAATACCTAATCAATTGGAGTTAAAAAAACGTCTAATAAATAAGGAATGCATTTAACTTATTTATGAATAGGAAGAAATAATATATTATTTATATTAATTTATTCTTAATAAAAATTTACATTTATGTACGTTACATTTGTAACATATTGATTTCTATTTTTTTTAAGCTTAACTAAAAAATATTTTTATATATACTAATTATAGTATCCAATACCCACCTCTATACACTCCATTTCCTCACAGAATGCAGATAACCCTAAGGATGCGTTCTGTTATCTACCGTCATAAATGGAGTTTTTAATGAAAAAAGTTGTTTTTGCTCTGTCTGCTCTCGCTGTAGTTTCCACTTCTGCTTTCGCTGCTGAATCTGGTGACGGCACCATTAAATTCACCGGTGAAATCGTTGACGCGCCATGCGTTGTTTCTACTGACTCTCAGAACCAGGAAGTTGTGCTGGGTCAGGTGAAGAAAAATATCTTCAAAGCCATTGGCGATAAATCTGTTTCCAAGCCTTTCCAAATCAAACTGGAAGACTGTGACATCACCTCTCAAACCAAAGTTAACGTGAGCTTCGCTGGCGTTGGAGATGCAGACGACGCGACACTGGTTTCTGTTAACACTGAAGCAGGTGCGGCAACTGGCGTGGGCATCGGTATCTACGACAACGCTAACAAGCTTGTTGAAATGAACACCGGTAAATCCACCACTACGCTGGCTGCTGGTCAGACAGTGCTGTACTACACCGCTAACTACGTTGCAACAAAAGATACTGTAACCACTGGTTACGGTAACGCAGAAGTGGACTTCAACCTGTCCTACGAATAATCGAATTTTCGTTAATACAGTCAATCATAATGGCAACGGAAATCCCGTTGCCATTTTTTCCAGCGGAGGCTCAGGAAGAGAATCATGAACCGCTCACGTTTGATATCTTGCACAGCACTGGTGCTGGCGCTGATTGCTCAAAACAGTTTTGCCGGTGGCGTGGCATTAAGCAGCACACGTGTTATTTATGACGGTAGTAGAAAGGAAGCTTCTCTTACGGTAAATAATAAAAGCACCACGGATGAATTTCTCATTCAGTCATGGATTGATGATGCTAACGGTAATAAAAAGACGCCCTTTATTATCACTCCGCCGTTATTTAAATTAAGCCCGACTAAAAATAACGTTTTACGTATTGTTAATACGACGAGCACGTTACCGCAGGATCGCGAGTCCGTTTATTGGATTAACGTAAAAGCTATTCCTGCCAAAAGTGAAGACGCGGAAGCTAAAAACGTACTGCAGATCGCCGTACGTACCCGCTTAAAACTGTTCTATCGTCCGGCGGGCCTGAAAGGCAATAGCATGGACGGCTGGAACAAACTGCAGTTCACCAGCGCAGGGGCTAACCAGATCAAAGTGGAAAATCCATCTGCCTTTAACCTGACGTTTAATAAATTTTATGCCAACGGCCGTGATATTGAAAAAACGGGAATGGTTCCGGCAAAAGGCTCATTGAATATTGAATTGCCAGCCGGCACCGGCAAGGTAAGCGAAGTTAAATACAACATTATTAATGACTTTGGCACGGCTGGCGACATGTTGACACAGCGCGTTAACTAACACGTTTTAAAGGATTATTACTATGACATGGACGCATCTTCCTCTGGGCAATAAGACCTCGCGTTTTACGCAGTCTGCGCTTGCGCTGATGATAGCGAGTACGCTCCCCGCGTATGCGGGAACATTTAACCCGCGCTTTCTGGAGGATGTGCCGGGTATTGATCAGCACGTTGACCTTTCAATGTATGAATCCAATAAAGCTGAACACCTGCCAGGTAAATACCGCGTCTCGGTGGTGGTCAACGAAAAAAAAATGGAGTCTCGCACCCTGGAGTTTAAGGCAGCGACAGAGGCGCAGCGCGCAAAAATGGGTGAATCCCTGGTGCCGTGCTTAAGCCGCGTGCAGCTTGAAGATATGGGCGTGCGTATTGATAGCTTCCCGGCGCTGAAAATGGCCCCGCCTGAAGCCTGTGTTGCTTTTGACGACATTATTCCCCAGGCCGCCAGCCATTTCGATTTTGCAGACCAGACCCTGATCATGAGCTTCCCGCAGGCTGCGATGAAGCAGACAGCGCGCGGTACGGTGCCAGAATCGCAGTGGGACGAAGGGGTGAATGCCCTGCTGGTGGATTATAACTTCTCCGGCAGCAACGCCAGCTATGACGCGCACGACAGTGAGACCAACTACAACAGCGACAGCTACTATCTGAACCTGCGCAGCGGTATGAACCTGGGGGCATGGCGATTACGTAACTATAGTACCTGGACGCGAAACGACGGTAACAACACATGGGATAACATTGGCACATCCCTAAGCCGCGCCATTGTGCCGCTGAAATCACAGCTGACGTTGGGGGATACCTCCACCGCCGGTGATATTTTTGACAGCGTTCAGATGCGCGGGGTGCAGTTAACTTCTGACGAAGAGATGCTGCCTGACAGCCAGCGCGGGTTTGCGCCCGTCATCCGGGGTATTGCCAAAAGTAACGCCGAAGTCACCGTTGAGCAGAACAACTACGTTATTTACCGTACGTTTGTTCAGCCGGGTGCGTTTGAAATTAACGACCTGTATCCAACCTCAAACAGCGGCGACCTGACGGTCACCATTAAAGAATCGGACGGCAGTGAGCAGAAGTTCGTTCAGCCGTTCTCCTCGGTGGCGCTCCTCCAGCGTGAAGGCCATCTCAAGTACAGCCTTTCCGCTGGGGAATACCGTGCCGGGAACTATAACAGCGCCGAGCCGAAATTCGGGCAGCTTGATGCCATGTACGGTCTGCCATATGGCTTTACCGTTTACGGTGGTGCGATCTTCTCTGACGACTATTACTCGCTGGCGGGAGGATTAGGTAAAAACTTCGGCTATATCGGCGCGATCTCCATCGATGTAACCCAGGCAAAAAGCAAGCTGGCAAATGAGGAGAATTCGGAAGGTCAGTCTTATCGTTTCCTCTACTCCAAGAGCTTTAACAGCGGTACCGATTTCCGTCTGCTGGGTTACAAGTATTCGACCAGCGGCTATTACACCTTCCAGGAAGCGACGGATGTGCGCAGCGATGCGGACAGCTCTTATAGCCAGTATCACAAACGTAGTCAGATTCAGGGCAACGTAACGCAGCAACTGGGCGCCTGGGGCTCGGTCTATTTTAACGTCACGCAGCAGGACTACTGGAACGATGAAGGTAAACAGCGTTCGCTGAATGCCGGTTATAACGGCCGTATTGGCCGCGTGAACTACAGCATTGCTTACACCTGGACGAAAAGCCCGGAGTGGGATGAGAGCGATCGTTTACTGTCATTCTCCATGTCGATTCCACTGGGACGCGTGTGGAGTAACTACCACCTCACGACCGATCAGCATGGTCGAACCAACCAGCAGTTAGGGGTGAGCGGCACCGCGCTGGAAGACCACAACCTGAACTATAGCGTGCAGGAAGGCTACGGCAGCAACGGCGTGGGTAACAGCGGCAGCGTGAACCTGGATTACCAGGGCGGCGTGGGTAGCGCCAGTCTGGGTTACAACTACAACCGTGACGGCCAGCAGGTGAACTACGGTTTGCGCGGCGGTGTAATAGCCCATAGCGAAGGTATCACTCTTTCTCAACCGCTGGGTGAATCTATGGCCATTATCTCCGCGCCGGGGGCGCGCGGCGCGCACGTGATCAACAACGGTGGTGTGGAAGTGGACTGGATGGGTAATGCGGTCGTGCCTTATCTCACTCCGTACCGTGAAACGGAAGTCTCACTGCGAAGCGACAGCCTGAACAACCAGGTTGACCTGGATACCGCCTCCGTCAACGTAGTGCCGACGCGCGGCGCGATTGTTCGTGCCCGCTTCGATACCCGAGTGGGCTATCGCGTGCTGATGAACCTGACGCAGGCCAATGGCAAAGCGGTGCCGTTTGGTGCTACCGCCACGCTGCTGGATACCACAAAAGAGTCCAGCAGCATTGTGGGTGAAGACGGTCAGCTTTATATCAGCGGGATGCCGGAGAAAGGTGCCCTTCAGGTGAACTGGGGTAAAGACCAGGCACAGCAATGCCGCGTGGCGTTTACGCTGCCGGAACAACAGGATAATACCGGCGTGGTGATGGCGAATGCCGTCTGCCGGTAACAGGGAAGGAAACGATTATGTTGAAAAAGTTGATGATGTTTGCGGGCCTGCTGGGCGGGTCGGTGCTGTTTTCTGGCCAGGCGCTGGCGGCAGCGGATTGGGGGGCGTGTACGCCTGACGGCGGGACTCATGTTTTTTCGGCCACGCTGAACAAAACCATCACCGATACGTCCAAGAATGCCTCAGGTATGGTTTTCCGTGATTTTTGGTCGTGGGATTTAGGGGGGGATTACGATGCTGTTTGTGAATGTCCAGAGGGGACTGCTACGGCATCGACATATTATAAAGCTACTTCCCCCCTCGCTCCTGGCCACAGCGAAGGCGAACGCCAATATTTTATTATCAATAATAATATCCAGATTTCAGTCGATGTTTGGGTTCAGGGACACTATCAGGATTATAAAACAGCGCCATTTTCTAATTTAGATAATCTGTCCGCCGCCAGAGCAGGCTGCACTGTGGGTGATGTACGGTTTACAACAGGAAGCAAAGGAAAATTATCTCTTTATATTAATCATCCATTTGTCGGTGAACTGCAAATACCGAGTACAAAGATACTGGACTTGTTTGGAACCCACAAAGTAGACGTTTATAATGCCAGTCCGTTGGCATCCGTATATTTAAGTGGGAGCATCATTGTTCCACAGGGCTGTGAGCTCTCCAGCGGCAGCACGCTGGAAATTCCGTTTGGGGAATTTAAGGCCACTGATTTTAAAGATCGCAAAGGACAAGTTGCAAAGAACGCCACGAAATTCACCAAAGAGCTGCAGTTTAAATGCACCAATATTTCCGATGGCGTAAAGATCTTCCTGCGTATTGAGGGAATGCCAAACGCTAATGATTCGAATGCCATCGACATGGGCAACCCGGATATCGGTGCCATCATTGAGGGTGCTAACGGTAAAATTTTGGTGCCAAATGACGCCAGTGTTAATCAGGAGCTGAGCGTATCGGGTCTTGTTGACGACACGCACCGTACCGCCTCAACAACCATTTCGGCTTACCCCATCAGTACCACCGGCAAATTGCCGGCCGCCGGGGATTTCGAGGGAATTGCCACCATGCGTATTGATGTGGAGTAAGCAGGATGAAAAACCTTCATGCTTTGATGCCAGCGTGTTTACTGCTTACCACTTCCGCGATGGCGGCACCGTCGAATATCGGTTCTGCTGGTGATATCCACTTTACCATTACTATTAAGGCGGCTACCTGTGAACTGGAAAACGACAGTATCGACGTCAATATGGAGACTGTGGTGCTTCAGCGCCCGGTAAAAGTGGGTAAAGAGCTGAACCAGAAAAACTTTAGCATCGGCTTAAAAGATTGCGCGTATGCCACAAAGGCCAGCGTTACGATGGACGGTTCTCCAGACCCGACTGACCCCTCGCTTTTTGCCCTGGATAGCGGCGGCGCGACGGGCGTGGCGTTAAAAATTAAAACATCTGGTGGGGAGCAACAATACCCCTCCAGTACCGACTCTACGCCTGTCGAACACACTGTCTGGTTTGATGGTACGAACAAGCTGAACTATATCGCCAGCTATGTGCCTGTTAAGCCGGATGCCACCGTTGGCCCAGCGAATGCGACGGTGAATTTTAGCGTCACATACGAATAATCACTGAGGGCCAGTTCGCTGGCCCTTTTCCATTTTTAGTGATTTTTTGTAAAAATCTTCTCCGATCACACTCTCCGTTGCCACTTTCCCCTCTGCTTGTGGTCTACTTAACCGTGCTTGTAGACTTTCTTACATCTGCGTTAGCCGCATATTTACCTGTTTGATTAAAGAATCGTTGTACAGGTCGTTTTTATCCCGATTCCCAGGGTTTGTTTGCATGAGATACATTAAATCGATGACGCAACAGAAACTTAGTTTCTTGCTTGCGCTCTATATCGGTCTGTTTATGAATTGCGCCGTGTTTTACCGCCGTTTCGGCAGTTATGCGCAAGAATTTACCATTTGGAAAGGCCTCTCCGCAGTTGTCGAACTTGGCGCCACGGTGCTGGTCACTTTCTTCTTACTTCGTCTTCTTTCACTGTTTGGCCGACGCGTCTGGCGCGTGCTGGCCACGCTGGTGGTGCTGTTTTCCGCTGGCGCCAGTTATTACATGACCTTCCTGAACGTGGTGATTGGCTACGGCATTATTGCGTCTGTTATGACCACCGATATCGATCTCTCGAAAGAGGTGGTGGGGCTGCACTTCGTATTGTGGCTAATTGCCGTGAGCGTGCTTCCGCTCATCTTTATCTGGAGTAACCACTGTCGCTACACGTTGTTGCGCCAGCTACGTACGCCGGGGCAGCGTTTTCGCAGCGCCGCTGTAGTGGTACTCGCAGGCGTAATGGTGTGGGCGCCTATCCGCCTGCTGGATGTACAGCAAAAAAAGGTTGAACGGGCGACAGGTATCGACTTACCCAGCTATGGCGGCGTGGTGGCGAACTCCTATCTGCCTTCAAACTGGTTATCTGCGTTAGGGCTGTATGCCTGGGCGCAGGTAGATGAGTCGTCGGACAATAATTCGTTAATAAACCCGGCCAGGAAATTTACCTATGTTGCGCCGAAGGATGGGGATGACACCTACGTCGTTTTCATTATCGGTGAGACGACCCGTTGGGATCACATGGGGATTTTCGGCTACGAGCGTAATACCACGCCGAAGCTGGCGCAGGAAAAAAATCTGGCGGCGTTCCGCGGCTATTCTTGCGATACCGCGACGAAGCTTTCTTTACGCTGTATGTTTGTACGGGAAGGCGGGGCGGATAATAACCCGCAGCGTACCTTAAAAGAGCAGAATGTGTTTGCCGTTCTCAAACAGCTCGGATTCAGTTCCGATCTGTACGCCATGCAGAGCGAGATGTGGTTCTATAGCAATACCATGGCGGATAATATCTCCTACCGCGAGCAGATCGGCGCCGAGCCGCGTAACCGTGGTAAAACGGTTGATGACATGCTGTTGATTGATGAGATGCAGAACTCGCTTGCCCAGAACCCGGAGGGTAAGCATCTGATTATCCTGCATACTAAGGGGTCGCATTTTAACTATACGCAACGTTATCCGCGCAGCTACGCTCAGTGGAAGCCCGAATGTATTGGGGTCGATAGCGGCTGCACGAAAGCGCAGATGATCAACTCTTACGATAACTCCGTGACCTATGTGGATCACTTTATTACCAGTGTGTTCGATCAGCTACGTGATAAAAAAGCGATTGTGTTCTACGCGGCTGACCACGGCGAGTCGATTAACGAACGCGAACATTTGCACGGTACGCCGCGCAATATGGCGCCGCCGGAGCAATTCCGTGTTCCGATGCTGGTATGGATGTCGGATAAATATCTTGCCAGTCCGCAACATGCGCAGATGTTCGCTCACCTGAAACAACAGGCGGAGATCAAAGTGCCGCGTCGTCATGTGGAGCTGTACGATACGATAATGGGCTGCCTGGGGTATACATCGCCGGATGGCGGCATTAACCAGAACAACAACTGGTGCCATATTCCCGATGCGCAGAAAGTCGCCGCGAAGTAGGTTGTCTGCCGACTTTCTCGCCGATTGAATTGTATTTTGCGACTAAGGGATTGACGGGCGTGCGCCTGAGCAGTAAGATGCGCCCGCATTCGGTGATTGGCGCAGCCTGGTAGCGCACTTCGTTCGGGACGAAGGGGTCGGAGGTTCGAATCCTCTATCACCGACCAAATTCAGAAACCCTGCTCAACGAGCAGGGTTTTTTTGTATCTGAAGCCTGACGAGGATGAGAACCTCCGGGGGCAAGAGGTTCGACCCGAGCGAAGCGAGAAAACGTTGCGTCAGCAACGGCCCGCAGGGCGAGCCATCCTCTATCACCGGCAGGTTGACGCTCGCACCACCAGTTCAGGCATGATCCCGTCGCTGTGGCTGACCTTCTTGCCCGCCAGCAAATCAAATAATAGCGTGATTGCCTGTCGGGCCACCTCATCAAGATGCATATTCACTGCCGTCAGCGGCGGCAGCGATTCGCGCGCGCGGATACCATCATAGCGGGTGACCACGCGCATCCTCTCTGGGATAGCGACTGCCTGTTCCTGAAAAGCGCGTACCGCGCCGCTGGCAAAGGTGTCGATCAGCACCAGCACGCCGTCAACGTCGGGATGCGCCTGTAATAGCTGCTGCGCGGCCTGGTAGCCGGCATTTTCACCCTCGCTTTCATTGAGAGAGTAGACGACGGGGTCCTGGCGCCCCGCGCACCAGCGCTGGTAAGCCGCTTCGCTCTCCAGAACTGATGTTCGCCGTGTGTTACCGACAAATAACGCACATTTGCTGGCGCCGGAGGCCTCCAGATGAGCGAGCAGAAGCTGTGCTGTTGCCGCCGAGTGCAGCTCAACCCACGGCACAGGCGTGTCGGTGCCCGGCGTGCGGCCAATGGTGACGCAGGGAATGCCCGCTTGCGCCAGCGCCTGGAGCTGCGGGTCGTTCTCCGCCGGCTCAATCAGGATCGCCGCGTCAAAGCTGACGGCATCCAGTGGATTTGCCCCCGGCGGCACCAGAATCAGCGCATGCTGTTTTTCCAGCGCCATCATCGCGGACGTTAACGCCACCTCCATCATAAATCCCAGTCGTGATGCGCCGGAGGCAATCGCCAGCGGCACCGAAGAGAGCAAGGCAATGGTATTGGTTTTGCCGGTTCGTAACTGGCGGGCGCGAATATTCGGCGTGTAGTTGAGCGCAACAATGGCCTCTTCAATACGCCGTCGCGTCTGCGGCTCAACAAAGCGGGTGTTGTGCAAGGCATTGGATACCGTCCCTGGCGACACGCCTGCATGGCGGGCAACATCAATCAACTTTGCTCGTTTTTTATTTTGAACAGCCATCTGCTTCCTGACCTGCGAAAATTTGCGCACAGGGTAGCATATTTACCAGACGGTAACGTTTGCTTTTTTTCGGTGAGGATCGTAAAAAACTCTTCATTAAAACGTTTTAATGGGGTATTTTGGCGCAAATTTATTCCTCAGGAGGCGATGTGGCACACTTAACTCAGGATTCGACTTTCACCCTTGGACGCCGTCCGGCGGGCCTTATCTACGCTGATAATGCGAAGAGCTTTGGCGGCTATACGCTTTTTGCGCCGCAAACCGCCGAAGGGCGGGTTTACCTGGTGGACGAGCAGGGCGAAGTCGCGCATCAGTGGCAGCTTCCGGTTCGCGCCGGGCGTGATGCGGTGCTGCTGCCGAACGGTAATCTGGGTTATAACGGCAGCCACCGCACTTCAGCGAACCTCTATCAGGCGTGGGATCTCTGGCACGGCGGCGACTTCTACGAAGTGACGCCGGATAACGAAATCGTCTGGCATTACGAAGATATTTACCATCACCATGATGCGCAATGGTTGGCGAACGGTAATCTGCTGTATACCGCCGCGTCGCCGTTGCCTGCCGATATCGCCGCCCGTGTTACCGGCGGCGACCCGCGCCGCGATGCGCCGGACGGCATCATTCAGAGCGACGTCGTCAAAGAGGTCAATCGCGACGGTGAAGTGGTCTGGGAATGGCGCGCCTGGGAGCATTTGAATCCGGAAGATTTCCCGATTCATGATATTTTCGACCGCCGCCACTGGCCGATGATTAACGGCCTGTCCGTCACCCGTGATGGCTTGGTGCTGATGAGCCTGCGTACCACTTCCGGCGTCATTGCCGTGGATAAAGAGAGCGGGAAGGTTATCTGGCATGCAGGGCCGGAAGTCGTAGCGCAGCAGCACACGCCGGTTGAGATGGAGAACGGGTCGATTCTGGTTTTCGATAACGGCAACCTGCGTCCCGGCGTCACCTCGCCGCATTCCACGGTGCTGGAGTTCGATCCGCAGACCAAAGCGATTACCTGGCAGTATCGCGATATCTTCCCGCCGGCGTTTTTCTCGCCGTATATGGGGAGCGCGCAGCGGCTGGCGAACGGCAACACCTTTATCTGTGAATCGGCGTTTGGCCGCCTGTTTGAAGTTACTCCGGAAGGCGAAACGGTATGGGAATATATCATTCCGTTCTTTAATGAATATCCGGAGCACCTCAGTAAAGGCATTATTCCTGGAAAACAGAACAGCGCCTTCCGTGCGCATCGCTATGCCGCTGATGCCATTAGTTGGTTAAAATAATACAGACCGCCAGCCCGCGCTGGCGGTTATTTTTTTGATGTTTTATGGGAGTTAATCATGCCGCAACCTGGCCTTACTACGCCGGATAACGATGCATTACCCTGGCAAACCACCTTACTTTTGGCGCTTCAGCATGTGCTGGTCGTTGCCGCCACCCCCATTACCTCCGTCTTTCTGATCGCCAAAGCGCTCCACTTTACCGATACGGTGACCGCCTCGGTACTTAGCGCGACCTTTCTGATGTGCGGTCTGGGCGCTATTTTGCAAAGCCTGGGTGTGAAAGGGGTGGGCGCGCGTTTGCCGTTTATTATGGTACCGGGGGGCGCGCCGATTGCGATTTTCGTTGCGATCGCTTTACAGACCAATATCCAGACCGCGATTGGCGCCGTAATTCTGACCTCGCTGTTCTACTTTATCGCGTTGCCGATTTTCCGCCGCTGCCTGCACCATTTTCCCCCCTTTATCATCGGCATCATGCTGCTAATGGTGTCGATTAACCTTATTCGCCTGTACGGCGGGTTGATCATTGGCCAGCCAGGGAGCGCCGACTTCGCTCATCCAACCAGTATCATTTTATCGCTGGGGACTATCCTGATAACGCTGATTTTCGCGCTGGCGTTTAGCGGTATTTTGCGCCAGCTGGCGGTGATGTTCGGCCTTTTAGCGGGAACGTTGCTGGGAATGGCGCTGGGCAGCACCGATTTTAGCGGTGTTAGTCACGGGCCGCTGTTTAGTTTCCCACAGCTTTTGCCGTTCGGCTGGCCGATTTTTGATCTCTCCGCCTCGCTGCCTTTACTGATTTACGCGGTCATCTCTATGGCTGAAGCAACCGGGCAAACGATTGCGACCGCGGAAATAGTCAATTCCACGCAAAATGTACAACAGGCGATTCCACGTACCATTCGTGGTGATGCGGTAATGTCGCTGCTGGGGGGGATTTTTGGCACCTCCTTAATTATCACTTCCGGCGAAAATATTGGGGTGGTACGCACCACTAATGTGAAATCGCGTTTCGTGACTGCGGCTGCCGGAGGATTGTTAATCCTGATTGCCATATTCGCGCCGCTGGTACGTCTGGCGACCTGTCTGCCAGGTTCGGTGGTGTGCGGTACGGCGGTGATTGTCTTCAGCATTATCGGGGTTATCGGCATTGATATGATTGCGCGTGAGCCACTGCATACGCCGGGTAAAACCTACGCGCTGGCGATGGGGCTGGCCATGGGAATGCTACCTATACTGGTTCCCGGCCTGTATCAGAATTTCCCGGCGGGCGTACAGATGGTCTTTGGCAACGGCATGGCAGCGGGGACGTTGACGGCGATTCTGGTGAACTCGTTGTTTAACTGGAGCGAAAAGCGCACGCAGGCCAGGGTCAAAAGTTAGTTTTTGTGATCGCGGTAGGCCGCACGACGGCCTACTTATTTACAATTTTGTGACATATTCGATGGTGTTTTTCAATGTCCGTATAACTCTTTTTTGCACACGGCTTATGGATAACCTCAGCATTTTCGCCTGTGCGTTTTAGCGTTAGTGGTATTAATCGCTCAGATAATCAACATATCGAAAGAAATTTTTCAATTAATGGCTAATTGTTAATCACTAACTGTTGCAAAATATTAAGTGAATAACTCTGCCTTTCTGCCCATAGCACAAATTTCCCTGCTGAAAATACCCTTCTGAACTTTTTTTAATCTTTGTTTGTTAATTCTCACCGTTGTTGTAAAAGCTGGTTACCTGTATTGACGTTTTGACATTCTATTGACAGATTGTAGGGAATGAGGGGCATTTTATGGAGAATCCGCACTGCAACTCAGTCGATTATGCGAACGGAATCCCCACCTCTCACTACTGACCTGACCAGGTAAAAAACAAAAAAGGCCGGGCGGTAAAAGCCTTTGCAAAGGGCAAAACAACATACATCACAATTGGAGCAGAAGAATGAGTATTTCCTTGAAGAAGTCAGGGATGCTGAAGCTTGGTTTGAGCCTGGTGGCCATGACCGTTGCAGCAAGCGTGCAGGCCAAAACCCTGGTTTATTGTTCAGAAGGCTCGCCGGAAGGCTTTAACCCACAGCTCTTTACGTCTGGCACCACCTATGATGCCAGCTCCGTACCTATCTATAACCGTCTGGTTGAATTCAAAACCGGCACCACGGAAGTGATCCCGGGTCTTGCTGAGAAGTGGGATATCAGCGAAGACGGTAAAACCTATACGTTCCACCTACGTAAAGGGGTGAAATGGCAATCCAGCAAGGATTTCAAACCCACGCGCGAGCTGAACGCCGATGATGTCGTGTTCTCTTTTGACCGGCAGAAAAACGAGCAGAACCCGTACCATAAAGTGTCTGGCGGCAGCTATGAATACTTTGAAGGCATGGGGCTGCCGGATCTGATTAGCGAAGTGAAGAAGGTAGACGATCACACGGTGCAGTTTGTGCTGACGCGTCCGGAAGCGCCGTTCCTTGCCGATTTAGCCATGGACTTCGCCTCTATTCTTTCCAAAGAATATGCTGACAACATGCTGAAAGCCGGTACGCCGGAAAAAGTGGATCTGAACCCGGTCGGCACTGGCCCGTTCCAACTGGTGCAATATCAGAAAGATTCCCGCATTCTCTACAAAGCTTTTGACGGCTACTGGGGCACGAAGCCGCAGATCGACCGTCTGGTCTTCTCCATCACCCCTGACGCCTCTGTGCGTTACGCCAAGCTGCAGAAGAACGAATGTCAGGTGATGCCGTATCCGAACCCGGCGGATATTGCGCGCATGAAAGAAGATAAAAACATCAACCTGATGGAGCAGGCTGGTCTGAACGTGGGTTATCTCTCCTATAACGTACAGAAAAAACCGCTGGATGATGTCAAAGTTCGCCAGGCGTTGACCTATGCCGTGAATAAAGAGGCCATCATCAAAGCCGTTTATCAGGGCGCGGGCGTTGCGGCGAAAAACCTGATCCCGCCGACAATGTGGGGCTACAACGACGATATTAAAGACTACGGCTACGATCCGGAAAAAGCGAAGGCGCTGCTGAAAGAAGCCGGTCTGGAAAAAGGCTTCACCATCGATCTGTGGGCGATGCCGGTACAGCGTCCCTATAACCCGAATGCGCGTCGTATGGCGGAAATGATCCAGGCGGACTGGGCGAAGATTGGCGTTCAGGCCAAAATTGTCACCTATGAATGGGGCGAATACCTCAAGCGCGCTAAAGATGGCGAGCACCAGACGGTGATGATGGGCTGGACCGGCGATAATGGCGATCCGGATAACTTCTTCGCCACGCTGTTCAGCTGCGATGCCGCCCAGCAAGGCTCCAACTATTCAAAATGGTGTTATAAGCCGTTTGAAGACCTGATTCAGCCTGCGCGTGCGACCGACGACCATAACAAGCGTATTGAGCTCTATAAACAGGCCCAGGTTGTGATGCATGACCAGGCGCCAGCGCTAATCATCGCTCACTCCACGGTTTATGAGCCAGTGCGTAAAGAAGTTAAAGGCTATGTGGTTGATCCATTAGGCAAACATCACTTCGAAAACGTCTCTGTCGAATAATTAAAAGAGCGCTGCGCCCCGGTGTTGTGTAGGCCGGATAAGCGCAGCGCCATCCGGCGTAATGCTTTATCCGCGATGCAGTTTGCGTGGGATAAGATTTGTGAGCAATACAGACTCACGGTTCCAGGCCGTGCGTCATGAGAGAGAATTCGGGTTATGTTGCAGTTCATTCTCCGACGTTTGGGACTCGTTATCCCGACGTTTATCGGTATTACCCTTCTCACCTTTGCCTTTGTCCACATGATCCCCGGCGATCCGGTGATGATCATGGCGGGTGAGCGAGGTATTTCCCCTGAGCGTCATGCTCAACTGCTGGCTGAACTCGGTCTTGATAAACCGATGTGGCAGCAGTACCTCCATTATATCTGGGGGGTGATGCATGGCGATTTAGGCATCTCGCTGAAAAGCCGAATTCCCGTGTGGGAGGAGTTCGTACCTCGCTTTAAAGCGACGCTGGAACTTGGCGTCTGCGCCATGATTTTTGCCGTCGCCGTGGGGATTCCGGTGGGCGTGCTGGCCGCAGTGAAGCGCGGTTCTATCTTCGATCACACTGCCGTTGGCCTGGCGCTGACCGGTTACTCTATGCCTATCTTCTGGTGGGGCATGATGCTGATCATGCTGGTCTCCGTCCACTGGAACCTGACGCCGGTTTCCGGGCGCGTGAGCGATATGGTGTTCCTTGATGATACCAATCCGTTGACGGGCTTTATGCTGATCGACACCGCTATCTGGGGCGAAGAGGGTAACTTTATTGATGCGCTGGTGCATATGATCCTGCCTGCGATGGTGCTCGGCACAATCCCGCTGGCCGTCATTGTGCGTATGACCCGTTCGTCGATGCTGGAAGTGCTGGGGGAGGATTACATCCGTACCGCACGCGCCAAAGGGTTGACCAGGATGCGCGTCATTATCGTCCATGCTCTGCGTAACGCCATGCTGCCAGTCGTTACCGTGATCGGCCTGCAGGTCGGGACGCTGCTGGCGGGCGCGATTCTGACAGAAACTATCTTCTCGTGGCCCGGTCTGGGGCGCTGGCTGATCGATGCGCTGCAACGCCGCGATTATCCGGTAGTGCAGGGCGGCGTGTTACTGGTAGCGACGATGATTATTCTCGTTAACCTGCTGGTAGACCTGCTGTACGGCGTGGTGAACCCGCGTATTCGGCATAAGAAGTAAGGGGCCATCATGTCACAGGTTACTGAAAATAATGTTAATGCCGCACCGGCGCCCATGACGCCATTGCGGGAGTTCTGGCACTATTTCAAACGCAATAAAGGCGCGGTCGTCGGGCTGGCGTATGTTCTCATCGTGATCCTGATTGCGGTGTTTGCCAACTTTATTGCGCCGTACAACCCGGCAGAGCAGTTCCGCGATGCGCTGCTGGCGCCGCCGGTCTGGCAGGAAGGCGGCAGTTGGGCGCATATTCTGGGAACGGATGATGTTGGTCGCGATGTCCTCTCGCGCCTGATGTATGGCGCGCGTTTGTCACTGCTGGTCGGCTGTCTGGTGGTCGTCCTGTCGCTGGTAATGGGGATTATTCTCGGCCTGGTCGCGGGCTACTTCGGCGGTCTGGTCGATAACATCATCATGCGCGTGGTCGATATTATGCTGGCCCTGCCGAGCCTGCTGCTGGCGCTGGTGCTGGTAGCGATCTTCGGCCCCTCCATCGGCAACGCTGCGCTGGCGTTGACGTTTGTGGCGCTGCCGCACTATGTCCGCTTAACCCGTGCGGCGGTTCTGGTAGAGGTGAACCGCGATTATGTGACTGCCTCCCGCGTGGCGGGCGCAGGCGCGATGCGTCAGATGTTCGTCAATATTTTCCCGAACTGCCTTGCGCCGCTGATCGTTCAGGCATCGCTCGGTTTCTCTAACGCCATTCTCGATATGGCCGCCCTCGGCTTCCTGGGGATGGGCGCACAGCCGCCAACGCCCGAATGGGGCACCATGCTCTCTGACGTATTGCAGTTCGCGCAAAGCGCCTGGTGGGTCGTGACCTTCCCGGGGCTGGCGATTCTGCTGACGGTACTGGCATTTAACCTGATGGGTGACGGTCTGCGTGACGCGCTCGATCCCAAACTGAAGCAGTAAGAGGTTCGAGATGGCGTTATTAAATGTAGATCAATTATCGGTGCACTTCGGCGACGAAGGGACACCGTTCAAAGCCGTCGACCGCATTAGCTACAGCGTGAAGCAGGGTGAGGTGGTCGGTATTGTCGGCGAGTCTGGTTCCGGCAAATCCGTCAGCTCGCTGGCGATTATGGGGCTTATCGATTACCCAGGCCGCGTGATGGCGGAAAACCTGCTCTTTAACGGACAGGATCTGAAGCGCATTTCCGAGAAGGAACGTCGCAACCTGGTGGGCGCTGAAGTGGCGATGATTTTCCAGGACCCGATGACCAGCCTCAATCCTTGCTATACCGTTGGCTTTCAGATTATGGAAGCCATCAAGGTACATCAGGGCGGGAACAAGAAAACCCGTCGTCAGCGAGCGATTGACCTGTTGAACCAGGTGGGTATTCCCGATCCGGCTTCTCGTCTGGATGTCTATCCGCACCAGCTTTCTGGCGGCATGAGTCAGCGCGTGATGATTGCGATGGCCATAGCCTGTCGACCAAAGCTGTTAATTGCTGATGAACCGACCACGGCGCTGGATGTGACCATTCAGGCGCAAATCATTGAGCTGCTGCTGGAGTTGCAGCAAAAAGAGAACATGGCGCTGGTGCTGATTACCCATGACCTGGCGCTGGTGGCGGAAGCGGCGCACAAAATTATCGTCATGTACGCCGGGCAGGTCGTCGAAACCGGCGCTGCGCAGGATATTTTCCGCGCGCCGCGTCATCCGTATACCCAGGCATTGCTACGTGCGTTACCAGAGTTTGCGCAAGATAAAGCGCGTCTGGCGTCGCTGCCGGGCGTGGTGCCGGGGAAATATGACCGACCGACGGGTTGTCTGCTTAACCCGCGCTGCCCCTACGCCACGGACAGATGTCGTGCGGAAGAACCTGCTCTCAACCAACTGGACGATGGACGTCAGTCAAAATGTCATTACCCACTCGATGATGCCGGGAGGCCCACACTATGAGCACGCATGAGGCCACCTTGCAACAGCCGCTGTTGCGGGCTATCGACCTGAAAAAACACTATCCGGTGAAGAAGGGGATCTTTTCTCCGGAACGGCTGGTAAAAGCGCTGGACGGCGTGTCGTTTAATCTCGAACGCGGTAAAACGCTGGCCGTAGTGGGGGAGTCCGGTTGTGGAAAATCCACACTGGGTCGCCTGCTGACGATGATTGAAACGCCAACCGGCGGCGAGCTTTATTACCAGGGGCAGGATCTGCTCAAACACGATCCGCACGCGCAGAAACTACGGCGGCAGAAAATTCAGATTGTGTTTCAGAACCCCTACGGTTCCCTGAACCCACGCAAGAAAGTGGGGCAAATTCTGGAAGAGCCGTTGTTGATCAATACCAGCCTGAGTAAAGCGCAGCGTCGTGAAAAAGCGCTGGCGATGATGGCGAAGGTGGGGCTGAAAACCGAGCACTACGACCGCTATCCGCATATGTTCTCCGGCGGCCAGCGTCAGCGTATCGCTATCGCCCGCGGTCTGATGCTTGATCCGGACGTAGTGATTGCCGACGAACCGGTCTCCGCGCTCGACGTGTCGGTGCGCGCCCAGGTGCTGAACCTGATGATGGATTTGCAACAGGATATGGGGCTGTCTTATGTCTTTATCTCGCACGACCTGTCGGTGGTGGAACACATCGCCGATGAAGTGATGGTCATGTACTTAGGCCGCTGCGTGGAGAAAGGGACCAAAGAGCAGATTTTTAACAATCCACGTCATCCCTATACCCAGGCGTTACTCTCCGCCACGCCGCGGCTGAATCCGGACGATCGCCGTGAGCGGATTAAGCTGACCGGCGAGTTGCCGAGTCCGCTGAACCCGCCGCCGGGCTGCGCCTTCAACGCTCGCTGCAGCCGTCGCTTCGGACCCTGTACGCAGTTACAGCCGCAGCTTAAAGAGTACGACGGCCAGTTGGTGGCCTGCTTTGCCGTCGATCAGGATGAAAATCCGCAGAAACCGCTGAGTTAATTGCGTTTTATGCCGGATGGCGGCTGCGCCTTATCAAGCCTACACCGTACCTGTAGGCCTGGTAAGCGTAGCGCCACCGGGCATGGCTCTCCGGTACGACTTATTCAATCAATTTTAATAACGGCGACAGGCACAACAATATTCCATATAACAGAATAAGCCAGGTTTTCAGGCCGCGTAATTTTTCCAGTTGCGCTACTTTATAAATCAGGAAAAAGGGAATAATACACGCGACAATGCCATAAAGCGGACTGCCTAACTGGAAAAAGACCAATACTGAGACGCGAAACGAAACCCAAATAACCAGAGTAACCACGATAAAGACACAGATTCCAGATGTCAGTAACAGTGGGTTGACGTTTTTGACATCCATAATACGACTCAATACATTCAGTACAATACCTTTAAGCGCTTCGTGAAAACCTAAATAAATACCAAAGAACGCGGTAAGTACGGCAAAAATATTGAGGATGGTAGAGGTAATGTGGATGATATGGCCAGGGATTACCTGAGCTGCCAGTGCAAGGGCGGAAATATTCTGCTCGAACGCTGATACCGCCTCTTCATGGCTAATCGAAAAGGTAAACGAGAACGAGAAAAAGAGAATAATGGCAATCAGCGTAATATAGCTAATGCGATGCGTGCGAATCGCCATCCGGGTGGCCAGCACACGGTCAGGTTCGCGCTTACGATAGGCGATGTTCATTGGGTTTAGCACCTGAATGAAGACCGCAGAAAAGAAGCAAAATGGGATAGTGAGCAGTACGTCGCGAAAGAAAACCGATGCGGCGGGAAAGGCGGAAATATTATCAAGATTCCAGTGTGGGATCATAGCGAAACCGAATATCAGAATGATCCCGACTTTTACCACCACCATCGGGCCGGAAATTTTAAATAATAACTTTTCCCCGCCGGAGGCAATCGCCACCAGCACGGCGAAAATCGCGACTTTATAGATAATAGACTGCGAAAGATCGGCCTCAGTAAGGCCGAAGGTTTTGATATAGGAGGCGCTATCAAACACCACCGACAGGGAATAAATAAACACCCCGTGGATAATCATAAGAAAATAGATTACACCGAGAAAAATGCCCCAGTTTTTGCCAAGATAGTGACTGATAATATCCGTATAATCGTCACAGGTTTCGCTTTCAGATAACGTTTTTAGATAAATATCCTGCACAATATAGGTAGCGGGATAGGCGATGATAAAAGCGGTAATAAATACCCAGATCCCCTTGAGACCGATTTGCACTGGCATTAAGACGGTACCGGCGCCGATCGCCATACCGATACACAAGAGCACCCAGCCAAAATCATATTTTGTAAACGGTAATCTCGTTGAAAGCGGTGTGGTCGTAGCGTTACTGTTATTTAATGGTAATGTGTCGTCCTGCATAGAGCCCCCTGCCCAAAATATACGCAGCTCTTTCATAAAGAATGCTGCCTATAACCAGGCTATAGTGCCTTGATACCCGATGCGGCAAACCGGTGACAGCGGTTCGCCGAGCAATCGTCAGAATGCTGCTTTTCTGCTGGCGCGTTCAAGGTCATGAATAATATCGTCGGGATCTTCAGGTCCCGCTGAAAGACGGATAAGTTCGTCGGTAATACCTGCTTTTAGCCATTCCTCTGGCGCAACAGGCGAATATGTCATAGACGCAGGATGCTGAACGAGGGTTTCGGTATCACCGGGACTGGCCGCGAGGAGGCATAATTTACAGAATTGAGCGGCTGACTGCCAGCCTCAGAAATGCTGAATGTATTCTGGCAAATAAAAGTAATCGTCTGCGAAGCGTCACGCAGATTGCACGTTAGCGCCGTGCCGGGACGGGGATTTTGCCGTAATATCAGCAGCAAGCCGGGTTTACCCGGTGAGGCGCAATGTTGCGGGGGCTTGATCCCCGGCGGCATAGGTTGCTGGATAGAGAAAACCCCCGCACGTTGACTGGTATAAACCTGGCAACCTGACGGGGGCTAACTTGAACCTCAACACATCAAGGATAGCCGCGAACGGTTGCCATTGCAACAAGGCGGCTATATGACGCTTACGCAGTTGGGCGTGGCCTTCTGGCACGATCTGGCGGCGCCGATCATTGCTGGCATTATCGCCAGTGTGATCGTCAACTGGCTACGTGACAGGAAGTAACGCGTTTTGAGCGTCTGTCCGCCGTAATGGCAACATGCGCCCGAACCAGGCCGCAGGGGAAACCTTGCGGCCTTTTTCGGTTTACTGCGGGTAAGGCACCCAGTCGCCGCCATTCAGACGAACGTAGGGCTTACCCTGGTACTGAATCACCACCGCATTAGCGTTTTCTGAAACCGGCGCGGTTTGCGGCAGATTGCTGGTCAGCTTGTTCCAGTTCACACTGTCTTCGGTAAAGAGCTTACCGTCCACGGCGCGTACGACCAGTTCGGAAATAGCCAGGTAGCTGCTCGGCTGGTTAATATCAATCGGCGCGCCCTCATGCGGGGCTTTCATGCCAAAAAATTTCACGCCCGCCGGGACGTTAGTGATGGAGGGGCTGGGAATATCGCGCAGGCCTGAGATCTGCATTCTGTCGCCCTTCAGCGCGCCGCCGTGCTCCGGTACGACGACTACCATCACCTTACGCCCGGATTTCTCCAGTTCGGTAAAGAAGGCGTCCAGTTCATCGAACAGTTTCTGCGCGCGGATTTTATAATCCGCCGTTTTGCTGACGCCGGGGAAATGGTTGCCATCGTGCAGCGGCAGCAGGTTAAAGAACGTCGCGGAACGGGAATTGGCTTCACGTTCTTCCCCTGTTAACCAGCGGTTCAGGACCGCCAGATCGTCATATACCGGCGAGCCGTCGAATGACAGCAGGGCGGTTGGCAGGCCGGACTGGTTCATCAGTTCGCTCTGCATACCGCCGTTTTCGCGAACTTCTTTCAGGAAGCCGCCAAATTCACCGTTATGATCCATCATCAGATGCTGAGTAAAGCCCAGTTTCGCCAGATTATCAAACAGATAACATTCATTATCGGCTGGTTGATAAAGTCGGGTATGCGATGGTTGACCGCAGCTGGCGCGCAGCAGACGAATGGCCGCCGGGCCGCTGTAAGACGTACCGGAATTAAAGTGTTTAAACAAAATGTCAAAGTGCGACCATAGCGGATGTGACATCAAGCCTGCCGCTTCGACATCCGACCAGGAGAGCGAACAAATATTGATGACCAATAGGTCGAACGGCTGCGCATCAGGCGGAAGCTGCGCCGGGAACGTCGTTTTCCGCTTTTCTTCCGCGGCATAGAAGGTGTTCAACCAGGCGTTCAGATTCGCGGTCGTCGGCGGCGCGGTTTGCGCAGGCATATCGCCGATGACCGGCTTATCGCCCGCTGTCGCGACGGTAGCGGCCGCATTACCGCCAGTCGTCGTCACCGTATCGGTTGGCTGGCCTGCCGGCCACAGCGTAAAAACCGGGCCGGTTAATGTCAGGACATTCAGCCATACCATGATGGCGACCACAAACACCGTGACCCGAATCCACTGTGATAAAAAAAGCCAGGCAACCAGCAGTACGAAGATGGCGCCGATCATTTGCCAGTTAATAAAACGGGCGATCAGATCGAGCAGATAACCGGAGCTGAATTCCGCCACCTGCGTCCCCTGGCTCATAATGCTTTGCGGGCCGGGCAGCCAGGTATCATGCCAGAACAGCGCGAAGCCGACGGGAATGGCAATCCAGTGGCGCAACCGGTGAAGGCGATACTTTGGTATTGGCATGAGCAGAAACGCCATGAATACCAAATTCAGTAAAGGATGAAAATTCAGATAGCCTGCCCACAGCAGGCCAAACTTGACCAGAAAATAGAAGTTCCAGCCGGAAAGACCGCGCCAGTACTGCCAGAGCGGAGAAGGCATTGAAGGAGTTTGAGTATGCTGAGTCATTTTTTGTCTGCCTTGACTTTCGTAGCGCGGCGCAGAGTTCCGGCTGGTTTTACATAACGAGGTTTGGCAAATAGCAGCCGGGTTGTATCACTGATACGGCGTAGCGAATGACGCGCCAGATACCCCAGCGGAAAGAAAATCAGCGCGCAAAAAAGAATAATTTGCACGATATCGCTGATGGTCATCATGATGCACGCTCCGCGGTGTCGTCGAGCAATCGCAGGGGTTCAGGAATACGACGCCAGATGCGGCCATCGTGTTCGGCATTTATTACCGGGTCGGCGCGTTTTGCCAGCGGTAGCGGCGTTCCCCACAGTTCCGGCGACAATAAGCGCATCTGCACCAGCTCGGCGCTGATTTGTTTATCTTCGAACCAGACCATACGATTAGAGAAAATATCGCCCGTCGGCAAAGGGAAAATATGGTTTAACGCGGTATCCAGATCGTTGACCCGGCAGAATGATAAAAACAGCACCAGACGGTTGCCGCCGATGGTCATAATATCGCCGGTTCGGCTTGGCCGACATAATGTTAACGCCTGCTCAACCCGAATGCCCGGCACCGGGCGCAGCGCGACCAGAACGCCTTTCCCGTCGGCGGGGAGCAGGGTGTTGCTCATCATCGTATGGATGGCATCGCAGAAGATATCCCACGGCTGAAAACCGCGCAGTTTCAACGGCTGCGTCATTGACAGTAGCGTGGTGATGTCTTCCGGTACGTAACGGCTGAACTGCTGTCCCTGCACGCTTTCAATAAGCGTCAGGCAGCGTGAAAGCGGGGCGTTCCAGGGAATGATCATATTCGCGCCGCAGCCCAGCAGCAGGCGCTCATCGGTGGCGCGCAAACTGGCGATATTTTCGCGCACGACAATTTTCAGCGCGCTTCCCCGCTGGCGTCGCAAAGTATGAATGCGACGAGCAAGCGGCTCGATTTGGTTGTTCTGTGTAAGCGAAAAAATAATTGTCGCGGCCTGCGCCGTGCGCGCGTCGTTGAATAGCGCTTCGTTATTGTCGAAAAGCGTCCAGTGTTCCGAGAGCGGCGGCGCGCCTTCAAGGACGGCGACGTGGCTAAGAATGCGTTTTTCATCGCTACGCGGCTGAATTGCCGTCTCCTCCTGATGGGATAGCGTCCAGCGTTCGTCCTGCTGACACAGCAATAACTGCTGTCGGGCGCTGACGCCTTTTTCGTTACACCAGAAGGCAATATCGAACAAATGTTGGTCGCCCTGAAAACGTAAACTGGCGAGGCCGAAAAGTGAGCGATACTCGCCCATCAACAACGAGGACTGTTTATCGCTATTATTACAAGGGTTAATAACCAACAATGAACAGTGATGAAAACGAGTCCATTTATTCATTTTTTCCAGCCATTTATGCAGGCTTTCTGACGTTATATTCCGCCACGTGTTATTTGCACAAATAAGAATGAAAAAGTAATGCGTCGGGTTAACAGAACAAAGCAAATCGTGGGGCAAAGAGTATAGCCCTTTTTCTGAATCCGGCATGGTAAATAAGCGGATTTTCTCCGGACCGTGAGATTCATCTAATTTGATTACTTTGCCAGGATCGCCTTCCATGCCGATGACGGCGACATTTGCATTCTCCGTTTGTGACGCAATCGTTTGATTCACCAGGCTGATGGCATCTTGCTGGCGATCGGCGTTAACCCACCAGACGCCGCCGGTTGGCATATGGCGCAGTTCATCCCATAATGATGAGATGCCGAGAGAAAATACGGGGTCCACAGTGTCCCTCATGTCACTATTTTAACTGTTTATCAGTTTACTAGCGAAAGCACAGAAATAAACCTAACATTGAAATTAAAACGCATCAGATTTAGCATGTGAATCAATTTGTCCGGCAGGATGCCCTGTAACTCTGCGCTTTGCATTTTTACACATTATAAATGATGTCACGGAAAGATGAAAAATGTGCGTTCTCCCGTATTGACGACGGGGCGTAATGCTGCCAGTGAGAAATATTTAAAAAGGAGCAACCAGAATGTATAACAATGAACCTGGCGCTCAGTCCGATCCAACGTTGGGCTACACTTTTCAAAATGATTTTCTGGCATTAAGCCAGGCGTTTTCACTACCCGAAATAGATTACACCGATATTTCCCAACGCGAACAGTTGGCGGCGGCGATTAAAAGATGGCCGCTCCTGGCTGAATTTGCGCAACCACATTCATTAAGGAAGCCATGAATGGCGATTCTGGGACTGCAGGGCGTGCGCGGCGGGGTGGGAACCACATCTCTCACCGCAGCACTCGCCTGGGCGTTACAAATCTTAGGGGAAAATGTCCTGGTGATTGACGCCAGCCCCGATAACCTGCTGCGCATGTCGTTTAACGTCGACTTCGTCCATCAGGGCGGTTGGGCGCGATCGTTGCTGGACGGCCAGGACTGGCGCGATGCCGGATTACGTTATACCTCGCAGCTTGATCTACTGCCGTTTGGACAGCTCACCGCGCAAGAGCGGGAAAATCCGCAGTCCTGGCAGGAGACGCTGGGAGAGATCGGATCGGCTATCCAGGCGCTGAAAGCGAGCGGGCGTTATAGCTGGATTTTACTGGACTTGCCCTACGGCGCGTCACCGCTGACAGGGCAGCTGGTGAGCCTCTGCGACCATACGCTGGCGATAGCCCAGGTTGACGCTAACTGCCATATTCGCCTTCATCAGCAGGCGTTGCCTGCCGGAGCGCATATTCTGATCAATGACTTACGCATTGGCAGTCAGTTACAGGACGATCTGTACCAGGTCTGGCTGCAAAGCCAGCGCCGGTTGCTGCCCATTGTGATCCATCGCGATGAGGCGATGGCGGAGTGCATGGCGTCGAAACAGCCGTTAGGCGAATATCGCAGCGATTCGTTAGCTGCCGAAGAGGTGTTAACGCTGGCGAACTGGTGCCTGCTGCATGATGCGGGCGACAAAACGTCCGCCGGGAGCCTGCGATGAGCGCCCTTTCCCGGTGGCTGCTTATCCCGCCGGTTAGCGCGCGTTTGAGCGAGCGCTATCAGGGTTACCGCCGCCACGGCGCGTCGCCGTTTAGCGCAGCGCTCGGCTGCCTGTGGATGATTCTGGCGTGGATAGTGTTTCCGCTTGAGCATCCGCGCTGGCAGCGTATTCGCGACGGGCATAAAGCGCTTTACCCGCATATTAACGCCGCCCGCCCGCGCCCGCTGGACCCGGCCCGCTACCTCATTCAGACCCTCTGGCTGGTGATGATCTCGTCGGCTAAAGAACGTCATGAACCGCGCTGGCGGTCATTTGCGCGCCTGAAGGACGTTCGTGGACGTTACCATCAATGGATGGATACCTTACCGGAACGGGTGCGCCAAAAGACAACGCATCTGGAAAAGGAAAAAGAGCTGGGACATCTTAGCAACGGCGCCCGGCGTTTTATTCTGGGCGTTATCGTGACCTTTTCACTGATACTGGCGCTGATCTGTATTACGCAGCCATTTAACCCGCTATCGCAATTTATCTTTCTGCTGTTGCTGTGGGGCGTTGCGCTGTTGGTACGACGTATGCCGGGACGCTTTTCCGCGCTGATGCTCATCGTGCTGTCGTTAACGGTCTCCTGTCGTTATATCTGGTGGCGCTATACCTCGACGCTAAATTGGGACGACCCGGTCAGTCTGGTGTGCGGGCTGATTCTGCTGTTTGCGGAAACCTACGCCTGGATTGTGCTGGTGCTGGGGTACTTCCAGGTGGTGTGGCCGTTAAATCGTCAACCGGTGCCGTTGCCGAAAGAGATGTCGCAGTGGCCGACGGTGGATATTTTTGTACCGACCTATAACGAAGACCTTAATGTGGTCAAAAATACCATTTACGCTTCGCTTGGCATTGACTGGCCGAAGGACAAGCTGAATATCTGGATCCTTGATGACGGCGGGCGCGAATCATTTCGTCAGTTTGCCCGGCATGTTGGCGTGCATTACATTGCCCGCGCCACGCACGAACATGCCAAAGCCGGCAACATCAACAATGCGCTAAAACACGCGAAAGGCGAGTTTGTGGCGATCTTCGATTGCGACCATGTGCCGACACGCTCGTTTCTGCAAATGACAATGGGCTGGTTCCTGAAAGAAAAACAGCTGGCGATGATGCAGACGCCGCATCATTTCTTCTCCCCGGACCCGTTTGAGCGCAACCTGGGACGTTTTCGTAAAACGCCTAACGAAGGCACGCTGTTTTACGGACTGGTGCAGGACGGTAACGATATGTGGGACGCCACTTTCTTTTGCGGATCGTGCGCGGTGATTCGCCGTAAGCCGCTGGATGAGATTGGCGGTATCGCCGTTGAGACGGTGACGGAAGATGCGCATACTTCGCTCCGGCTGCACCGGCGAGGTTATACCTCAGCGTATATGCGCATTCCGCAGGCGGCGGGGCTGGCGACGGAAAGCCTGTCGGCGCATATCGGGCAGCGTATTCGTTGGGCGCGGGGCATGGTGCAAATTTTCCGCCTCGATAACCCTCTGTTTGGTAAAGGCTTAAAACTGGCGCAGCGGCTGTGCTACCTCAACGCGATGTTCCATTTCTTGTCCGGCATTCCGCGCCTGATCTTTCTGACCGCGCCGCTGGCTTTTCTGCTGCTGCACGCCTATATCATTTATGCGCCTGCGTTGATGATTGCGCTATTTGTGATACCGCACATGGTCCACGCCAGCCTGACTAACTCGAAGATTCAGGGCAAGTATCGTCACTCTTTCTGGAGTGAAATCTATGAAACGGTACTGGCATGGTATATCGCACCGCCGACTCTGGTCGCGTTGATCAATCCGCACAAAGGGAAATTTAACGTCACGGCGAAAGGCGGGCTGGTGGAGGAGAAGTACGTCGACTGGGTAATCTCGCGTCCGTATATCTTCCTTGTCTTGCTTAACCTGCTCGGCGTGGCGGCGGGCGTATGGCGATACTATTACGGGCCGGAAAATGAAACGCTGACCGTCATCGTTAGCCTGGTGTGGGTCTTCTATAACCTGGTCATTCTCGGCGGCGCGGTTGCGGTTTCGGTAGAGAGTAAACAGGTCAGGCGCGCGCATCGGGTCGAGATTGCCATGCCGGGGGCCATCGCCCGCGAAGATGGACATTTGTTCTCCTGTACCGTACATGACTTCTCCGACGGCGGGTTAGGCATCAAGATCAACGGTCAGGCGCAGGTGCTGGAAGGGCAGAAAGTGAATCTGTTGCTTAAACGCGGGCAGCAGGAATATGTCTTTCCAACGCAGGTGGTGCGCGTAACGGGCAATGAGGTCGGGCTACAACTGATGCCGCTCACCACCAAACAACATATTGATTTTGTGCAGTGTACCTTCGCGCGCGCCGATACGTGGGCGCTTTGGCAAGATAGCTTCCCGGAAGATAAACCGCTGGAAAGCTTGCTGGATATTCTGAAGCTGGGCTTCCGCGGATATCGCCACCTCGCGGAGTTCGCGCCGCCTTCAGTAAAAGTAATTTTCCGATCGTTGACGGCGTTAATTGCCTGGATTGTATCGTTTATTCCGCGTCGCCCGGAGCGGCAAGCGGCGATACAGCCGTCGGATCGGGTTATGGCTCAGGCTCAACAATGATGATAATGCGATGAAAAGAAAATTGTCCTGGATGTGTGCGGCGGTAATAGGATTAAGCGCGTTTCCTGCTTTCATGACGGCGGCGGCGCCTGCTACGCCGCCATTGATAAATGCTGAACCCACCGAGCCTGCGCCGTCGCCCGCAACTGAGGCGCCCGTCGTGGCGCAAACCGCGCCTTCGCGCGAGGTCAAGCTGACCTTTGCGCAAATCGCGCCGCCGCCGGGCAGTATGGCGCTGCGTGGCGTTAACCCTAACGGCGGCATTGAATTTGGTATGCGCAGCGATGAAGTGGCGTCGAAAGCGGTGCTGAATCTGGAATATACGCCCTCGCCGTCGCTCCTGCCGGTTCAGTCGCAGCTCAAGGTTTATCTCAATGATGAACTGATGGGCGTACTGCCGGTGACAAAAGAGCAGTTGGGGAAAAAGACGCTGGCGCAGGTACCTATCAATCCGCTATTTATCACCGACTTTAACCGGGTGCGGCTGGAGTTTGTCGGCCACTATCGCGACGTGTGTGAAAACCCGGCCAGCAGTACTCTGTGGTTAGACATCGGGCGAAATAGCGCCCTGGATCTGACCTATAACATGCTGGCGGTGAATAACGATCTGTCCCACTTCCCGGTGCCGTTTTTTGATCCGCGGGATAACCGTCCGGTGACGTTGCCGATAGTGTTTGCTGATATGCCTGATCTGGCGCAGCAGCAGGCGGCTTCTATTGTCGCGTCCTGGTTTGGCTCGCGGGCGGGCTGGCGCGGTCAGCGCTTCCCGGTGTTGTATAATCACCTGCCGGATCGCAATGCGATCGTGTTCGCCACCAACGATCGACGCCCCGATTTCCTGCGCGATCATCCTGCGGTTAACGCGCCGGTTATCGAGATGATGAGCCATCCGGATAATCCGTATGTGAAGTTGCTGGTCGTGTTTGGCCGTGATGATAAAGACCTGTTGCAGGCGGCAAAAGGTATCGCGCAAGGGAATATTCTCTTCCGTGGTTCCAGCGTGGTGGTCAACGATGTAAAACCGCTGCTGGCGCGCAAACCGTATGATGCGCCGAACTGGGTGCGTACCGATCGCCCGGTCACTTTTGGCGAGCTGAAAACCTATGAAGAGCAGCTCCAGTCGAGTGGGCTGGAGCCGGCGCCCATCAACGTTTCTTTGAATCTGCCGCCGGACCTCTATTTGCTGCGTAGCAACGGTATTGATATGGATCTCAACTACCGTTATACCTCGCCGCCGACCAAAGACAGTTCACGGCTGGACATCAGTCTGAATAACCAGTTCCTGCAAGCCTTTAGTCTTAACAGCACGCAGGAAACTAATCGACTCCTGTTGCGCCTGCCGGTACTTCAGGGACTGCTGGATGGTAAAACGGATGTGTCTATTCCGGCGCTCAAACTGGGGGCGATGAACCAACTACGTTTTGACTTCCGCTACATGAACCCGATGCCGGGCGGGTCGGTGGACAACTGTATTACCTTCCAGCCGGTACCGAATCATGTGGTGATAGGGGATGACTCCACTATCGATTTTTCGAAATATTACCACTTTATCGCGATGCCGGATTTACGCGCGTTCGCCAATGCGGGTTTCCCGTTCAGCCGGATGGCCGACTTGTCTGACACGCTGGCGGTGATGCCGAAGACCCCAACCGAAGCGCAAATGGAAACGCTGCTGAATACGGTCGGCGCCATTGGCGGGCAGACCGGTTTCCCGGCAATTAATCTGACCATCACCGATGATAGCGCTCAGATAGCCGACAAAGACGCCGATCTGCTGATTATTGGCGCTATTCCGGGCAAGCTAAAAGACGATAAGCGTATCGATCTGTTGGTGCAGGCGACACAAAGCTGGGTAAAAACCCCGATGCGGCAGACCGCTTTCCCGTCGATTATGCCGGATGAGGCCGATCGCGCGGCGGATGCGCAGTCCACCGTCACCGCCAGCGGCCCGATGGCGGCGGTGGTGGGCTTCCAGTCGCCGTTTAATGATCAGCGCAGCGTGATTGCTCTGCTGGCTGACAGCCCGCGCGGCTACCAGCTACTGAACGACGCCGTGAACGACAGCGGTAAACGCGCCGCGATGTTTGGTTCCGTGGCGGTGATCCGCGAGTCCGGCGTTCACAGTCTGCGCGTTGGCGATATCTATTACGTCGGACATCTGCCGTGGTTTGAGCGGCTGTGGTATGCGCTGGCGAATCACCCGGTGCTGCTGGCGGTACTGGCGGCCCTCAGTGTGGTATTACTGGCGTGGGTATTGTGGCGTCTGCTACGTATTCTCAGTCGCCGTCGTCTCGACCCTGACCATGAGTAACGCATGATGACTATGCTGCGCGGATGGATAACGATGATCGTCATGCTGACGGCAATAAATGCGCAGGCGGCCTGTAGCTGGCCTGCGTGGGAACAGTTCAAGAAAGATTACATTAGCCAGCAGGGACGCGTTATCGATCCGGGCGATGCGCGAAAAATTACCACCTCCGAAGGGCAAAGCTACGCCATGTTCTTTGCCCTGGCAGCGAACGATCGACCGGCGTTCGCGCAACTGTTTAACTGGACGCAAAACAATCTGGCGCAGGGATCGCTGCGCGAACATCTGCCCGCCTGGCTGTGGGGGCAAAAAAATCCCGACACCTGGTCGGTGCTGGACAGCAACTCCGCGTCCGACGGCGATATCTGGATGGCATGGTCGCTGCTGGAGGCCGGTCGTCTGTGGAAAGAGACGCGTTATACCGAGGTGGGCACGGCGTTGCTAAAACGCATCGCCCGCGAAGAGGTCGTGAATGTGCCGGGGCTGGGCTCAATGCTGCTACCTGGCAAAATCGGCTTTGCCGAGGCGAATAGCTGGCGTTTTAACCCAAGCTATCTGCCGCCGCAGTTGGCGCAATACTTTAGCCGTTTTGGCGCGCCGTGGTCGACGTTACGGGAAACCAATTTGCGGCTTTTGCTGGAAACCGCGCCGAAAGGTTTCTCGCCGGACTGGGTGCGTTATGAAAGCAAGCAAGGCTGGCAGTTGAAAGCGGAAAAGACGCTGATCAGTAGCTACGATGCGATTCGCGTCTATTTATGGGCGGGAATGATGCATGATGGCGATCCGCAAAAAGCGCGTTTACTGGCGCGATTTAAACCGATGGCGACGTTAACGATGAAAAACGGCGTTCCACCGGAGAAAGTGGATGTCGTCAGCGGGAACGCGCAAGGGACGGGGCCGGTCGGGTTTTCCGCCGCCTTACTGCCTTTCCTGCAAAATCGCGACGCCCAGGCCGTGCAGCGACAGCGGGTCGCAGACCATTTTCCTGGCAGCGATGCCTATTACAACTATGTGCTGACTCTCTTTGGCCAAGGCTGGGATCAGCACCGTTTTCGCTTCACCGTCAAAGGTGAATTATTACCTGACTGGGGCCAGGAATGCGTAAGTTCACGTTAAGTCTCATGCACGCTTTTTTGCCGGCTGGCGGTCGAAACGCCTTACCTGGCAAAAGGGGCGTTTCTCGGGCATTGTTGGGTTTATCGCTTGGTATGGCGATAACACCGCTTGCCGGCGCAGCGACCTCCGCGCAGCAACAGTTGCTGGAGCAGGTTCGGCTGGGCGAGGCCACGCACCGTGAGGACTTAGTCCGTCAGTCGCTCTATCGCCTGGAGCTGATCGACCCCAATGATCCACAGGTTATCGCCGCCCGTTTCCGCTATCTGTTGCGCCAGGGGGACAGCGACGGGGCGCAGAAGCTACTTGACCGGCTGGCGCAACTGGCGCCGGAGTCGACGGCGTATCAATCTTCCCGCACCGCGATGCTGCTCTCCACGCCACAAGGACGTCAGTCTTTGCAGGAGGCGCGTTTACTGGCGACGACCGGCCATACTGAACAAGCGATCGCCAGCTACGACAAGCTGTTTAAAGGTTATCCGCCGGAGGGCGAACTGGCGGTCGAATACTGGACGACCGTGGCGAAATTGCCCGCCCGCCGTCACGAAGCGATTAACCAGCTACAGAAAATCAATGCCGTCAGTCCGGGTAATAACGCTCTGCAAAATGCGCTGGCGCAACTGTTGTTCGCCAGCGGGCGGCGCGATGAGGGATTTGCGGTGCTAAAACAGATGGCGAAATCCAGTACGGGACGCAGCGCGGCCTCCGCCATCTGGTACCAGCAGATAAAAGATCTCCCGGTGAGCGACGCCAGCGTAAAAGCGTTGCAAGACTATCTGACGCAGTTTAGCGAAGGCGATAGCGTGTCTGCCGCCCGCGCCCAGCTTAGCGAGCAGCAAAAACAGTTAGCCGATCCGGCGTTCCGTGCGCGCTCGCAGGGCATCGCGGCGGTTAATGCCGGAGAAGGCGGTAAGGCCATTGCGCAATTGCAGCAGGCGGTGAGCGCCCGGCAGGACGACAGCGAGGCGGTCGGCGCGCTGGGGCAGGCATACTCACAGCGTGGCGATCGCGCCCGCGCCGTCGCGCAGTTTGAAAAGGCGCTGGCGATGGCGCCGCACAGCAGCAGCCGCGATAAGTGGGAGAGTCTGCTGAAGGTCAATCGCTACTGGCTGTTAATTCAGCAGGGCGACGCGGCCTTAAAAGCGAATAATCTGGCCCAGGCGGAGCGTTTCTATCAGCAGGCGCGAGCGGTGGATAACACCGACAGCTACGCGGTGCTGGGGCTGGGGGATGTGGCGATGGCGCGCAAAGATAATGCCGCCGCCGAACGTTATTATCAGCAGACGCTGCGTATGGACAGCGGTAATACCAATGCTGTACGCGGGCTGGCGAATCTTTATCGCCAGCAGTCGCCGCAAAAAGCCGCCGCGTTTATCGCTTCTCTTTCCGCCAGCCAGCGGCGCAGTATCGACGATATCGAACGCAGTCTGGAAAATGACCGTCTGGCGCAGCAGGCGGAAACGCTGGAAAGCGAGGGCAAATGGGCGCAGGCCGCAGAACTGCACCGTCGTCGGCTGGCATTAGATCCGGGGAGCGTGTGGGTGACGTACCGACTGTCACGCGATCTGTGGCAGGCCGGGCAGCACGCCCAGGCCGATGCGCAAATGCGCTCTCTGGCGCAGCAGAAGCCAAACGATCCGGAACAGGTCTATGCTTATGGGCTTTATCTTTCCGGCAGCGATCGGGACCGGGCGGCGCTGGCGCATCTCAATACCCTACCGACCAGCCAGTGGAACAGCAATATTCAGGAACTGGCGGGCCGATTGCAAAGTAACCAGGTGCTGGAAAGCGCTAACCGCTTGCGCGATAGCGGCAAAGAACGCGAAGCGGAAGCGTTGTTACGTCAGCAGCCGCCCTCTACGCGCATTGCGTTAACGTTGGCGGACTGGGCGCAGCAGCGTGGCGATAATGCGGCGGCCCGCGCCGCTTATGACGCCGTTCTGGCGCGGGAACCGGGTAATGTCGATGCCATGCTGGGGCGGTTGGAAATCGACATCGCACAGGGCGATAACGCCGCGGCGCGCGCTCAACTGGCGGCGCTGCCTGCGTCGCAAATCACCTCTCTTAACATGCAGCGCCGCGTCGCGCTGGCGCAGCTCCAGCTTGGCGATATCACGGCGGCGGCGCGGACCTTTAACCGCATTACGCCGCAGGCAAAAGCACAGCCGCCATCAATGGAAAGCGCAATGGTATTGCGTGACGCCGCCGCTTTTCAGGCGCAAACGGGCGAGCCGCAGCGGGCGCTGGAGACCTACAAAGAGGCAATGGTCGCCGCGGCGATTACGCCGGTTCGTCCCCTGGATAACGATACCTTTACCCGCCTGACGCGCAATGATGAAAAAGATGACTGGCTAAAACGCGGCGTGCGTAGCGATGCGGCGGAGTTGTACCGTCAGCAGGATCTCAATGTCACGTTGGCGCACGATTATTGGGGATCGAGCGGGACTGGCGGTTACTCCGATCTGAAGGCGCATACCACGATGCTTCAGGTGGATGCGCCCTGGTCGGACGGACGGGCGTTCTTTCGTACTGATATGGTGAATATGGATGTTGGCCGTTTCTCTACGGATGCGGACGGAAAATACGATAATAACTGGGGTACCTGTACGCTGGAGAAATG
This sequence comes from Salmonella sp. SAL04213, assembly GCF_046550535.1. Lineage (NCBI taxonomy): Bacteria > Pseudomonadati > Pseudomonadota > Gammaproteobacteria > Enterobacterales > Enterobacteriaceae > Salmonella > Salmonella sp. SAL04213. The sequence continues at coordinate 194,584 of NZ_JBGDXS010000004.1, read as the reverse complement.
CAGCGGACATCGTAGCCAGGCCGATACGGGCGCGAGCGTGGCGGTCGGCTGGCAGAATGAGACCTGGCGCTGGGATATCGGCACGACGCCGATGGGCTTTAATGTCGTTGATGTGGTCGGCGGCGTCAGCTATAGCGACGATATCGGGCCGTTGGGTTATACCCTGAACGCGCATCGTCGCCCGATCTCCAGTTCGCTGCTGGCGTTTGGCGGGCAAAAGGACGCCAGCAGCAATACCGGCACCAAATGGGGCGGCGTGCGGGCCAACGGCGGCGGCGTCAGTCTCAGCTATGATAAAGGCGAAGCAAACGGTGTCTGGGCGTCGCTCAGCGGCGACCAGTTGAGCGGTAAAAATGTGGAAGATAACTGGCGCGTGCGCTGGATGACCGGTTATTACTATAAGGTGATTAACGAGAATAACCGCCGCGTTACCGTCGGGCTGAATAACATGATCTGGCATTACGACAAAGATTTGAGCGGTTATTCACTGGGTCAGGGCGGTTATTATAGCCCGCAGGAATACCTGTCGTTTGCGGTGCCGGTGATGTGGCGGCAGCGTACGGAAAACTGGTCGTGGGAGCTAGGCGGCTCGGTATCCTGGTCGCACTCCCGCAACCGTACCATGCCGCGTTATCCGCTGATGAATTTGATTCCGGCGGATTATCAGGAGGATGCGCGTGACCAGACCAACGGCGGCGGCAGCAGCCAGGGATTTGGCTATACCGCGCGGGCGCTCATTGAACGCCGGGTCACTGCCAACTGGTTTGTGGGTACGGCTGTCGATATTCAGCAGGCGAAAGATTATACCCCCAGTCATCTGCTGCTGTATGTCCGTTATTCCGCGGCGGGCTGGCAGGGGGATATGGATTTACCGCCGCAGCCTCTGGTGCCTTACGCTGACTGGTAATCATTGCGTCAGGCCTACGAATTGACAGGCGTCGTAGGCCTGAGAAGCGCAGCGCCATCAGACGCTATCATTAACCGTTATTCAGAAAAGTCCTTTTCAGATACAGCCTCTCTTAATGCCGCTGCAATCGGGTATACTCAGGCGGCAGTCCGGGATATCCAGGGAGAGTCAATTTGCGCGTCAGCCGCTCGTTAACAATTAAACAGATGGCAATGGTTGCGGCCGTTGTCATGGTGTTTGTTTTTGTCTTTTGCACCGTTTTGTTGTTCCATCTGGTACAGCAGAACCGCTACAACACGGCTACGCAACTGGAAAGTATCGCGCGATCTGTTCGGGAACCTCTTTCTTCCGCGATTCTAAAAGCGGATCTCCCCGGCGCGGAAACCATTCTGGAAAGTATTAAACCTGCGGGCGTGGTGAGTCGCGCCGATGTGGTATTGCCGAATCAGTTCCAGGCGTTGCGTAAGCGCTTCATTCCTGAACGCCCCGTCCCGGTTATGGTGACGCGTCTCTTCGAACTGCCGGTACAAATTTCTTTACCGGTTTATTCGCTGGAGCGTCCCGCCAATCCGCAACCGCTGGCCTACCTTGTATTGCAGGCGGATTCGTACCGTATGTACAAGTTCGTCATGAGCGCGCTCTCTACGTTAGTGACCATTTACTTACTTCTATCGCTGATCCTGACGGTGGCCATCGCCTGGTGCGTAAACCGCCTGATTGTGCATCCGCTGCGCAAAATCGCCCGCGAGCTGAACGACATTCCGCAGCAGGAGCTGATCGGACATCAGCTGGCGTTGCCGCGTCTGCATCAGGATGATGAAATTGGGATGCTGGTGCGCAGCTATAACCTCAACCAGCAGCTTATGCAGCGTCAACGCGAGGAGCAAACGGACAACGCGATGCGTTTTCCGGTTTCCGAGCTGCCCAATAAAGCCTTTTTAATGGCGCTGCTGGAACAGGTTATCACCCGCCAACAGACCACCGCGCTTATCATCGTGACGTGCGAAACGTTGCGTGACACGGCAGGCGTGCTGCAAGAAACGCAGCGGGAGATTCTATTACTGACGCTGGTTGAGAAGCTGAAGTCGGTGCTGGCGCCGCGCATGGTGCTTACGCAGGTCAGCGGGTATGACTTCGCCATTATCGCCCACGGCGTTAAAGAGCCGTGGCACGCCATTACATTAGGTCAGCAAATACTCACTATCATTAATGAACGACTGCCCATCCAGGGTATTCAACTGCGCCCAAGCTGCAGTATTGGCATTGCGATGTATTATGGCGATCTGACCGCCGAAGAGCTCTATGGTCGCGCCGTCTCCGCCGCCTTTACCGCGCGCCGAAAAGGTAAAAATCAGATCCAGTTCTTTGACCCGGCGCAGATGGAGGCCGCTCAACAGCGCCTTACCGAAGAGAGCGATATCCTTACCGCGCTGGATAACCATCAGTTTGCCATTTGGCTGCAGCCGCAGGTCGAGATGCGCAGCGGCAACGTATTAAGCGCCGAAGCCTTGTTACGTATGCAACAGCCGGACGGTAGCTGGGAATTACCAGATGGGCTGATTGAGCGCATTGAATCCTGCGGCCTGATGGTCACGGTGGGCCATTGGGTGCTGGAAGAGTCCTGCCGCCAGCTTGCCGCCTGGCAGGAGCGCGGCGTGACATTGCCGCTCTCCGTCAATCTTTCCGCATTACAGCTCATGCACCCTGGCATGGTGTCGGAGCTGCTGGAATTGTTAAACCGCTATCGTATTCAACCGGGTACGCTGATTCTTGAGGTCACTGAAAGCCGCCGTATCGACGATCCGCACGCTGCCGTCGCTATCTTACGTCCGTTACGTAATGCTGGCGTGCGTATCGCACTGGATGATTTTGGCATGGGTTACGCGGGGCTGCGCCAGTTACAGCATATGAAGTCGCTACCGGTCGATATCCTTAAAATTGATAAAATGTTTGTCGATGGGTTACCAGATGATCACAGTATGGTGACGGCGATTATCCTGATGGCCCGCAGTCTTAATTTACAATTGATTGCCGAGGGCGTGGAGAACGAGGCGCAACGCGCGTGGCTGGAACAGGCTGGAGTCAACGTCGCGCAAGGCTTCCTGTTTGCTCGGCCCGTTCCCGCGGATATCTTTGAAGAACGGTATCTGTCGCACGAAAATCCTGATTACAAAAGTTAAAAAAGGTCGCGCTTGTGCGAGCCAGCTCAAACTTTTTAACATTTTTGTTTCAATTATGATCCTGGCGCATTTCTGTCATGTTGTGTGGGTGTTATTTTAAGGCCGCAGGTTACTCATAACCTTACAAGACCTGTGGTTTTTACTTCAAGGACACCCTATGAAAACCTCTCTGTTCAAAAGTCTTTATTTTCAGGTCCTGACAGCAATCGCCATTGGTATTCTCCTTGGCCATTACTATCCTGAACTGGGCGCACAAATGAAACCGCTTGGCGACGCGTTCGTTAAGCTCATTAAGATGATCATCGCTCCTGTCATTTTCTGTACTGTCGTGACGGGCATCGCAGGCATGGAAAGCATGAAGGCGGTGGGCCGTACCGGCGCGGTCGCGCTGCTTTACTTTGAAATTGTCAGTACGATTGCGCTGATTATCGGTCTTATCATCGTCAACGTTGTGCAACCTGGCGCCGGGATGAACGTCGATCCGGCAACGCTGGATGCGCAGGCGGTGGCCGTTTATGCCGCACAAGCCAAGGAGCAGGGCATTATTGCCTTCCTGATGGATGTCATACCGGGCAGCGTGATCGGCGCGTTTGCCAGCGGCAACATTCTGCAGGTCTTATTGTTTGCGGTGTTGTTTGGTTTTGCGCTGCACCGTTTGGGCAGCAAAGGCCAGCTCATTTTCAATGTGATTGAGAGTTTTTCGCAGGTCATTTTCGGCATCATCAATATGATCATGCGCCTGGCGCCGATTGGCGCATTCGGCGCGATGGCCTTCACCATCGGTAAATACGGCGTCGGTTCTCTGGTGCAACTGGGGCAGCTCATTATCTGCTTCTATATCACCTGTATTCTCTTCGTGGTGGTGGTGCTGGGGACGATTGCACGGGTAACGGGCTTTAGCATTTTTAAATTTATTCGCTATATCCGGGAAGAATTACTCATTGTGCTCGGCACCTCCTCTTCCGAGTCAGCGTTGCCGCGTATGCTCGATAAGATGGAAAAACTGGGGTGCCGTAAGTCGGTGGTAGGGCTGGTGATCCCGACGGGGTATTCGTTCAACCTCGATGGCACCTCTATCTACCTGACGATGGCGGCGGTGTTTATCGCCCAGGCGACCAACAGCCATATGGATATCTTCCACCAGATAACGCTGCTGGTCGTGCTGCTGCTCTCGTCAAAAGGCGCCGCAGGCGTGACCGGAAGCGGCTTTATTGTGCTGGCGGCCACTATCTCCGCCGTGGGCCATTTACCGGTTGCGGGACTGGCGTTAATCCTTGGTATCGACCGCTTTATGTCCGAAGCGCGCGCGCTGACTAACCTGGTGGGTAACGGCGTGGCGACGGTGGTGGTTGCCAAATGGGTGAAAGAGTTAGATCACCAAAAGCTGGACGATGTGCTTAATAATCGTGCGCCGGATGGCAAAACGCACGAAATTTCCTCCTAATCTCGCCACTTATGCCCGTAGTCCCTTCCAGGACTGCGGGTGTTTGCGCATAATTGACCCCTGCGCCCAAAGCATACAGCATGATGCTTAGGGATTATTTCACTTCTTCCGTGACATTTTTAGGTTCTCGCGGTCTAACACGAAGTGTTTTTACGTCATATTCAGGCATCCCTGCCGGGGCTGTCTTTTTATTACCAGGATTGTTGATCAGGGGTTCACATGCAGGGCACAAAAATTCGACTCTTAGCGGGCAGTCTGTTGATGTTGGCCTCTGCCGGCTATGTGCAGGCAGATGCGCTCCAGCCCGATCCGGCATGGCAACAGGGGACGCTGGCTAATGGGTTACAGTGGCAAGTGTTGGCTACGCCTCAGCGCCCCAGCGATCGTATTGAAGTTCGTCTACAGGTTAATACCGGTTCGCTCACCGAAAGTACGCAACAGAGCGGGTTCAGCCATGCGATTCCCCGTATCGCGCTGACGCAAAGCGGTGGTCTGGATGCCGCACAGGCACGTTCTTTATGGCAGCAAGGGTTTGATCCGAAACGTCCCATGCCGCCCGTTATTGTTTCTTATGATTCCACGCTCTATAACCTCAGTTTACCCAATAACCGTAACGATCTGCTGAAAGAAGCGCTGACCTATCTGGCTAACGTCTCCGGTAAATTAACCATTACGCCAGAGACGGTGAATCATGCGTTAAGCAGCGAAGATATGGTTGCGACGTGGCCAGCAGATACTAAAGAGGGCTGGTGGCGTTATCGGCTGAAAGGGTCGGCGTTATTGGGGCACGATCCCGCGGAACCGTTAAAGCAGCCGGTAGACGCAGCCAAAATTCAGGCTTTCTATGAAAAATGGTACACCCCGGATGCCATGACGCTGATTGTTGTCGGCAACATTGATGCGCGCTCCGTCGCCGAGCAGATCAATAAAACGTTCGGTACGCTGAAAGGTAAACGCGAAACGCCCGCCCCGGTGCCGACGCTTTCGCCGCTGCGGGCGGAATCAGTGAGCATTATGACCGATGCGGTGCGCCAGGATCGTCTCTCCATTATGTGGGATACGCCGTGGCAACCGATTCGCGAGTCGGTGGCGCTGTTGCGCTACTGGCAGGCGGATCTGGCGCGCGAAGCGCTGTTCTGGCATATCCAGCAAGAGCTTACTAAAAATAACGCGAAAGATATTGGTCTGGGGTTTGACTGCCGGGTTCTGTTTCTGCGCGCGCAGTGCGCCATCAACATTGAATCACCTAATGATAAGCTCAATACCAATTTGAGTCTGGTGGCGAATGAACTGGCGAAAGTACGCGATAAAGGTTTGTCGGAAGAGGAGTTTACTGCGCTGGTGGCGCAGAAAAATCTCGAATTGCAAAAGCTGTTCGCGACCTACGCGCGTACCGATACTGACATTTTGACTGGACAGCGTATGCGCTCGCTGCAGAATCAGGTGGTGGATATCGCGCCGGAGCAGTATCAGAAGCTGCGCCAGAATTTCCTCAACAGCCTGACCGTCGATATGCTCAATCAGAATCTACGTCAGCAGCTATCGCAGGAGATGGCATTAATTTTGCTGCAACCGCAAGGCGAGCCGGAATTTAATATGAAGGCGTTAAAGGCGACGTGGGATGAAATCATGATCCCGACTACTGCCGCCGCTGTTGAAGCAGATGAGGCGCATCCGGAAGTGACGGAGACACCGGCGGCACAGTAAGCTGCCGCCTGTCGGCCCGGTAAGCGCAGCGCCACCGGGCAAGAGCGAATGACTTACTGCGGCATCGCGTCGTGCGGAATAATGGCCCCACGGTACTGAATCACCGTGCTGGCCGTCAGGTGTCCGCGCTTCGCTGCATCCGTCGCGCTGCCGCCCGTCAAACGAACGGCCAGATAACCGGCGCTGAAGGAGTCGCCTGCGGCAGTGGTGTCTATCACTTTCTCTTTCGGCAGTTTCACTGCCGGAACGTCAATGAGCGCCTCGCCCTGAATCGAGACCAGGCAAGAGTCCGCCCCGCGTTTTACCACCACTTCCTGCACGCCTGCCACATGGGTGCGGGCAATGACCTTTTCCACCGGTTGTTGACCCCATAGCGCGTCTTCATCGTCCAGTGTCAGGAAGGCGATATCAGTACATTCCAGCATCTTTTGATAGACCTGCTGCGTTTCTTCGCGACTTGTCCATAAACGCGGGCGATAGTTATTATCAAAAATAACTTTCCCGCCGTTGGCCCGGCATTCACGCAATAAAGACAGCAGCTTATCACGGCTGGTCGGGCTTAAAATCGCGAGGCTAATGCCGCTCAGGTAGAGATAATCGAAGGTCGCCAGCGCCTCGCAGATAGCCGCTGACTGCTCGCTCTCCAGCCAGAATTTCGCTGCCGCTTCGTTACGCCAGTAGTAGAAGGTACGCTCGCCAGTATCATCGGTTTCGATGTAATAGAGGCCTGGCAGGCGATTTTCCATCCGCTGCGTTAGCGAGGTATCCACATTTTCATGCTGCCACGCCTCCAGCATCTGTTGGCTGAAACTGTCGGTACCCAGCGCCGTCACATAGTGAACGGCCAGAGCGGCAGAATCGACCTGACGGGCAATATAAACGGAGGTATTCAGCGTGTCGCCGCCGAAGCCGCGCTGAACATCAGCGCCTTTCTGCGACAGCTCAATCATGCATTCGCCAATCACGGCAATCTTTTTAGACATAGTCGTGAACCTGATCTGTAAAAATTAGCGTTAGTGTGCGCTGTGGATGTTTAGTGGTCAATAATATTAAAACATCGGTCCATTATTTTTTTGAGCAAGTGCGTATTTTTGACAAGTTTCGGGGTCTGTTTTTATTTTGCCAGGGACCGAGGGTAAAGTTCTCTGCCTGAACGCCGATAACCTTTGACGAGTCCGGACAGTCACACTCCCATTAACAGGACAACTGAGATGATAAAGCAGGTTATCCAGCAGCTACGCGTTCCTGATGCAGGTATAGAGAATTTGCAGGAACGGCGCTATTGGCTGCAATGCGAGCGTGCCTATACTTACCAGCCGATATACCAGACGAATGGCCGTCTGATGGCGGTTGAACTTCTCACTGTCGTCACCCATCCTGATAACCCTTCCAGACGTATTGCCCCGGATCGTTATTTCGCGGAGTTAGCGGTTCGACACCGCATTGACGTAGTGAAAGAACAACTTCATCAGCTTGAACAAAAAGCGGATTTTTTCACTCGCCATCACTTATTGGCATCGGTCAATGTCGACGGCCCTACGCTGATTGCCATGCGACGACAGCCGGACATTCTGGCAGCGATGGAGCGCTTACCCTGGCTGCGTTTCGAACTGGTGGAACATATTCGTTTGCCGAAAGACTCCTCTTTCGCCTCGATGTGTGAGTTCGGCCCGCTGTGGCTGGATGATTTTGGTACAGGCATGGCCAATTTTTCAGCGCTGAGCGAAGTGCGTTATGACTACATTAAAGTGGCGCGCGAGCTGTTCGTCATGCTGCGTCAGTCCGCGGAGGGACGCAACCTGTTCACTCTGCTGCTGCAACTGATGAACCGCTACTGCCGCGGCGTTATTGTCGAGGGCGTGGAGACGCTGGAAGAGTGGCGTGATGTGCAGCGTTCGCCCGCCTTTGCCGCCCAGGGCTATTTTCTTTCTCGACCCGTGCCGCTGATATCGCTCGAAGAGGTGATTCTGACCCTGTAACGCCAGACTGTTCCCGTAATACGTGGTATTACGAGGCGCGGTCATCCTCCTTTTTCGTCTGGCTGAACTATCTTTAGGACAGGCAAGGGAAGAAGTGAGGAAATAACACATGACTAAAGCAGGCAAAATAACCGCCGCCATCACAGGGACTTTCTTGTTGTTGATCGTCATAGTGATTTTGTTGATCGCAACATTTGACTGGAACCGCCTCAAACCGACCATCAACCAGAAAGTCTCTACCGAATTGAACCGGCCTTTCGCTATTCGCGGCGATTTAGGCGTGGTGTGGGAACGCCAAAAACAGGAGACTGGCTGGCGAAGCTGGGTACCGTGGCCGCATGTTCACGCGGAAGATGTCATTCTCGGCAATCCGCCGGATATTCCGGAAGTTACGATGGTACATCTGCCACGCGTTGAGGCGACGCTTGCTCCGCTGGCGCTCCTGACCAAAACCGTCTGGCTGCCGTGGATCAAACTGGTGAAACCCGACGCGCGTCTTATTCGTCTGTCCGAGAAAACCAATAACTGGACCTTTAACCTCGCGCAAGACAAGAATACGGACCCCAATGCTAAACCTTCCGCCTGGTCCTTCCGGCTGGATAATATTCTCTTCGACCAGGGGCGAATCGCGATCGATGATAAGGTCAGCAAGGCGGATATCACTATTCTGATCGATCCGTTAGGCAAACCGTTGCCGTTCAGCGAAGTGACGGGAACGAAAGGCAAAGCAGACAAATCCACCGTGGGCGACTATGTCTTCGGCCTGAAAGCGCAGGGGCGTTATAACGGGGAACCGTTGACCGGTACGGGCAAAATAGGCGGTATGCTGGCGCTACGCAGCGAAAGTACGCCTTTTCCTGTGCAGGCCGATTTCCGCTCTGGCAACACGCGGGTGGCTTTTAGCGGCGTGGTGAACGAGCCGATGAAAATGGGCGGCGTCGATCTGCGGCTTAAATTCTCTGGCGATTCACTGGGCGATTTATATGATTTAACCGGCGTGCTGCTGCCGGATACGCCGCCGTTTGAGACCGATGGGCGACTGGTGGCGAAAATTGACGCCGAAAAGTCATCGGTATTTGATTATCGCGGTTTTAACGGGCGCATTGGCGACAGTGATATCCACGGCTCCCTCACTTATACCACCGGTAAACCGCGCCCTAAACTGGAAGGCGATGTCGAATCGCGCCAGTTACGACTGGCCGATCTTGGGCCGCTGATTGGCGTGGATTCCGGGAAAGACGTTGAGCAGTCGAAACGGTCTGAACAGCGCAAAGGCGAGAAGAATGTTCAGCCGGCGGATAAAGTGTTGCCTTACGATCGCTTTGAAACCGACAAATGGGACGTCATGGACGCCGATGTCCGGTTTAAAGGCCGACGTATTGAGCATGGCGGCAGTCTACCGATTAGCGATCTTTCGACCCATATCATCCTGAAAAACGCCGACTTACGTCTACAGCCGCTGAAGTTTGGTCTGGCAGGCGGCAGTATTGTCTCCAACATCCATCTGGAAGGGGATAAAAAGCCAATGCAGGGGCGGGCGGATATACAGGCGCGTCGGCTGAAGCTTAAAGAACTGATGCCGGATGTGGAACTGATGCAGAAAACGCTGGGCGAGCTGAACGGCGATGCGGATATTCGCGGGACGGGCAACTCGGTCGCCGCGCTGCTTGGCAACAGTAACGGCAATCTGAAATTATTGATGAATGATGGATTGATTAGCCGCAACCTGATGGAAATCGTGGGGCTGAACGTCGGCAACTATATTGTCGGGCAGATTTTTGGCGATGACGAAGTGCGGGTTAACTGCGCGGCGGCGAATCTCAATATTGCGAACGGCGTGGCGCGACCGCAAATTTTTGCTTTTGATACAGAAAATGCGTTGATTAACGTGACCGGTACGGCGAGCTTCGCCTCTGAACAGCTCGATTTAACCATTGATCCGGAAAGTAAAGGGATTCGTATTATTACGCTGCGATCGCCGCTGTACGTGCGCGGGACATTTAAAAATCCGCAGGCGGGCGTCAAGCCCGGCCCGCTGATTGCGCGCGGCGCGGTTGCGGCAGCGCTGGCGACGTTGGTAACGCCCGCCGCCGCGCTATTGGCGCTCATTTCGCCCTCTGAAGGCGAAGCCAATCAGTGCCGGACGATTTTAACGCAGATGAAGCAGTAACGTGAAACGTAGCGCCGGATGATGCCATCCGGCGCCCTATTACAACGCCTGATGACGCGTCTCATGGGTTAATAGCAGTGCAATCAGCGTCAGCGCCGCCATTGACGCCAGGTAAACCCCTACCGCCGCCAGCCCGTAGTGGCTTTGCAGCCATGCGGCAATATACGGCGCGACGGAAGCGCCCAGAATCGATGACACATTGTAGGAAAACGATGCGCCGGTATAGCGCACTTCCGTCGGAAATAGCTCCGGCAGCAGCGCTCCCATTGGGCCGAAGGTCAGCCCCATCAGGCTCAGGCCTAACAACAGGAACACGAATACCAGCGCTGGATTGCCTGAACCCAGCAGCGGGGTAAAGGCGAACAACGCGAAGAGAATGATGAGCGTGGTAATGATGACCATGCTTTTCCGACGACCAAATGCGTCCGCCAGCAGGCCGGCGACGGGCACCATCACGCCGAAACCAATCACCGCCATCATCAGCATCCACAGTATTTCATTGCGCGGCAAGCCAAGCCCCACCGGCGCGGCGGCAGTGCTGTAAGTCATGGAATAGACGGTCATGATATAGAACAGCGTGTAGGTCGCCAGCATGATAAACGTGCCGAGAATGGTTACGCGGACATGCTTCGTCAGCAACGTGCCCAGCGGTATTTTTACCTGCTTTTTCGCTGCGGCGACTTTCGCAAACACCGGCGTTTCATGCAGAGACACGCGCACATACAGGCCGATAATCACCAGCACCGCCGAGAAGATAAACGGCACGCGCCAGCCCCAGCTCATAAACTGCTCGTCGGTCAGCAGCCAGGAGAGCAACAGGAAGGTGCCATTGGCAAAAAAGAAGCCGATCGGCGCGCCCAACTGCGGGAAGGAGCCATATAGCGCGCGTTTGCGCGGCGGCGCATTCTCCGTCGCTAATAACGCTGCGCCGCCCCATTCGCCGCCCAGCCCCAGTCCCTGACCGAAACGCGCCAGCGCCAGCAGCAGCGGCGCGAAAATACCTATCGTCGCGTAGCCCGGTAACAGACCGATAATGACCGTGGAGATCCCCATCGTCAGCAGCGAAGCCACCAGCGTGACTTTGCGGCCTACCCGGTCGCCGAAGTGGCCGAATAGCGCAGAGCCAACCGGACGCGCCACAAACGCGATAGCGAAGGTGGCGAGCGATTGTAGCGTTGCCGCAGTGGGATCGCCCTGGGGGAAGAAGATAAGGGGGAACACGATCACCGCAGCGGTGGCGTAAATATAGAAGTCGAAGAACTCAATCGCGGTGCCGATAAGCGAGGCAATAACGACTTTATTGCGTGAGTTTACCGGAACATGTTCCTGCTCATGGTCGAGTGTTGTGGCGGTTGCTTGCATACTATTTTCTTATTTTTAGCGAACGAATAGCCATATTACGCACAGCAAAAGTTATATTTCAATGTGTAACAAAAGCCAAAAATGGTCAAAAAAAGCGCAAAAAGGGGATAATGTTTAAGCCAGCCATTTTGCGTCTATGAAATGCTTCACATAATTTTAGAATTGGTGGATAAAACTGGTTTCGGGTTAAATAAAAGTTAATTACTGGATTTATATGCTGAAACAATGAGATGAGGCGGAAGGACGTGCCTGATTGTACCGCCGGGTACGCTTTGCTTGCCCGGCCTGGGTCTACACATCAGTAGGCCGAATGACGACGCCGTGCGTGCCATTCGGCAGCAAGCCGCAGACTAGCGTTGCGTTTTACCCGGCATTCGCGGGTCGTCCTTGTATTCGGCGGTGGCTATCCAGGCCGCGCAGAATAACGTCAGGCGGGCAAAAAAGTAGAAGAAGGCCATCAGACCGAGTACGGAGCCAAACGCCGCGCCGGAAGGCGATTTCACCAGTGACGGCAGCGTATAGGTCATAATGATTTTAATCACCTCAAAACCGATAGCGGCGATAAATGTCCCGCGAATCAACGCTTTTTTACGGGGACGATGGCGAGGCAGTCGCCAGAAAATCCAGAAAAAAAGTAGATAGTTGGCAAAAATAGAGATGGCCAGACCGATCAAATGCCAGGCCGGTTTTAACCATTCGATGCTGTCGAGATACAAGGCGGAGATGATCATCTGCTGGGCGGAACCGGCGATGGAAGTAATGGACAGCGTAATGATTAAAGCGATTAATAATCCAATCAGCGAGATAAAATCGCGCAGATATTTGAGCCAGATTTTCTCCTGATCCTGCGGCTTGCGCTCCCAGACGTCCCGTGACTGGGCGCGAATCGCTTCCCGCAGGTTGCCCATCCAGTTAACGCCGGAATAGAGCGCGATACCCAGTCCGACCAGCCCTACCGTGGTACGCTGTTGAACCGCCGTATTAATCGTATTTTTAAGCGTGGACGCCAGCGTAGGATCGCTCACATTCATCAATATCTTGCTGAAAATATCTTCCAGTAGATTAGGGTGCGAGGCGAGGATAAAACCTGCCGCGGCAAAGGACACCATCATTATCGGGATCATCGACAGAAACGAAAAGTAGGTGATAGCCGCGCCAAACTGATTACCCAGTCGATCGTTAAAACGTTCGGTCGCGCGAATGAGGTGGGCCACCATTGGTTGACGCTGAATTTTTTGCATCAGGGTGGTGACGGAATGCAACGCCTGATTTGCCTTTTCGTTTTTTTCCAGGGCGTCATGCGGCTGCGTTTCTATTTTTTGTATCGGGTCGTGCTCCAGTTCCTGAATAGGGCGTTTTACGTCATTTTCCTGCGTCATCAGGTCGGTAGTCCTTCATCATTAATAGAATATGTCAGTATAGCTTCTCCCCGGTGGATGCTGAAAATGCGGCTATTCTGCGGCCTCTTTAATGGTTTCAGTCAGCCATACCATAAACAGGTGTACCCGGCGGGAAAGATTACGGCGATGGGGATAATGCAGCGTCACCGGCAGTGGAGCGGCGCGATATTGCGGTAAAATTTCAATAAGCGTTCCGGCGCGTAACGCCTCCCGTACAGCAATGCGCGGCGTCTGAATGATTCCTAATCCTGCCAGACAGGCCGTATGCCAGGTCTCCGTACTGTTTACCGTTAGCATTCCGCCGGTTTTTACCCACTGCATACCGTGGGGAGTTTCAAAGGCAAAACCCGGTGAAGAAACTCCCGGGGTCAATGAATAATGCACCACCGCATGTGAGGCGAGATCGTCAAGGTTTTCTGGATACCCAAAGCGCGCCAGGTATTGTGGGCTGGCGCAGTTCACTCTTCTCAGTTTGCCAAGCGGGCGCGTCAGTATCCCTGGCGCATGTAGCGGCTCTGTACGCACCACGCAGTCGAAATCTTCCCGTAGTAAATCGACCTGTCGATCGCTACTACAAAGTTCCAGCGCAATGCCGGGATACTGATGCAAAAAAGTGGGCAGGCGCGGCATGATAAGGCTGTTTGCGAGACATGGCGGTATATCTACCCGTATTTTGCCGCTGATACTGGCGGGATCAGGCTGGAAAAGACCCTCCAGTTCATCCAGGTTACTCAACAGATCTTTTGCCCGTTCGTAGTAAACCATTCCGTCCTGAGTAAGCTGTACCCGCCGGGTGGTGCGGTGGAGCAGGCGGATGCCCAGTTGATGTTCTAACGCTTGTATTTGCCGTGAGACGCTGCCTTTGGGAAGGCCGATATCCTCTGCTGCACGGGAAAAACTTTCCCGTTCCGCCACGCGTACAAACAATTTCATTGCATATATTTTATCCATCATCAGGCTCTATTATTGTTCTTATTGAAACAGTGACGCTGAAGCGGCTGGTTTTATTGATTTTCTAGCACCTAATAAGCCCTTTCGCAATCATTGCTTGCGTGACGAATACGTCTGATCGCGTTGCGCGGCGGATTTATCGCCTTCCGGCCAGGCATTTTAGCGCCAAAAAGCCGATAAACGGGACGAGAGCGGTAAAACACGCTGATAGCCGCGGGTGTAGTGGGAGAGAGAAATGCATGTACATATACGGTATTGTCATTGACCCATCGTCGCGGTTTTCAGGCGGATTGGCTATTTTTAACAAAATGTGCTACTTTATTTTTTGTAACACATCAGACGAAAAGCAGATATTTCCTTTGTGACGCGCCAGGCGTACTCTTCATTAAATTAATATTCAAATTAGCCTTGGCTGTTCGCGCTAATAAGATATTCCTTACTTTAAAAGGCTAATTTTAGCGAATTCTGTAATCCCGATGTTGAAGCTGTAAATATTCATAACCTTTCCCTTCCTCAACCAATGACTATCGGTAAAATGGCCTATACCAAATGGCGACTTCTTATTTTACCCTACGGGTAATACCCTTCCTCATCTTGAGACTATTATCTTACCCAGGTGGAGAAAAGTAATGCAGGTAATCATGTTTGACAGGCAGTCAATATTTATTCATGGAATGAAAATCAGTTTGCAGCAGCACATTCCAGGAATAAGTATCCAGAGTGTCGGTCAGGCAGAAGAACTCTGGCAAAAAATAGAAAGCGCGCCGGATGCGCTGGTCATGCTGGATAGCGGCCTGGATGCTGAATTTTGCCGCGAGGTGTTACAAAGAATCGCGCAGCAATTTCCGGAGGTGAAGATTATTATCACGGCGATGGATGGCAGTCAAAAGTGGCTGCATGAAGTCATGCAATTTAACGTTCAGGCCGTGGTGCCACGCGATTCTGATGCCGAAACCTTTGTCCTTGCGCTCAATGCTGTCGCTCGCGGGATGATGTTTTTACCGGGGGATTGGTTAAATTCAACGGAGCTGGAGTCCCGTGATATAAAAGCGTTAAGCGCCCGCCAGCGGGAAATTTTACAGATGCTTGCCGCAGGAGAATCAAATAAACAAATTGGGCGGGCGTTAAATATTAGTACCGGGACGGTTAAAGCGCATCTGGAGTCGCTTTACCGGCGGCTGGATGTAAAAAATCGTACCCAGGCCGCCATGATGTTAAATGAATCGAATTAGCGACGTTAAATTCGCAGCCCGCTTATTTCTGGCTGTGAAATATCACCCGTATTGATTAATGATAAAAAACGCTGATGTCCGATGCTGAACATCAGCGCAATAAGCGTTTCGCGTTGAAACCGATCATTAAGTTCCGGCAAACAATTCTGTAGCAGCATATCGCAGCTATTGAGGTCATCCAGCAAGAATGCCTCCGCCTGTTCGGGCGTAATGAACGTCAGCGTCTCATCCGGCGTCAACATATGCCCGTAACCAATCACCCAGTTACCCTGCCGATCGCGATACTTTTCCAGCGACAGACCCTGCCACTGTTTAATAAACGCGATGCAGGCGGAGCTAAAGCGAGATGAAATGTGCGGCATGGCATCTTTCTCATAAAAAGCGCGATTATAAAGTGTGCTGCACGCGTGGCTAGCGGTCAGACGGCCAAACGCAGGCAGGGAAAAGGTCTATGCCGTTCAGCGTCACGCCGCGTTGGCAGAATGAAAAACTGATGTTTTCGGTTAGTAACCGATCTTCTTATAAATTTGCAATCATTAAGATTAAGTCACTGAAATGTGGCTGAATCTGTTATATCTATGAAAAAACATAATTAAAAGAAAACGAAGATCTCGTCGCGGGATCGTCTTTTTAGGGAAGATAATGACGAATAGCGCTTCGCAGGCGACACGCGCGCCTTTTGAACATAGCCTGGGGATTATCCGCCAGGCATCAATAGAAATCCTGCTGCTGCTGGGTATTCATACCACCGAGGGAAAAGAGCCCCGGTGGTTCATGGAACAACTTGAGCAGGCGCGTCTTAACCTGGGCGGTTGGGGCGCGGTGGCGAAAAAATTGCGGATAAATGACGCGCAGTTGAGCCAGTTTATGCTGCAACTGCGTCACCTTCAGCAGCATGTTCCCCAGTATGACAGCGGGCAAGAGGTGAGCGAAAATCAACTCCTTGCCGCGTTGCGTTTTGTCACCTCGCTGGAACATCTACGTCAGCAGCAGCCGCTACTGACGTATCAAACTGAGCTGGAAGACCCCGACCAGGAGGCGCATCTTGAGGCGCAGCGTCAGCTTCGGGCGATAGAACTGACGTTAAAAGCGCTTATTGCGCGCGCATGGCCGGATCGGGCGTCGCTGAATCACTACCTCAAGCAACATTTTGGCCCGGACCGTTTGCGCCAGTGGTTAAAACAGGGAGAAGATCAACATGCGCTGGAGGGCATGTTGTTCAGCGAACTGGCGCTTATGGTGGTCGATAAAAAATTGTTTGCCCGTCATTACGTCAGAATTTTTAATGACGCCTCAGCGTTAACGCTGTTCGCCGAGTCGCGCACCACTCTGCGTATGTTTCTGGATGATTGCCGCCTCGCGCGAAACGAGGTTATCGCCAGGCAGCCGCTCACCTCAGCGCAGCTTATGCTGCTAAACGTTCAGTATCAGCAAATCGTTCGGCCCATCCAGCGCGCCTATGCCGAAAAACGTACCCGCGTGAATCCCGCTTCGTTTCTGCTGGCGGATGAACGTGAATTGCGCCAGTTCTGGGAAACCGCGCGGCTTAAAGATCGGCAGGCCGGGGGAGATAAGCATGAGATTAGCGAGAGCATAGAACCACCGCGTAAGCGGCCTCCGCGTACGCCTGAAGAGCGTGAGCAACTTATTTCCGGCGCTTTGTGGGGCGCGGTTGGCGTCATGACGCTGGCGATACTGGCGGGCGCGTTCTGGCTATTTAGTTCGCCGTCGCCAGGCTCCGATAACGGGCAAACTCCCGCAATGGCGCAGGATGAACCGCCGCGCGAGGCGCCTTCCGCGCGGGAAACGCTCAATCATATGGGGATTACCTGGGATGCGTTTACCATGCGGGCGGCGATAGAGCGCAATGATACGCGGGTGACGGCGCTGTTCCTCCAGGGCGGAATGAACTGGCAGCTCGCGTGGACGGAGCAGGCGTTTGCGGCAGGACATACCGAGGTGCTGCAACTGTTATTGCGTTATCCCGCGCTGATGGATGAGGTCAAACCCTGCCGACGATTTATCACAACGTTAAGTCATGACATGTCGAGCGGCGCGCCGCTGACCGCGATGCATAAAACCTATTTGCAAACGTTTTGCACCGTTCCGGCTGTTGTGACGCGCCAGCAGCACGATACGGAGCAGGCCCGACTGCGCGCTCAGGCCCGGCCCAGCGCAGACAATAAAAAATGGCTGAAAATTCAGTCAGCCATTTATGATGCGATTCACTGAGGCCGGAGCAGGTTAAGGCTCTCCGTAAAGGCCAATCAGGCGGCGCACCACGCCATTGGTCCAGCCGAACCCATCCTGTAGCGGATACTCGCCCCCGCCGCCTTCGCGGGGCGTACCGCCGGAAATATGGTATTTCTCGATCAGTTTATGGTGCTCCTGATAAAAATGGTTCACCGTTTTTAACCAGTTATGGGCGATTTCATCGCCCAGCATATCGTCGCCATACCGTTTGAAGCCCTGGATCGCCATCCATTGCAGCGGTGCCCAGCCGTTCGGTTTATCCCACTGTTCGCCGGTTTCGTATTCGGTCGCCATAATCCCGCCGGGCGTTAACAGACGGCTGCGTACCACATTTGCCAGACGGTCGGCCTGTTCGTGGTTCGCCATACCGACATACAGCGGCACGATACTGGCGGCGGAAAAGAGCGCCATTTCTTCGCGTCGCCAGTCATAGTCCCGATAACAGCCGTTTTCATCATCCCACAGATAATGGTTTACGGCGGCGCGTCGATCGCTGGCTTTCTGGCGAAATAGCGCCTCGGTGTCACGTTCGCCTTTCAGCGCTGAAATATTGGCGATAGCGCTCTCCAGTTTATACAGAAAAGCGTTCAAATCGATAGGGATAAACTGGGTCGTACGTATGCTGGCAAGCCGGCCCGCATCGCGTAGCCAGCGTGAAGAATAGTCCCAGCCGGACGCCGCCCCGGCGCGCAAATCCCGGTAGACTTCATTGGGCGGACGACCGGAGTGTTTTGCGGTTTCGACATCTTCCAGCCAGGACTCGTCGCGCGGCGTGTCGCGATCGTCCCAGTAGCGGTTCAGCAGGGAACCGTCCGGCATCCGCACAACGTGGCGATAAGCCTGGTTGAGCGCCAGCGATTCGGCGCCGTCCATCCAGAAGGCGTATTCCATTTTGAGATGGTCGAGATAACGCCGCGCGCCGCGTACGCCATCTTCTTCGAACAGTTCAACCATCAGGGCGAAAACCGGCGGCTGCGAACGGCTCAGATAATAGGTCCGGTTGCCGTTGGGAATATGGCCATAGTTTTCAATCATCCAGGCGAAATTATCCGCCATACATTTAAGTAAGTCTTCGCGCCCGCTTTCCGCCAGACCCAGCATGGTAAAATAAGAGTCCCAATAATAGGTTTCGCTAAAGCGGCCTCCCGGCACGATATAGGATTGCGGCAGCGCCAGCAGCGAAGACCACGGAATATGATCCTGCGGTTCGCGCGTCAGTATCGGCCAAAGCTGGTCAATATGTTCTTTGAGCGAGTTTTCGGGGTTAGAGACATACTCGCTGGATAAGGTTTCCGGTAGCCAGAAATGGTTCTCGACGAAGCGGCGTAAGTCAAAATCACGGTGGCGTCTGACCTTACGGTAGCGGATCAGGATATCAAGCGGGTCCATCTTCGGCGCGCAGTCCGGGAACGTTTTACTGTCTGGAAACAGTTTTGTTGACTGTACATGCTCGAACAGTTCGAGATACCGATCGGCAGGGGTCAGGGCGTCAGAGGCGGGAAGCCCCTCGATCATCTCCGGCTCCGGTTCCGCCTCGATCATTTCATCCAGCTTTAACTCGCACGGGTCTGTTTCATAAAGCAGATCGACATCAATAGTCAGATCTTCAGAAGGCGTGGGGTTTAATTTCTGGTTGAGCATAATGACAAGGACCTCCGGCTTGCGTCGTAAAAGATACGGGTGTTGCCCGGCTGTCTATTAAGCGTAGACATTCGCTTCGATACCTGAGTGGCAAAGTGTGCGATAGATCACATTTTGCAATTTACCTCTCAAGAAAAACACTTCATAACTTGCTGAATAGTATTGCGAAAATCCTATTTTCATGACGCCCGCCCCAGACCTAAAATCAGAACATTCGTTTCATAGCGGTATCACTACGTCACCGCATGGCGTGGATTCACAAGCAAAGGTAACGTAAATAGTTATAATACAAGCTATGGCACCATGATAATACAAATGGATACAAATGATCGAGCAACCCGACAGTAAAAGCGCCAAACCGCTTTATAAGCAGCTTGAAGCCGCCTTAAAAGAGGCCATTGCGCGTGGAGAGTATAAACCAGGCCAGCAGATCCCGACGGAAAATGAACTGAGCGCGCGCTGGCAGGTGAGCAGGGTCACGGTCCGTAAGGCGTTGGATGCGCTGACGCGTGAAAATTTGCTGACCCGTGTCTCCGGCAAAGGCACCTTTGTCTCTGGTGAGAAATTTCAGCGCAGCATGACCGGCATCATGAGTTTCAGCGAGTTATGCCAGTCCCAGGGACGTCGCCCGGGGTCACGCACTATCAAATCCGTTTTTGAATCGGTAGACGATGAGACAAAAGCGTTACTGAATATGAACGATGGCGAAAAAGCGGTCGTCATTGAACGTATCCGCTATGCCGACGATGTGGCGGTATCGCTGGAAACCGTACATCTTCCCCCACGTTTTGCGTTTTTGCTGGACGAAGATCTTAATAATCACTCTTTGTATGAATGCTTACGCGAGAAACACCACTTATGGTTTACCCACTCCCGTAAGATGATCGAACTGGTTTATGCCAGCTTTGAAGTCGCCCATTATCTTGGCGTCAACGAGGGTTATCCGCTGATCCTGATAAAAAGTGAAATGATTGATAACAAAGGAGAACTCTCCTGCGTTTCGCAACAGTTGATTGTCGGCGATAAAATACGGTTTACCGTATAATGTCAGCATTACGCTAACGAAGAGCAGGCTGAATCGGGATCCAGATCGCGGATCCCGATTTTTTTTGGTTTCCATCTTGATCAAATGTATTTAAATGTCATATAAAAATAATAATACATTATGAGTCATTTATGGCGAATCCTCGCCTGTATCATTGATGGAACCAGAGGAAAGCATGATGGGTATGAAAGAGACAGTTAGCAATATTGTGACCAGCCAGGCAGAGAAAGGGGGCGTTAAACACGTCTATTACGTGGCGTGCGGCGGTTCTTATGCGGCGTTCTATCCGGCGAAAGCATTTTTAGAAAAAGAAGCGAAAGCGTTGACTGTCGGTCTGTATAACAGCGGAGAATTTATTAACAACCCGCCGGTAGCGCTGGGAGAAAATGCCGTTGTGGTTGTCGCCTCCCACAAAGGTAATACGCCAGAGACAATTAAAGCGGCTGAAATCGCCCGTCAGCACGGCGCGCCGGTCATTGGTTTAACCTGGATAATGGATTCACCGTTGGTGGCGCATTGCGACTATGTGGAAACGTACACGTTTGGCGACGGTAAAGATATTGCCGGAGAGAAAACGATGAAAGGCCTGCTGAGTGCGGTCGAACTGCTCCAGCAGACGGAAGGGTATGCGCACTACGACGATTTTCAGGATGGCGTCAGCAAAATCAACCGTATCGTCTGGCGCGCTTGCGAGCAGGTAGCGGAGCGTGCGCAGGCGTTCGCGCAGGAATATAAAGACGATAAAGTCATTTACACCGTCGCCAGCGGCGCAGGCTATGGCGCAGCCTACCTGCAGAGCATCTGTATCTTTATGGAAATGCAATGGATACATTCCGCCTGTATTCATAGCGGTGAGTTTTTCCACGGGCCCTTTGAAATTACCGATGCGAATACGCCTTTCTTCTTCCAGTTTTCCGAGGGCAATACGCGGGCGGTGGATGAACGCGCGTTAAACTTCCTGAAAAAGTATGGCCGCCGGATTGAAGTTGTCGATGCGAAAGAGCTGGGGCTATCGACCATTAAAACCACGGTTATTGATTACTTTAACCACTCTCTCTTTAATAACGTTTATCCCGTTTACAATCGGGCGTTAGCTGAGGCGCGTCAGCATCCGTTAACGACGCGCCGCTATATGTGGAAAGTGGAATATTAATTACATCAGGATGGATAAAAAAGCAGGGACGCTTTTTATTGTAAAGACAAACAAGGAATAATGATGAGCATCAGCGTATTGGGTATTGGCGACAACGTTGTCGATAAATACCTGCATTCCGGCATCATGTACCCCGGCGGTAATGCATTAAATTTTGCTGTCTATGCGAAATTAGCAGACATCCCCAGCGCGTTTATGGGGGCGTTTGGCAATGACGACGCCGCGCAGCACGTACAGGATGTATTACACCAGCTACAGATAGACATCTCTCACAGCCGCCATTATACCGGCGAAAATGGGTATGCCTGTATCCGTCTCTCGCATGGCGATCGGCAATTTGTCGCCAGCAACAAAAACGGCGTATTGCGGGAACATCCTTTTAGTCTGTCTGACGACGATCTTCGCTATATATCACAATTTACCTTAGTCCATTCCAGTATTAACGGCCACCTGGAATCGGAACTGGAGAAAATTAAACAACAAACCGTCTTACTCTCTTTTGATTTTTCCGGGCGCGGTACAGACGACTATTTTGAAAAGGTATGCCCGTGGGTAGATTATGGATTTGTCTCCTGTAGCGGGTTATCGCCAGATGAAATCAAAATAAAACTCAATAAACTTTATCGTTATGGCTGTCGGCATATTATTGCCACCTGCGGGCATGAAAAAGTTTATTATTTTTCCGGCGCGGATTATCTGGAGTGGCAACCTGCTTATATCGAACCTGTCGATACGCTGGGCGCAGGCGACGCCTTCTTAACCGGTTTTTTGCTTTCCATTTTGCAATCGGGTATGGCGGAACCCGATAAAGAAAGCGTGCTGCGCGCCATGCGGCAGGGCGGGAAATCGGCGGCGCAGGTATTATCTCATTACGGCGCATTTGGTTTTGGTAAACCGTTTGCACAATAGGTTACGTCCCTCAATGTAAAGCGACACTCACTCCAGATAACCCAGGAGGAAGTATGTTTTGGACGGAATTATGTTTTATCCTTGTGGCCCTGATGATAGGCGCCAGGATCGGCGGCGTATTTTTAGGGATGGTCGGCGGGTTAGGCGTCGGCGTGATGGTTTTTATTTTTGGCCTGACGCCTTCTACGCCACCGATTGATGTTATTCTGATTATTCTTTCTGTTGTCCTGGCGGCCGCATCTTTACAGGCCTCCGGCGGGCTGGATTTACTGGTCAAACTGGCGGAAAAAATTCTGCGTCGCCACCCTCGTTACATTACGTTATTAGCGCCGTTTATCTGTTATATCTTCACTTTCATGTCAGGAACGGGGCATGTTGTTTATAGCTTGCTACCGGTTATTTCTGAAGTCGCACGGGATTCAGGTATTCGACCGGAACGTCCTTTATCTATTTCCGTTATCGCATCGCAACAGGCGATCACCGCCAGTCCTATATCTGCCGCCATGGCGGCGATGATTGGTTTAATGGCGCCGTTGGGCGTCTCTATTTCAACCATTATGATGATTTGCGTGCCCGCCACGTTAATCGGCGTAGCGATGGGGGCAATAGCGACCTTTAATAAAGGAAAAGAGTTAAAAGACGATCCGGAATATCAACGTCGGCTTGCTGAAGGGTTAATTAAACCTGCGCAGAAAGAAAGTAAAAATACGGTGGTCACTTCGCGCGCCAAATTGTCGGTGGCGTTATTTCTGACCAGCGCGATCGTTATCGTTCTGTTAGGACTGATTCCGGCGCTGCGGCCCATGGTGGAAACAGCGAAAGGGCTACAACCGCTTTCGATGTCCGCCGCTATCCAGATTACGATGCTCTCTTTTGCCTGCCTGATTGTGTTGTTATGTCGGCCGCAGGTCGATCAGATTATCAGCGGTACGGTATTTCGGGCGGGCGCGCTGGCGATTGTCTGCGCCTTCGGCCTGGCCTGGATGAGTGAGACGTTCGTGAATGGTCATATCGCGTTGATTAAGGCAGAAGTGCAAACTCTATTGCAACAGCATACCTGGCTTATCGCCATTATGATGTTTTTCGTGTCCGCTATGGTCAGCAGCCAGGCGGCAACGACGTTAATTCTGTTGCCGCTGGGGCTGGCGTTAGGGTTGCCCGCTTATGCATTAATCGGTTCTTGGCCTGCCGTTAACGGCTATTTCTTTATTCCGGTGGCGGGACAGTGTCTGGCGGCGCTGGCGTTTGACGACACCGGTACGACGCGTATCGGCAAATATGTGCTTAACCATAGTTTTATGCGTCCGGGATTAGTTAACGTGATTGTCTCGGTCATTGTCGGGCTGTTAATAGGAAAAATGGTTCTGGCCTGATTGTTATTCATGTTTTTATAGCACACGCCACTTATTATTTTTAATTCAGAGGAAGAAAATGAAAATTAGAGTTTTCATGGCCACCGTGTTGCTGCTCATCAGCCACTGTGTATTTAGCACAACGTCACTACCGCATATTGTTATTCTCGCGACAGGCGGTACTATCGCCGGGACGGCAGCCAATAATACGCAAACCGCCGGATATAAATCTGGTGAACTTGGCGTGCAAACATTAATAAATGCCGTGCCGGAAATGAATAATATCGCTCGCGTTGACGGCGAGCAGGTGGCGAATATTGGTAGCGAAAATATGACCAGCGATATTATCCTGAAACTTTCACAGAAGGTGAATGCGTTATTGGCGCGGGACGATGTTGACGGTGTGGTTATTACTCATGGCACTGACACGCTCGATGAAACCGCCTACTTTCTTAGAGCCTATCCCATTAGGGCTATTTTACTTGCCATTTTGGTCCTGGGCAGTGCTCAAAATCCTCACGTACTACGTGTACGCTCCGGTTTTTGCGCGCTGTCCGTGTCCAAACTGGCTGCGCCAATAACGCCTGGTGGGATAGGCTCTTAATTTGACCGTGAAAAGCGACAAACCGGTGGTGTTTACCGCTGCAATGCGGCCCGCGTCGGCAATCAGCGCCGATGGCGCAAGGGCAGCCAGGGCTGGTGTCTGACTCGCTCAACCCCGCGAAGGCGCGGGTGTTGCTGATGACGGCACTAACTCAGACGCGTAATCCGGAACTGATCCAGAGTTATTTCAGTACGTATTAATCATGCAGGCCTGTGCGCCCACCCTCGAAGATGGGCGCACAAGATATTAACGCATGGTCACAAACTCTTCCGATGCGGTCGGGTGAATGGCGACGGTATTATCGAAGTCTTTCTTGGTAGCGCCCATCTTCAGCGCTACCGCGAAGCCCTGCAACATTTCATCCATGCCGAAGCCGATACCGTGGATACCCACAATTTTTTCTTCCGGCCCGACGCAGACCAGCTTCATACGGCACGGCTGGCGGTGTGTCGTTACCGCGGTATACATAGCGGTAAACGATGATTTATAGACTTTCACCTGCTCGTCGCCGTACTGCTCGCGCGCCTGCGGCTCGCTTAACCCGACGGTGCCGATAGGCGGATGGCTAAAGACCACGGTCGGGATGTTGCTGTAGTCCAGATGCTCTTCCGGCTTGTTGTTAAACAGGCGCTCGGAGAGACGGCGACCGGCGGCGACGGCGACTGGCGTTAGTTCTACCGCGCCAGTATTGTCGCCAACGGCGTAAATGCTTTCAACGTTGGTATTCTGGAATTTATCGACAATGATGTAACCTTTTTCATTGGTTTTCACGCCCGCTGCCGCCAGATTAATATTGTCGGTCGACGGTTCGCGACCAATGGCCCAGATCAGGCAATCAACGGTTTCACTGCGGCCATCTTCCAGTTCCAGAGTCAGACTGTCGTCGGCGTTTTTCACCACCGCTTTCGGCACGGCGTGAGTATGCAGTTGCGGGCCTTCGGCGTTCATCACCTCAACCAGCGTTTCGCTAATCATCGGGTCAAAACTGCGCAGCGGCGCATGTTTACGGACAAACAGATGCGTTTTCGCCCCCAGCGCGTTGATAACGCCAGCCAGTTCAACGGCGATATAACCTGCGCCTACCACTGCGACGCGCTCCGGCAAGGCAGACAGCGCAAAGAAACCGTCGGAATCAATGCCGTATTCCACGCCTGGAATGCTCGGATGGCTCGGACGGCCGCCGGTAGCGATCAAAATATGGTCGGCGGTGATGGTTTCACCGTTCACTTCAATGGTTTTGGCATCGACAAAGCGGGCAAAGCCTTTAATCACATCCACGTTATTTTTGCCCAGCACGTTGTCGTATGAAGTATGGATGCGGTCAATATATGCGGTACGGCTGGCAATCAGCTTGCTCCAGTCGAACTGATTAATCGTGGTGTCAAAACCGTAGTCCGGGCCATACAGATGAATCGCTTCACGAATCTGCGCGGCATGCCACATCACTTTCTTCGGCACGCAGCCCACGTTAACACAGGTGCCGCCCAGCTCTTTGGCTTCGATGAGCGCGCATTTCTGGCCGTACATAGCGGCGCGGTTAATCGAGGCGATACCGCCGCTGCCGCCGCCGATAGCGATGTAATCATAGTGTTTGGTCATGACCGCTCCTTTATGTTCGTTGTCGGACGGATAGATTCTGCGCTACCCGCCAAAATATTCGCGATTGTATACCTGAAGGTGAAAGGTTCCACCGATGGCTGTGATTACTCCGGCACGATCCAGCTTACCGAAGTGTGTCCGTGACCGTTTGGCGCCAACCTGCTGTGCAGCCACGGTAGCACGTTGTTCATCTGCTGCTCCAGTTTCCACGGCGGGTTAACCACGATCATACCGGACGCCGTCATTCCGCGCTGATCGCTGTCCGGGCGGATCGCCAGCTCAATTTGCAGGATTTTACGGATGCCGGTGGCCTCCAGATCATGAATCATGCGCTTAATTTGCTGGCGGAGCACCACCGGATACCATAGCGCGTATGTCCCGGTGGCGAAACGTTTATAACCCTCGCTGATGCCGCTGACTACCGCCTGGTAGTCGGTTTTCATTTCATAAGGTGGGTCAATGAGGATCAGACCGCGGCGGGAAACCGGCGGTAATTTGGCTTTCAGTTGCTGATAGCCGTCAGCGCGTTCCACGCGGGCGCGGTTGTCTTTTTGAAACTCCGCGCGCAACAGTGGGAAGTCGCTGGGATGCAATTCCGTGAGTTGCAGACTGTCCTGCTCACGCAGCAACTGGCGGGCGATTAACGGGGAGCCCGGATAGTAGCGTAACTGCCCGCTGCGGTTGAAATGTTTTACGACGCTAATATACGGTTCCAGTTCGGCGGGCAGGTCGTCCTGCTGCCAGATACGGGCGATGCCTTCCAGATACTCTCCGGTACGTTCAGCATGTTCGCTGCCCAACTGATAACGCCCCGCGCCCGCGTGCGTGTCCAGATAGAGAAACGGTTTTTCTTTCTCTTTTAGCGACTCGATGATCAGGCTCTGAACGGTATGTTTAAGGACGTCGGCGTGGTTGCCAGCGTGAAAGCTGTGACGATAACTGAGCATGGATGCAGATATTCCGGGAAGTAAACAAGTTAGCCGATAGTTTACCGCAGATCCGTAGAGATTACCGCTCTTGCGCTTTTATCGCCGTTGGCCAGGAGGAAAAACAAGTAGGCTGTGGCGTCAGAGCGTAAATAACGTCAACGAAGTGATGCAGGCGTCTGGATTGGCCTGTTTCACGGTCTTAAGGAAGGTGGCAAAACTTTGATTGAATAGGGTGTAATTATGAAGGAAGCGCGTCTGTTTTCTTTGCCCTTCCGCTGTTATCCAGTCGACTGACCAGACTGAACGACCACTGACTCTCGTTGTTCCCGGTTTCGCCTCAATAATGCTGGTGAGTGGTATCGCGGTGGTGATACCGTCCGCGACTTCATAGAGGTACTGCATGTCAAAGTAGTAATCCGCGTTATAGCCGCGAGAACTGCCAAATTTTCGCAGCATCAGCGAAGAAGATGAAATTAATTTACGGCCATCTTGCAGATGCTTACTCCGACGGAAAATTTTTCGCCCAGGGAAAATAAAGAAAACAATAAATATCAGTACAATAACCTGTAATAACGTGGTCATATACAATCCTTGTATTCCAGAAACGAAAAAGTTGAGAATATTATACATGGGCAGTTTGCGCAAAAATGACAGCGATTGATGCCACGGCCCTGTTTTCAGAAAAACACCCATGAAAAGCCTATCTGAATTTAACGCTAATCATGCCGCGACGCGTCCACTGACTTACCCCTGTCGGGTCTTATTCTGAAATCGTTTTTATTATGATGATAGTGCTGGTTTTACCTTGTTTATTTGATTAAAACGATAGCGCTAATAATAGAAAAGAAAGGATTCATTGATGTTCCATTATGGAAAATGTGTCGTTCGCACGCTGTTTTTATTACTGGTTTGCTGTTCGCTGTCGGGCTGTCTTTCATTTGGGCTGATACTTGCCACCGATAAAGATGGCAATCGTCATCAGTCTACCTGGAAATCGGATACCGTTACCGCGCTTTCCTTAGGTAAAGATAGCAACGGGAAAACGGGCTGGGTGTTTGTTGGCGAACATTTTGACTACCTGTTGACCCAGGGCGGCGATAATGTGGTGGCGCTGTTAAAAGATGCGACTATTCGCCGGGATAAAATGCGAGTAAAGGATGGTGTTAAATTCCTGATTGATACAGATAAGAAGGAGTTTACGGGTGAAGTCAATGTGACTTACGCCTGGGTGGACGAGAAAGACAAACTGGCGGCGGTAGGCTATGGGTTTATTTGTGCAGACGGCGCGGTAAATTGCACGCTATCCGTCATGGACCTGAAGGGGACTATCCATCAGAAAAATAAAGATCAGAGCGTTACGCAGCAGCTATCGTTCTACCATCCTTTCACCGTTGAGTTCTATCAGTATCAGCGCAGTATGTCCGGGGCAAAATTTGGCAGAGTGTTGCTGCCGGTAACTTTGGCGCTGGATATTGTCACTATGCCGCTACAGCTACTGATCTTCAGTCGTTAAAATTGGATTCAGCAGCAATGCCTACGTTCGGATGCTGGCGTTGCTGCACGGGTGAAATGAGCGCCCACCATCATTGAAATTCCCCCAACTATCCCCCATTCTAGATCCATAGCGAAAGCGCGATAGAGCGCTTCATTTCTTTTTTAGACCAGGACTGCGCATATGACCAATCCATTACTAACGTCTTTTTCACTGCCGCCTTTTTCTGCAATTAAACCGGAGCATGTGGTGCCTGCGGTCACCAAAGCGTTGGCCGATTGCCGGGCGGCGGTAGAAGGCGTTGTGGCGCATGGCGCGCCGTATAGCTGGGAAAACCTCTGCCAGCCGTTGGCGGAAGCCGACGATGTTCTGGGGCGTATTTTCTCGCCAATTAGCCACTTAAACTCGGTGAAAAATAGTCCGGAGCTGCGTGAAGCCTACGAACAGACGCTGCCGCTGCTGTCTGAATACAGCACCTGGGTTGGCCAGCATGAAGGACTGTACAACGCGTACCGCGACCTGCGCGACGGCGATCATTACGCCACTCTGAATACCGCGCAGAAGAAAGCGGTCGATAACGCGCTGCGTGATTTTGAACTGTCCGGCATTGGCCTGCCGAAAGAGAAACAGCAGCGTTACGGCGAAATCGCCACTCGCCTGTCTGAGCTGGGCAACCAGTACAGCAATAATGTGCTCGATGCCACCATGGGCTGGACGAAGCTCATCACCGACGAAGCCGAGCTGGCGGGAATGCCGGAAAGCGCGCTCGCCGCCGCTAAAGCCCAGGCGGAAGCCAAAGAGCAGGAAGGTTACCTGCTGACTCTGGATATCCCGAGCTATCTGCCAGTGATGACCTACTGCGACAACCAGGCGTTGCGTGAAGAGATGTATCGCGCCTATTCCACTCGCGCCTCCGACCAGGGGCCGAACGCCGGTAAGTGGGATAACAGCCCGGTGATGGAAGAAATTCTTGCGCTGCGCCATGAACTGGCGCAACTGCTGGGCTTCGAAAATTATGCCCATGAATCGCTGGCCACCAAAATGGCGGAAAATCCGCAGCAGGTGCTCGATTTCTTAACCGATCTGGCGAAACGCGCCCGTCCGCAGGGGGAAAAAGAGCTGGCCCAGCTGCGCGCCTTCGCCAAAGCCGAATTTGGCGTTGAGGAGCTGCAACCGTGGGATATCGCGTACTACAGTGAAAAGCAAAAACAGCACCTGTACAGCATCAGCGATGAGCAGCTACGTCCGTACTTCCCGGAAAACAAAGCCGTGAATGGCCTGTTTGAAGTGGTGAAACGTATTTACGGCATCACTGCCAAAGAGCGTACTGACGTTGATGTCTGGCACCCGGAAGTGCGTTTCTTTGAACTGTATGACGAAAATAACGAGCTGCGCGGCAGCTTCTACCTTGACCTGTACGCGCGCGAACACAAACGCGGCGGGGCGTGGATGGACGACTGTGTCGGCCAGATGCGTAAGGCGGACGGCACATTGCAAAAGCCGGTCGCTTATCTGACCTGTAATTTCAACCGTCCGGTGAACGGTAAACCCGCTCTGTTTACCCATGACGAAGTGATCACCCTGTTCCACGAGTTTGGTCATGGCCTGCATCATATGCTGACCCGCATTGAGACCGCCGGGGTCTCCGGTATCAGCGGCGTGCCGTGGGACGCGGTCGAACTGCCAAGCCAGTTTATGGAAAACTGGTGCTGGGAGCCGGAAGCGCTGGCGTTTATCTCCGGCCACTATGAAACCGGCGAGCCGTTGCCGAAGGAACTGCTGGATAAAATGCTGGCGGCGAAAAACTATCAGGCGGCGCTGTTTATTCTGCGTCAGCTGGAGTTCGGTCTGTTTGATTTCCGTCTGCATGCGGAATTTAACCCGCAGCAAGGAGCGAAAATTCTTGAGACGCTCTTTGAAATTAAAAAACAGGTCGCCGTGGTGCCGTCACCGACATGGGGCCGCTTCCCACATGCATTCAGCCATATCTTTGCTGGCGGCTATGCGGCAGGCTACTACAGCTATCTGTGGGCCGACGTACTGGCGGCGGACGCTTATTCCCGCTTTGAGGAGGAAGGCATTTTCAACCGTGAGACCGGTCAGTCGTTCCTTGATAACATCCTGACTCGC
Organism: Salmonella sp. SAL04213; assembly: GCF_046550535.1. Classification (NCBI taxonomy): domain Bacteria; kingdom Pseudomonadati; phylum Pseudomonadota; class Gammaproteobacteria; order Enterobacterales; family Enterobacteriaceae; genus Salmonella; species Salmonella sp. SAL04213. Next base: position 164,145 of record NZ_JBGDXS010000004.1, on the reverse strand, counting down.
GGTGGTTCTGAAGAGCCGATGGAACTCTTTAAACGCTTCCGTGGCCGTGAACCACAGCTGGACGCGATGCTGGAGCATTACGGGATTAAAGGCTGATTTTACGTGCAAATCTGCTTAATGGATGAAACGGGCGCCACAGACGGCGCCTTATCTGTTCTGGCTGCCCGCTGGGGACTGGAGCATGACGAAGACAATTTAATGGCGCTGGTGATGACGCCGCAACATCTGGAGCTGCGCAAGCGCGACGAACCGAAGCTCGGCGGCATTTTCGTCGATTTTGTCGGCGGCGCGATGGCCCATCGACGTAAGTTCGGCGGCGGGCGCGGCGAAGCGGTGGCGAAAGCCGTCAGTATCAAAGGCGATTATCTGCCGGATGTGGTTGATGCCACGGCCGGACTGGGGCGCGATGCGTTTGTACTGGCGTCCGTCGGTTGCCGCGTGCGGATGCTGGAGCGTAATCCGGTGGTTGCCGCGCTGCTCGATGACGGTCTGACGCGCGGCTACGCCGATGCGGATATTGGCGGCTGGCTTCAGGAGCGTTTGCAGTTGATTCATGCTTCCAGCCTGACGGCGTTAACCGATATCACGCCGCGCCCGCAGGTGGTCTACCTCGATCCGATGTTTCCTCACCGGCAGAAAAGCGCGCTGGTGAAGAAAGAGATGCGGGTGTTTCAGTCGTTGGTGGGGCCGGATCTCGACGCCGACGGACTGCTGGAACCGGCGCGTCAGTTGGCGACCAAACGCGTGGTGGTCAAACGTCCCGATTATGCGCCGCCGCTGGCGGATGTCGCGACGCCCAACGCCATCGTCACCAAAGGGCATCGGTTTGATATTTATGCCGGAACCCCTCTGACGGAGTAACGGATTGCCCGATGGCGTTGCGCTTATCGGGCCTACGATTCTCAATTATTTGTAGGCCGGATAAGGCGTAAGCCGCATCCGGCACTGAGTATTACTGTTCGGTACCTGGCGTATTAATCATCCGGTTTAACCACGGCACCATAATGGCCATCACCACGGTGACCGCCAGCGTTACCAGACCAATTTTGCTAAAGACGCCGGTATAAATTGGCAGCGTCTGTAACGGATCGGTGATGTTTTCCGGTACGGCAGTGAAGGTCGCCACATAACCGCCGAGCAGGAAGGCGGCGGCCTGGGTCAGGAACCACATTCCCAGAATAAAGCCCATCAGATGCTGCGGCACCAGAGCGGCGACCATTGCCAGTCCCAGCGCGCTAATCAGCAGCTCGCCCAGACTCTGGAACAGATACACCAGCACGATAAACCACGGCGACGTCAATCCTTGCGCATCGGCAAACCACATCCCGGCGGCGGCGGCGGTCAGAAAACCCAGCGCGCAGAGGAACATGCCGAGCGTAAACTTCATCGGCATAGTCAGATCTTTGCCTTTGCTACCCAGTCGGGTGTAAATCGCTGCCAGTACCGGACTGGCCACGACCACCCAGAATGGGTTCAGCGCCTGAAAACTCACCGGGTTAATGGCGAATCCAAGAATTTCATGATGCACGTTATTAATCGCAAAGAAGTTCAGCGAGGTAGGCATCTGCGCATACAGAATGTAAAACAGCACGGCTTCAATCATCAGAATAAACGCCACGAACATTTTATTGCGGCCGGTTTTATCCAGACGAAACGCTTCGCGAAAGAAGAAAATAGTGACGACGATAGAAAGGATGATGAGCACCAGATTGGCAATCTTAACGTTGTGCATCAGCCAGGCGCAGAGGAAAATCATGACGACGGTGCCGAGTAGTACCAGCAGCAAATTGCGAAAACGTAGCGGTTTATGATCCGGTTCAGAACCGATATTTTTCACCATGCCACGGCAGGCGAAGTACACCAGAAGCGCAACAATTAAACCAGCGCCGCACAGATTATAGGTCACCGCATAGCCAAATTTATCGGCAATCACCGGCGCCAGCGATAGCGATAACAAAGAACCGATGTTAATCGACATATAAAACAGGGTGAAAGCGCCATCCAGCCGGGGATCTTTAGGCTGATAGCATTTAGAGAGCAGGCTGGCGGGATTGGCTTTAAATAACCCGTTGCCCACGGCAATCGTACCCAGTGCGATAAAAATCAGATCGGGATTTAATAGCGACATACCGGTCATAAAATAGCCAATCGCCAGCACAATCGCGCCCAGGACCAGGGTGCGTTTAGTCCCTAACAGATGGTCGCCAACATAGCCGCCGATGGAGATCAGGCCATAAACCAGCGCCGCAAAAGCGCCAAAGGTAATAAAGGCCTGTTCCTGAGAAAAACCCAATTGTTTAACGAAAAAGACCGCCAGGATGCCCTGGACGCCGTAATAGCCAAATCGTTCCCATAACTCTACAAAAAAGATCATGAAGAATGGACGAGGTTGCTGCAGCAAGCCCGTAGGTGCAGTTGTATTCATATTCCTTCGCCTTTTAATGCCATCCCGAAACGTATGAGCGCGTATATCAAAACGCGCCGAAAAGACTTACCCTGATATAGACTGCGGTTATTAGCCTGATCAATAGGTTATTATACAAATGATACGCAAACTAATTAGTGGATCACACTAATTATGTTTGGTGTGATGGAATGATGTACTGAGTACTGCGAAGAAGGAGGGATAAACAAAACGCCCACATAAGCGGGCGTTGTTGTTGAGAGCCGGAATTTGCCTGATGGTTCAGGCCAACCTGATTGACTATAGACCAGATGCGGTCTTAGCCGCCAGCCGGCGCGGCAATTATTACTCTTCTTCGTCGCGCAGCGGAACAATCAGCATGTCAACGTGAACGGTGTTGATCAGTTGGCGCGCAGAAGACATCAGTTTGCTCCAGAAGTCCTGGTGATGACCGCAAACGACCAGATCCATATCGTATTTCTTGATGGCGTCAACCAGCACCTGGCCCAAATCGCCGCTACCGCTCAGGGTTTCAGTGATAGGGTAGCCAGCGTTGGTAGACAGCTCGGTCAGCGCGTGGTGGGTTTCTTCGGAGATACGTTTCTGCATATCGCCCAGATTGACGTCAATCAGACCGGTGTACAGGTCTGAATAATTCACGTCAACGTGGATGAGGGAGATTTTCGCGTTGTAGGGGCGCGCCATAGAGACCGCTTTTTCAACCAGAACTTTACTTTCCGGGGAGAGATCAACTGCGATAAGAATGTGTTTATAAGCCATAGTGTTACTCCTTCCATAAGTTGTCGATGACCATTGAGCTACTGGCGTTTCTTATGCCGCCGCGTCACCCGCGTCCTGCGAACTCTATGCGCGGGGCTAGCTCAGCCGTTTACCATAACTATCCTTACATTATAGCGACCAGGATAATCCGTCAATCTGCCTTGCTTGCCAGTTAGTTAAACAAAATTTTCAGGGAATTGCATTGATAGTGATTAACCTTCTGGTAAAAAAATTAACTGATCTCCTACAATGTGTATAAGAGCCGTTCGAATGCGGAGCGCTAATATGGACGGCTTTCGTAGTACTCTTTCACTGATTGTCTGGCAGGGTATCGGGGAGCGGTAGTCCCGGAGAGGAACTCCGTGGGCGGGTCGCCGGGGAGGAGATATGATAAGCACCGTCTCACTATTCTGGGCTTTATGTGTCGTTTGCATTGTTAATATGGCGCGCTATTTCTCATCGCTACGCGCACTGTTAGTGGTACTTCGTGGTTGCGATCCTTTGCTCTATCAATATGTCGATGGCGGCGGCTTCTTTACCACGCATGGTCAGCCCAACAAACAGGTGCGCCTGGTATGGTATATCTACGCTCAGCGCTATCGCGATCATCATGATGAAGAATTTATTCGCCGTTGTGAACGCGTGCGCCGCCAGTTTCTGCTGACCAGCGCGTTATGCGGTTTGGTGGTGGTGAGCTTGATTGCGCTCATGATTTGGCACTGAATAAAAAAAGCGGGCCAGTTTCCTGACCCGCTCGTGTTAGATAAGCCTCCCGGATGACGCCGCTTGTAGCGGCCTATCAGGCCTGTGTCGTTTCATCCTGACAGGCCGGATTAGCGACAGCGCTATCCGGCCCATTTGGCTTAAATAATCTTCAGGGAAAGCCAGTACAGCACGCCGGAAAGAATAATCGCCGCCGGTAACGTAAATACCCAGGCCATCAGAATGCTGGTCACGGTTTTACGCTGCAACCCGCCGCCATCAACGACCATGGTTCCCGCCACTGAAGAGGAGAGTACGTGAGTGGTAGAAACTGGCATACCGGTGTAGCTGGCAAGACCGATAGAGACTGCCGCCGTCATCTGCGCCGACATTCCCTGCGCATACGTCATGCCTTTTTTACCAATTTTCTCGCCGATAGTGGTCGCCACGCGACGCCAGCCGATCATCGTACCAATACCCAGCGCCAACGCCACTGCCATAATGATCCACACCGGCGCATACTCAATGGTGCTTAACATATCGGTCTTCAGCTTTTTCAGCAGGCGCTGGTCATCGCTGCTTACGCCAGGCAATTTCACGACTTTATCGGTCGTGTCGGAAATGCACAGCATAATGCGACGCAACTGACTACGCTGTTCAACGCTTAACTTGTCGTAGCTTTCCACGTTTGCCAGCATCCCTTTCGCACGGTTAAGCGCGTTAATGGTGTTAGCCGGATGGCAGTGGAATTCAGTCGGTTCAGTCGCGCCCGGTTCCGGAGAGGGAATCAGTTGGTCAACGCCGGTGACGGCTTTCAGCAGGTCAGGACGCTGCTCAAAGTACGTTTCGACATTGTTGATAGCATCGCGCGTACGGGTGATTTCGTAGCTGGAGGCATTCATATTGACCACGAAACCCGCAGGCGCGACGCCAATCAGCACCAGCATGACCAGGCCAATGCCTTTCTGACCATCGTTCGCGCCATGCGAAAACGCCACGCCGATAGCTGAGAGGATTAGCGCGATACGCGTCCAGAACGGCGGCTTTTTCTTGCCGTCTTTCTTTTCACGTTCGGCTGGCGTCAGGTGGATACGGGCGCGTTTCTTAGTACCGCTCCAGTAGCGGCGCAGCAAGAAAATCAGACCGCCGGCGAATACCAGACCGACAATAGGGGAGATAATGAGTGAACCGAAAATATTGATAACTTTCGGGATGTTAAGCGCATCCACCACTGACGTGCCGGTCATCATCGCATTGGTTAAACCGATGCCGATAATGGCGCCAATCAGCGTGTGGGAACTGGACGCCGGCAACCCGAAATACCAGGTGCCGAGGTTCCAGATAATCGCCGCCAGCAACATGGAAAAGACCATAGCGAGGCCGTGCGCGGAACCCATGTTGAGCAGGAGATCTGTCGGTAGCATATGCACAATGGCATACGCCACGCTGAGACCCCCCAGCAAAACGCCAAAAAAGTTAAACACCGCCGCCATGACAACCGCCAGCTGCGAACGCATCGCACGGGTGTAAATCACGGTTGCGACTGCATTGGCTGTGTCATGGAAGCCGTTAATCGCTTCGTAGAACAGCACAAAAGCCAGAGCAAGCAATAATAAAAGCCCGGTATGTAAATCCAGGCCAGCAAACAAATGTAGCATAGGACGTTACGCCATTTTGAGGACATGAACGCGGCGCATTATCAGTGACTTTGGCGGCGCGGGCAAAGTGAAATATAGACTTTTTTTGATGTACTTCGTGCTTTGTTTGATATCACTAAAGAATTATCTTATATATTTCAGATAAATACCATTTTCAGGCGCTTTTCGCGCTGGTGCGACCACTGAGGAAACTTTACAATTCCCGCCCGAATTTGAGAGAGGAAGGCGACGTGGAAAGGTTTGATGCCGTTATTATAGGCGCTGGCGCAGCGGGCATGTTTTGCGCCGCGCAGGCAGGACAGGCGGGTAGCCGCGTGCTGCTCATCGATAATGGCAAGAAGCCAGGACGTAAAATCCTCATGTCCGGCGGTGGGCGCTGCAACTTTACTAATCTTTATGTTGAGCCTGCTGCGTATTTGAGCCAGAACCCCCATTTTTGTAAATCAGCGTTAGCCCGCTATACCCAGTGGGACTTTATCGATCTGGTCGGCAGGTATGGGATAGCCTGGCATGAGAAAACGCTGGGACAGCTTTTTTGCGATGATTCCGCCCAACGCATTGTCGATATGCTGGTTGCCGAGTGCGACAAAGGCGGCGTAACGATGCGCCTGCGTAGCGAGGTATTGAGCGTCGAGCGTGATGAGTCGGGTTTCGTACTGGCGTTGAACGGCGAGACGGTGACTACGCAAAAGCTGGTGATTGCCAGCGGCGGTCTGTCGATGCCGGGGCTTGGCGCATCGCCGTTTGGCTATAAAATCGCCGAACAGTTTGGTCTCAAGGTGTTGCCGACGCGCGCCGGGCTGGTGCCCTTTACGCTGCATAAGCCGCTGTTAGAACAGCTCCAGACGCTGTCTGGCGTCTCTGTGCCCTGCGTGATTACCGCCCGCAATGGCACGGTATTTCGGGAAAACCTACTTTTTACCCATCGTGGGCTGTCCGGCCCCGCCGTTTTACAGATTTCCAGCTACTGGCAACCGGGCGAGTTAGTGAGCATTAACTTATTGCCGGACCTCTCGCTGGAAGACGTTCTCAATGAACAGCGTAACGCGCACCCGAACCAGAGTCTGAAGAACACGCTGGCGATGCATCTGCCGAAACGGTTGGTGGAGTGTTTACAACAGTTGGGGCAGATCCCGGATGTATCGCTCAGGCAGTTGAACGTTCGTGACCAGCAGGCGTTGGTTGACACGCTTACGGCCTGGCAAGTGCAGCCTAACGGCACCGAAGGCTATCGGACAGCGGAAGTGACGCTGGGCGGCGTGGATACAAACGAACTATCATCGCGGACTATGGAAGCGCGCCGCGTGCCGGGTCTCTATTTTATCGGCGAAGTGATGGACGTCACCGGCTGGTTGGGCGGCTATAACTTCCAGTGGGCGTGGTCGAGCGCCTGGGCCTGCGCGCAGGATTTGGCGGCAAAACGCTAAGTACCATTACAAACAATAAGCGAATAGACATCCCGGACAGAGGTGTTAGTATCGATTTATAGCAGTTATGAGTATGCGTGTTTCATTTACGGCCAGGAACGCTGATGATGACAACATTACTCCCTCTTTTCCGGGTACCTACATCATTCACTCCCTTTGACGGCGAGCGCTTCATCGGCGTCTGTTCGTCGTCTGGCCCCTTTTCTTTTTTCATTCTTATCCCGAATGGAAACCCCCGCTGAGCGCACGCCCGGCGGATTTTGTGACACGCATGGTTAGACAACAGGGATTACGGCGGGTCGATTATGGACAAAATGAAGCGTCATCTGGTGTGGTGGGGAGCGGGGATTCTTGTGGCGGTGGCCGCGATAGCCTGGTGGATGCTGCGCCCTGCGGGAATACCGGAGGGGTTTGCCGCCAGCAATGGCAGAATTGAAGCCACCGAAGTGGATATTGCCACTAAGATTGCCGGGCGTATTGATACCATCCTCGTTTCGGAAGGGCAGTTCGTTCGTCAGGGCGAGGTGCTGGCGAAAATGGATACCCGCGTGCTGCAGGAGCAGCGGCTGGAGGCGATTGCGCAGATTAAAGAGGCCGAGAGCGCGGTTGCCGCCGCCCGTGCTTTGCTGGAGCAACGCCAGAGTGAAATGCGCGCCGCGCAGTCGGTCGTCAAACAGCGGGAAGCTGAGCTGGACTCCGTCTCTAAACGTCACGTGCGTTCCCGTTCGCTGTCGCAGCGTGGCGCGGTATCTGTACAACAGTTAGATGACGATCGCGCGGCGGCGGAAAGCGCGCGCGCCGCCCTGGAGACCGCCAAAGCGCAGGTATCTGCGGCAAAAGCGGCGATTGAGGCGGCGCGTACCAGTATTATCCAGGCGCAAACGCGCGTGGAAGCGGCGCAGGCGACCGAGCGGCGTATTGTCGCCGACATCGACGACAGCGAATTAAAAGCGCCGCGCGATGGACGCGTGCAGTACCGCGTTGCGGAGCCGGGCGAAGTGTTATCGGCTGGCGGCCGGGTGTTGAACATGGTCGATCTCAGCGACGTTTATATGACATTTTTCCTGCCGACCGAACAGGCGGGGTTGTTGAAGATCGGCGGCGACGCGCGACTGGTGCTGGACGCCGCGCCGGATCTGCGTATTCCGGCGACGATCAGTTTTGTCGCCAGCGTGGCGCAGTTCACGCCCAAAACCGTGGAAACCCACGATGAACGGCTGAAGCTGATGTTCCGTGTCAAAGCGCGTATTCCGCCAGAGCTGCTGCGACAGCATCTGGAATATGTCAAAACCGGTTTGCCGGGAATGGCCTGGGTTCGTCTGGATGAGCGCGTGCCCTGGCCTGACGCTCTAAGCGTGAGGCTGTCGCAATGACGTCGCTGACGCTGGTGCCTGTTCCTCCCGTGGCGCAGCTTGAGGGGGTGAGCCAGCATTACGGAAAAACGGTCGCGCTGAACAATATCACGCTGGACATTCCCGCCCGTAGTATGGTCGGGCTGATTGGTCCGGACGGGGTGGGTAAGTCGAGCCTGCTGTCGCTGATTTCTGGCGCGCGGGTGATTGAGCAAGGGAACGTTATCGTCCTGGGCGGCGATATGCGCGATGCGAAACATCGCCGCGACGTCTGTCCGCGCATCGCCTGGATGCCGCAGGGGCTGGGGAAAAACCTTTATCACACGTTATCGGTTTATGAGAACGTCGATTTTTTTGCTCGTCTCTTTGGTCATGACAAAGCTGAACGCGAAGCGCGTATTACCGAGCTGCTGAACAGCACCGGCCTGGCGCCGTTTCGTGACCGTCCTGCCGGGAAGCTGTCCGGTGGGATGAAACAAAAGCTGGGGTTGTGCTGTGCGCTGATTCATGACCCGGAATTGCTGATTCTTGATGAGCCTACCACCGGCGTGGACCCGCTCTCCCGCGCTCAGTTCTGGGACCTAATCGACAGTATCCGCCAACGGCAGACCAATATGAGCGTGTTGGTCGCAACGGCCTATATGGAAGAGGCGGAGCGTTTTGACTGGCTGGTGGCGATGAATGCGGGCGAGATACTGGCAACCGGCAGCGCGCAGCAACTGCGGACAAAAACCCATAGCGCGACGCTGGAACAGGCGTTTATCGCCCTGTTGCCAGAAGCGCAGCGCCAGGCGCATAAGCCAGTGGTGATCCCGCCGTATCACGCTGAGCAGGAAGAGATTGCCATTGAGGCGAAAGATCTGACCATGCGCTTCGGTAAGTTCGTCGCGGTTGACCATGTTAATTTCCGCATTCCGCGCGGCGAGATTTTTGGCTTCCTCGGTTCAAACGGTTGCGGCAAATCGACCACCATGAAAATGCTGACCGGTCTGCTTCCCGCCAGCGAAGGCCAGGCCTGGCTATTTGGCCAGCCGGTAGACCCGAACGACATCGATACCCGTCGCCGGGTCGGGTATATGTCGCAGGCTTTTTCGCTCTATAACGAACTCACCGTGCGGCAGAATCTGGAACTTCATGCCCGCCTGTTTCATATTCCGCCAGCGGAGCTCCCGGCGCGCGTCGCGCAGATGATCGAACGCTTTATGCTAACGGAGGTGGAAGATACGCTCCCCGCTTCGTTGCCGCTCGGTATCCGCCAGCGTTTATCGCTGGCGGTAGCGGTGATCCATCGCCCGGAAATGCTGATTCTTGATGAGCCAACGTCCGGCGTTGATCCGGTCGCCAGGGATATGTTCTGGCAGCTTATGGTCGATCTTTCGCGTCAGGATAAGGTGACGATTTTTATCTCGACCCATTTTATGAACGAAGCGGAACGTTGCGACCGAATGTCATTGATGCACGCCGGTAAAGTGCTCGCCAGCGGTACGCCGCAGGAATTGGTGCAACAGCGGGGCGCGGCCAATCTGGAGGCGGCGTTTATTTCCTGGCTACAGGAAGCTGCGGGAGCGGCGCCTGAAACCCCAATACCGCCATCCCAGACGCCCGCCGCGTCAGGTAAACCGTCGCGGCAGGGATTGAGCTTCCGGCGTTTGTTCAGCTACAGTCGCCGCGAAGCGCTGGAGCTACGCCGCGATCCGGTACGCTCGACGCTGGCGCTGCTGGGAACGGTAATTCTGATGCTGATTATGGGCTATGGCATCAGTATGGACGTGGAGAACCTGCGTTTTGCCGTACTCGACCGCGATCAAACCGTCAGCAGCCAGGCATGGTCGCTCAATCTGGCGGGATCGCGCTATTTTATCGAACAGCCGCCGCTCGCCAGCTATGACGAGCTTGACCGGCGGATGCGTTCGGGAGAGTTGGCGGTTGCCATTGAGATCCCGCCTAATTTTGGTCGCGATATTGCTCGCGGTACGCCAGCGCAGATTGGCGTCTGGGTGGATGGCGCCATGCCCAGCCGCGCCGAGACGGTGAAGGGGTACGTTCAGGCGATGCACCAAAGCTGGCTGCAGGAGGCGGCGAGTCGTCAGCCGAACCCGGTTAAACAGACCGGGCTGCTCAACATTGAAACGCGCTATCGCTATAACCCGGATGTGAAAAGTCTGCCCGCTATCGTTCCGGCGGTCATTCCGTTGCTGCTCATGATGATCCCGTCAATGCTTAGCGCCCTGAGCGTGGTGCGGGAGAAAGAGCTGGGGTCGATGATTAATCTGTACGTAACGCCGACGACGCGCAGCGAATTTTTGCTGGGTAAACAACTGCCGTATATCGCGCTGGGTATGCTGAACTTCTTGCTACTGTGCGCGCTGTCGGTCTTTGTGTTCGGCGTGCCGCTGAAAGGCAGCTTTCTCACGCTTACCCTGGCGGCGCTGCTTTATGTCATCATCGCCACCGGTCTGGGGCTGCTGATCTCCACGTTTATGAAGAGCCAAATCGCCGCTATTTTTGGGACGTCGATTATTACCCTCATTCCGGCAACACAATTTTCCGGCATGATCGATCCGGTGGCTTCGCTGGAAGGACCGGGAAGATGGATCGGCGAGATCTACCCGACCAGCCATTTTCTGACGATCGCGCGCGGGACGTTTTCCAAAGCGTTGGATCTGTCCGATCTCTGGCCGTTATTTATGCCGTTACTGATTGCCGTCCCGGTGGTGATGGGTCTGAGCATTCTGCTGCTGAAAAAACAGGAGGGGTAATGCGCGGATTACGTAATATTTATAATCTCGGCGTTAAAGAACTGCGCAGTCTGCTGGGCGACAAAGCGATGCTGTCGCTGATCGTCTTCGCCTTTACGATTTCGGTTTACTCCTCCGCTACCGTCCTGCCCGGTTCGTTGCATCTTGCCCCTATCGCCATCGCCGATATGGATCAGTCACAGTTGTCGAACCGTATTGTGAATAGTTTTTACCGCCCGTGGTTTCTGCCGCCGGAGATGATTACGGCAACGGAAATGGATGCCGGACTGGATGCCGGACGCTATACCTTTGCGGTCAATATTCCGCCGAATTTCCAGCGTGATGTGCTGGCCGGACGTCAGCCTGATATTCAGGTTAACGTCGATGCGACGCGCATGAGTCAGGCGTTTACCGGCAACAGTTATATCCAGAATATTATTAGCGGCGAGGTCAACAGCTTTGTGGCGCGCGCGCGGGGAGATAACGTTCAGCCGGTGTCGCTGGAGATTCGGATGCGCTTTAACCCGAATCTGGACCCGGCGTGGTTTGGCGGCGTGATGGCGATTATCAACAACATTACCATGCTGGCGATAGTGCTGACCGGATCGGCGCTGATCCGCGAGCGAGAACACGGCACGGTAGAGCATCTGTTGGTGATGCCGGTCACGCCCTTTGAGATCATGATGGCAAAAGTGTGGTCGATGGGGCTGGTCGTGCTGGTGGTTTCCGGTTTGTCTTTGATGCTGATGGTGAAAGGCGTACTTGGCGTACCGATTGAAGGATCGATCCCATTGTTTATGTTGGGCGTGGCGCTGAGCCTGTTCGCCACCACTTCAATTGGGATTTTTATGGGCACCATCGCCCGTTCGATGCCGCAACTGGGGTTATTAATGATTCTGGTACTGTTACCGCTACAAATGCTCTCCGGCGGTTCCACGCCGCGCGAAAGTATGCCGCAGGCGGTGCAGGATATTATGCTGACCATGCCGACGACGCATTTTGTCAGCCTTGCCCAGGCTATTCTTTATCGCGGCGCAGGTTTGAGTATCGTCTGGCCGCAGTTCCTGACCCTGCTGGCGATAGGCGGCGTGTTCTTCCTGATAGCGCTGTTACGCTTCAGAAAAACGATTGGCACAATGGCGTAAACATTATTGCCGGAGGGCGGCTGCGCCTCATCCGGCCTACAAACGACGACGTGCGAACGTAGGCCGGGCAAGCGAAGCGCCCCCGGCAAAGCGCTGGGGCGTTAGTCTTCTTTCGGCAAACACTGCAAGTGGCCGTGGCGCACGCCGCGCTGGGCGATAACATCATCGGCAAAATGCTGTACGTCGCCCATATCGCCCTTCAGAACGGCGATCTCCAGACAGTCATCGTGGTTGATATGGACGTGCAGCGTGGCGACGGATAAATCATGATGATGATGCTGGGTGGAGACGATGCGGCTGGCTAAATCCCGTTTCTCATGTTCATAAACATATGAAAGTACCGCGAAACCCTGTGTGCCGTGTTCCTGAGTGGCCTCCTGCGCCAGAGCGCCGCGCAGAATATCACGGATCGCTTCGGAGCGATTGTTATAGCCGCGTCGCTGGCTCAGGCTGTCCAGCGTTTCCAGTAAATCGTCATCGAGGGTGATGGTGACACGTTGCATCTGACTTAAACCTTTTGGTATGGCGCGTCGGCGCATGGGAAGCTCCGCATTTTGTAACACACGTCCGCCGCCAGAGGGAAAAATTAATGTGTCATAGCGCTTTCGTTATCGTCTGCGGCGTCAGCGTAAACGGTGTGGGGGTACAGACTGCCAGACTGAGCGTATCGAGCTGACACTGGCTGACCGACAAGGCAGAGGGCAACGTGCTGTCCACGCTGACGATTTGCCAGGCGCTGCCGCCGCGTTGTTTTACGATGGCTTCTTTACGCGTCCAGATACGCCAGAATGCCGCCAGTTGTTGCTCCGGACGTTCCGCTTCCATTTCAGCATGTTCGCCGAGGCTGAATACCGCATTTGCCAGCGAACGCCAGTTATCGCGCGGGCGGATCACTTCAATATCGCAGCCGACTTCACCTTCGTCGCTAAGCAACAGAGCAATAGTGTCGCCGCTATGGCTGAGGTTAAACCACAGCGGCGTTCCGGCGGAAAAAGCCGGTTTACCCTGTTCGCCATACACCATCTCCGGTAGCGGCGAGAGCGCACGGGAAAGCAGCACGCGCCCGGCCAGCCAGCTTGCCCGGCGAACGCCCTGCGGCGCCTGAGCGATTAACGCGTCGGGCAATTGACCTGCGCTTAATGTTGACACTTTTCCCAGAACGACCTGGTACATATCAGGACCAACGTTGCCTATGAAGAAGAGGAGATTGTAGCATCTGTCGCCTCAACCCGGTAAACGGCTTTTCGGTCGGCCTGGCCCCAGTAAGATCGCCAGTTTGCTGCCGCCTTTAGTGGTTTCCATCCAGATTTTGCAGACGCTGGTCAAAGGAACGGACAAGAGCATCCCGACCGGGCCTAATAGCCATCCCCAGACCAATAACGAAAGAAATACCACCAGCGTGGACATTCCCAGACGATGGCCCATCATGCGTGGCTCCATAATGTTGCCAATCACCATATGGACCACCAAAAAGAGCGCGCCGACCAGTACGCACTCGTAAAAACCGTTAAATAACAGCGCCTGAATCATGGGGGGAACGGCGGAAATCACCGAGCCGATATTAGGAACGTAATTGAGCAAAAAGGCCAGTACGCCCCACATTAGCGCAAACTGAATACCCATTAACGCCAGTCCCAGCCAGATAATCGCGCCCGTCCATAAACTGAGCAGCGTTTTCAGCGCCAGATAATGCGAGACGCCTTTCAGGGCGCGGTGCAGGCCGGCAATATGGATTTGTGGATTGTTTAGCGCGAAACGTAATTTATAAGGCACGTGACGCACCTCAAACAGCATAAAAACCACGGTCATCACCAGCAGCACAATGCTTGCCATCGCGCCCGATACGCCGGTCATTAATGTTGTGGTGAAGAGCATGATTTTATCGGAATCCATCCCGCGGAGCATACGTTCCGGTGACATATGTAAATTCAGGAAGGGCATTAACTCCTGAAGGTGTAAGACTTTACGCGTCAGCTCCTTGCTGTATTTAGGCAGCATAGCGATAAATTCATTAAGCGATGCGGCAAGCACACCCACCAGCGCGGTAAGCACGATCAGCATGACGACCACCACGATAGTAATCGCCAGCGGTCGCTTCACGCCCCGGCGAATAAACCAGGTCACTAATGGATTAAGAACGATGGCAAAAAAGAGCGCCAGCAAGAGTTGTACAATAATATCCGCCGCGGCATGAAGCCCGGCGAGAATAATAACCAGGGAGGCCAGTTTCAGCAGAATATGCATACCCGTTTTGTCGGGTTGAGCGGTTGCCATGAAGTTTTCCTTGTTGTGTTTTTTTCTAAGTGTAGCGGCTGCCCTGATACCGATAATCTGAATCTCACTACTGATTTTCACCGCGCGCCATGATAGAAAAGAAAACATGTTGTAAAAATGCGGTGATACTCATGCCCGAACCCGTCGCTGAACCGGCGCTAAACGGATTGCGCCTCAATCTGCGTATTGTCTCCATTGTGATGTTTAACTTTGCCAGCTATCTGACCATCGGCCTGCCGCTCGCCGTCTTGCCCGGCTATGTGCATGATGCGATGGGATTCAGCGCGTTCTGGGCGGGGCTTATTATCAGCCTGCAATACTTCGCCACTCTGTTAAGCCGTCCCCATGCCGGGCGGTATGCGGATGTATTAGGGCCGAAAAAAATCGTTGTCTTTGGCTTATGCGGCTGTTTTTTAAGCGGACTCGGCTACCTGCTGGCGGATATCGCCAGCGCCTGGCCGATGATCAGTTTGTTGCTACTGGGGCTGGGTCGCGTGATTTTGGGGATTGGGCAAAGTTTTGCCGGCACCGGTTCGACACTGTGGGGCGTCGGCGTCGTCGGGTCGTTGCATATTGGTCGGGTCATCTCCTGGAACGGTATCGTCACCTACGGCGCAATGGCGATGGGCGCGCCGCTGGGCGTGCTGTGTTATGCCTGGGGCGGGTTACAGGGACTGGCGCTAACGGTGATGGGCGTGGCGCTGTTGGCGGTACTGTTAGCCCTTCCACGTCCGTCGGTGAAGGCGAACAAAGGCAAGCCGCTGCCGTTTCGCGCGGTGCTGGGGCGTGTCTGGCTGTATGGTATGGCGTTGGCGCTGGCCTCGGCAGGGTTTGGCGTCATCGCGACGTTTATTACCTTATTTTATGATGCTAAAGGCTGGGATGGCGCCGCTTTTGCGCTCACGTTATTTAGCGTCGCGTTTGTCGGCACGCGTTTGCTGTTCCCTAACGGCATCAATCGTTTAGGCGGGTTGAATGTCGCCATGATCTGCTTTGGCGTGGAGATTATTGGTCTGTTACTGGTGGGGACGGCAGCCATGCCGTGGATGGCAAAAATCGGCGTTTTACTCACGGGGATGGGGTTTTCGCTGGTCTTTCCGGCGCTGGGCGTGGTGGCCGTCAAAGCCGTGCCGCCGCAGAACCAGGGCGCGGCGCTGGCGACCTATACCGTCTTTATGGATATGTCTTTGGGGGTTACCGGCCCGCTGGCGGGGCTGGTGATGACCTGGGCGGGCGTGCCGGTGATTTATCTGGCGGCGGCCGGGCTGGTAGCGATGGCGCTATTGCTGACCTGGCGCTTAAAAAAACGGCCTCCGTCTGCACTGCCGGAGGCCGCATCATCGTCGTAAAGGTTACTTAATAACCAACGTATTGATGATGTTTTCAGCCGTGGTTTGCGCTTTTTGCTGATTGTCCGCAGGCAGCGTGACCTGAATCGTCAGCAATTGGTTATCCACTTTGCCCAGCACGATGGAAGAGTACGCCGTCTGGCCTTTCGCGGAGATAATGCTGTCCAGTTGTTGCAACGTATGGCCTTTGAGCTCAATAGACTTATTGGTGACCACCTGAAGCTGCGGGTCGCGGCTACGCTGTTGCTCAAGCAGGCGGTTCGCCAGCACCGGCAACGCTTCATCGGTATTATCGCCGACGATAACAATCACCGCTTTCTGGCCCGTCGGGTCAGAATAAACGTGCATATTATTCGCCTGGGTGCCCAGCTTACCGCTTTGATCGGTCATATCCGCCGGCAGTGAGAAACTGAGTTTGCCATCCATCAGGCTGATGGGCTGACCGGAGGCCTGGCTTTCTGCGGCGGCGCTTTCTGCCGACGCTTTTGTATCGTTGTTATCACAGGCCGCAAGCCCCATAACCAGCAGGCCAATACCGGCATATTTAACCAAATTGCGCATTGACTTCTTCCTTTCGATAAACGGCCATAACGGCTCATTCGCTCATCTTATCACAACTCGGAAAACGAACCTTTAACTTGCCGGTAATGGGGAAATTTCAGATTTATCTGCCAGCTTTTTCAGCAACATATTCAGTAGAACGCCGTACATCGGCAGGAAGAAAATAATGCTGATGAGCACCTTAAAGCAATAATCCACCAGCGCAATTTCCATCCAGTGCCCGGCCATAAAGGCATCGGGGCTTCGCCAGAACGCAATAAAGAAAAAGGCAAGGGTATCGCTGATATTGCCAAACAGCGTTGAAGCGGTCGGCGCCAGCCACCAGCGACGATTTTGGCGCAGGCGGTTAAACACATGGACATCAAGGATCTGTCCCAGCGCGTAGGCCATAAAGCTGGCGGCGGCGATACGGGCGACGAACAGATTAAAGTTCGCCAACGCGGCGAAACCTTGCCAGGCGCCCATATAGAACAGCGATGACACCACATATGACACCAGCAGCGCAGGGATCATGACGGCGAAGATAATGCGGCGCGCCAGCGGTGCGCCAAAAATACGCACGGTAAGATCGGTGGCGAGAAAAATAAAAGGAAAACTAAACGCGCCCCAGGTCGTGTGGAAACCAAAAATAGTGATGGGGAGCTGCACCAGATAGTTACTGGAAATGATCACCAGTAAATGGAATAGCGATAGCCAGAACAACGCTTTTATGCGCTGTGATTGTGTAAACGGAGTCATATTGTGACCTTTTTGTTGGATGGGGTGAGGGAACCCAATAAAGAACCGCCGCATAATACTGTTTTGCGCTGGCATTGCAATGGCTAATTTTCACGCAATCGTTAACCTGCCTGGCTTACTGACGAAGATGGGCGTAAAATATCGCCGTTTTTCTACCATTGAGACGAAGATGAGCGATCTGTTTTCCTCCCCTGACCATACGCTTGACGCCCTGGGGCTGCGTTGCCCTGAACCGGTAATGATGGTGCGCAAAACGGTGCGCAACATGCAAACTGGCGAAACATTGCTGATTATCGCCGACGATCCGGCGACGACGCGTGATATTCCGGGGTTCTGTACCTTTATGGAACACGATTTGCTGGCGCAAGAGACGGAGGGTCTGCCGTACCGCTATTTATTGCGTAAAGCGCATTAACCGCACGGCAGATAGCATTCTGATTAGAAGCTTTCCCAGTTCGCCTGTTCTGCGGCGGGCTGTGGCGTTAAGCCTTTGCTTAACGGCGTCGGCGACGCCTCCCGACGAGGCTGTTTCTGGATGCGGAACGCGGCGACCGCCTGACGAAGTTCGTTAGCCTGATCTTCCAGCGCCGCCGCCGCTGCTGCGGATTCTTCTACCAGCGAGGCGTTTTGCTGCGTCACGCTGTCCATTTCAGATACCGCCTGCGCCACCTGCTCAATGCCTTTGCTTTGCTCATCGGAGGCAGAGGCGATTTCGCCCATAATATCGGTCACGCGAGTCACGGCGTTGACGATCTCTTTCATGGTTTCTCCCGCTTCGCGTACCTGCGTAGAGCCGGTATCAATGCGCGACACGGAGTTTTCAATCAGTACTTTGATCTCTTTGGCGGCCTGCGCGCTACGGCTGGCCAACGTGCGTACCTCTCCGGCCACGACCGCGAATCCTCGCCCCTGTTCGCCGGCGCGGGCGGCTTCTACCGCGGCGTTCAGCGCCAGAATATTAGTCTGGAAGGCGATACCGTCAATCACGCTGGTGATGTCCACGATTTTTTCCGAGCTTTCGGCGATATCGTTCATGGTGCTCACTACGTTATCCACCACGCGTCCTCCTTTACGCGCGGTTTCTGATGCGGTTTTCGCCAGACCCGTCGCCTGTCGTGCGTTATCGGTGTTTTGCCGTACCGTGGCGGTTAACTGTTCCATGCTGGCGGCGGTTTCCTCCAGCGCCGAGGCCTGCTGTTCGGTACGGGAAGAGAGGTCGCTGCTGCCGGCGGAAATTTCGCCTGCGCCAGTATAGATAGAGTCTGCGTTATCGCGCACCGCGCTGACGGTACGGATTAACGACTGCTGCATCGTTTTGAGACCGGCAGCCAGTTGGCCCATTTCACTGCGTCCTTCAGCCTCTATCTCATGGGTAAGATCGCCGTCGGCGATAGTTTGAATGTGCGCCATAATCCGTTGCAGCGGGCGGAGTAGAACGCGTTGCAGCCCCAGCCAGATAAACGCCAGCACGATGAGTACGATAAGTAGAATTATCCCCAGCGTCCATTGCATCTGGGTAAAACTGCTCTGATTCTGATCGCTGGCTAATTTTATTAATTGCGCATTTTGAGAGAGCCACTGGTCATATACCTGCTCCATGTCATCCTGCGCTTTTTGCGCGTCAAGGTTGCCATAGGCGGCGTAATTATCGGCTTTAAGATAGTGGATAGACTGCTGCAAAACGTCATACATCTGCTTAAAGCTGGCTTCGGCCTGGGCATCCAACGCCGGATCTTTGCCCGCGATCGCTTCGGAGTTCACGTAGTTGTTGAAATGTTTTTCCGCTTCGTTGAGCGACGCGCCAGCGTTGGTTAACAGCGTGTTCATGGCGTCCAGTGAGGCGGGATCGCGCTGATTTTTTAACATGCGTATCGCCACGCGGTTAATGGTGACGCGGGTTTCGATCAATGTCTGAAAACTGCCGCCCAGTTCCTGTTGTTGGTAACTCAGCGCGCTCGCATTCTGGAAATTCAGCCGATCGCTGCTGACGGCGGAATAAAACAGTATTCCTGTCACCAACAATAAGGCGCTAAATATGCCCAGCGTCGCGATAACGCCGGTGATGACTTTGATATTTTTCATAGTGCCTAACATTCCTTATTTTGTAGACGGTATGATCAATATCGGTTGGATAAAAATTAACCTTACATCAAATCACGCTATTTCTGATTAATGGTTTGATAAGTAATAGAAAATAAATAATTTTCGCGTGAATAATATGAACAAAGAAAGGAATATCGCGGGATAACCCGGCGACATGCCGCCGGGTGGGAGAAGATTAGTTTTTACGCAGCAAACGTAGCGCGTTGGCGGTCACCAATACCGTGGCTCCCGTATCCGCCAGGATTGCCAGCCATAGCCCGGTAAAACCCAGTAGCGTCGTCACCAGGAAAATGGCTTTCAGCCCCAGCGCAATGGTGATGTTCTGCCGGATATTCGCGTGGGTAGCGCGCGCCAGCGTAATCATTTGCGCTAACCCGCGCAGACGGTTATGAGTAAGGGCGGCGTCAGCCGTTTCCAGCGCGACGTCAGTACCGCTGCCCATCGCAATTCCGATACTGGCGGCTTTCATCGCGGGCGCATCATTAATGCCGTCGCCCACCATCGCCAGCGGCGCTTGTTGGTTAAGGGCGGTGACTGCCCGCACCTTATCTTCCGGCAGTAGTCCGGCTTTAAACGCCAGATCCAGCTCGCCGGCAATCGCTGCCGCCGCCCGTGGGTTATCGCCGGTCAGAATCACGCCGTTAACGCCTAACTGATGCAGATCGCGGATGGCGTCGCGCGCATCGTCACGCAACGTATCCTGGAGGGCGAGGACGCCAAGTACGGTCTCGTTACGCAGCACCAGAACCACCGTCTGCCCGGCGTTTTCCAGTTCGCTAATTTGCCCGGCAAACGCTGCCGCAGGCTGTTTTCCCGCCGCGCAAATCAGAATACGTTCGCCGTTAACCTGCGCTTCAATCCCGGTGCCGGCCAGCGTTCGCTGCGATTCCGCCGTCGGGATCGCCAGATCGCGTGTCTGCGCTTCGCGGACAATAGCCTGCGCCAGCGGGTGCGTAGCGCCTTGTTCTACGGCTGCCGCCAGCGCCAACAGTTCGGCTTCGCTGATACCGCTTGCCGGATGAATCGCCGTCACCCGTGGTTTACCAATGGTCAACGTACCGGTTTTATCAAAGGCGACCTGCGTGATACGGCCCAGTTGCTCCAGCGCTGCGCCGCCTTTAATCAATGCGCCGCGCCGTGCCGCCGCCGCCAGCCCAGAGGTAATGGCCGCGGGCGTGGAGATCACCAGTGCGCACGGGCAACCGATGAGCAGCAGCGTCAGCCCTTTATAAATCCACTCCTGCCAGCCGCCATCGAACATCAGCGGCGGAATAAGCGTCACCAGCAGCGCGATGACCATAATGACTGGCGTGTAGATGCGGCTGAAACGGTCAATAAACCGCTCAATGGGCGCACGGCGCTCTTCCGCCTCTTCAATCAGCGTCAGGATACGGTCAATCGCGCTGGCGCCAGGTTCAGATAGCACCTCCAGGGTGACGAGACGGTCAACGCTGGTCGCGCCTGCCGGGACTTTGTCGCCCGTTGCGCGCTCCACAGGGATAGACTCGCCGGTGAGCGCGCTTTCATCAAAGCTGGCGAAACCGGAAACCAGTTTACCGTCGGCGGGTAAACGCCCCCCGGCGGCGACTTCGATAATATCGCCCGGTCGCAGGGTATTAATCGCGACCTCTTCCCGCACGCCGTCGCGCAGACGGGTCGCCGTTTCCGGTTTAAGCGCCATTAACGCGCTGACGCCTTTACGGGCGCGGCTGGCGGCCCATCCTTCCAGGCGCTCGCCGATGAGGAACAGCAGCAATACCATTGCCGCCTCCGCCGTCGCGCCAATAAACAGCGCGCCAATGGCGGCGACGCTCATCAGCGTTTCAATAGCGAACCAACTGCCGCTTTTCATCAGCCGCAGCGCCTGGCGGGCAATAGGATACAGACCGACCAGGGTGGTGGCGATAAAGGCCAGTTGGCCGAACGGGTGGTTAAATTGCTCCAGCCCCCAGCTTATCGCCATCATAATGATCAGCGTAATAAGCGGCAGGTTCTCTTTAAGACGAGATTCAGGCGCGGCGTCGCGAGAATCTTCGCTACGCAAGGTATAACCCGCCTTCTGTACGGCGCGTTCAATTTGCGCGCGGAGGTCGGTGTCGGCATCGACCACTAACTTTTCGGTGGCGAACAGCACTTGCGCCTGGTTGACGCCGCGAATTTGGCGTACCGCATTCTCCACTTTTCGGGCGCAGGCGGCGCAGTCCATGCCGGAGATTTTCCAGGTATAGCGCGTGCCTGCCACGGCAGTAGAAACAGGCGCGCTGGACGCGCAATGTTCTTCGCAGCAGCAGCTATCGGCCTTCTGTATTGCCGGGGCTAATCTGAAGGAGGTAAAGGGCGGGACTTTTTTGCCATCGGTATCAGGGGTCGACATAACGTCCTCCGGTTGATGATAATTTTCTCATTAACCGGAGGATACACTCTGGAGTCGACTCCAGAGTCAAGCGCTATTATTTACAGGTACAGCGAGCGAACAATCAGGAAGTGTCCGGCAAAGTAGCAGGCGGCGGCAATCGCGTTATCCGCCCGGAAACGGCGGCGGTAATGGCTACCCAGCCAGACGATATTGCCGATGAACAGCAGCGTCGCGCCGGTAAAGGCCGAAAGGGCTGGCGCCGTTGGGCGGAAGAACCACAGTTCGCCCGCCAGCCAGACCATGACCAGCGTCATGGCGATAAAAGTACATACCGGCCAGCGTAGCTCCTCCAGTCGCGTCCAGATAACGGCGATAAGCAACGCGCCGACTATCAGTAACGCCAGCGGCAGCGGCCAGAAGAACGACAACGTCATTTGGCTGGCAAAGTAAATGGTGTAGAGCAGATGCGATAAGAAAAATGCCCCGACGGCGTACAGCAGGCGTTGACGCGGTAAGAGCGTTAACGCATCGCCGACCAGCGAGGCGCACAGCCCGGCCAACACAAGATAACTGATGGCGTCAAACATCGGCGCTTGCCAGGCCAGTAACAGTAATAGTAATAACGTGACGGGCTTAAAAAACCAGCGTTGCCAGGCTGGCCCGCGATAGGAGGCGTCCACATACAGCCATGCGGACAGGCAGACAGCGATAAACGACCAAAGCATCTTAATTCCTTGAATTCGTTATTTTTTCGCAAACGGTATGCTTGCGGCTCTATTATTCAGTGTAGAGGCCGTGACGGTCAGATGACAACACTATAACGGGCAGGGTATGCTTATTTCCGCATTTTCTGACAGGTTAACAGTATGAGTAAGCCACCGCTTTTCTTCATTATAATCATTGCATTAATCGTAGTTGCCGCGTCGTTTCGCTTCGTTCAGCAACGGCGGGAAAAAGCCGTTAATGAGGCGGCGCCGTTACAGCAAAAGCTGGTCGTGGTCAGCAATAAACGGGAGAAGCCGGTCAACGACCGACGCTCTCGCCAGCAGGAAGTGAGCCCGGCGGGAACCAGTATGCGCTATGAGGTCAGTTTTAAGCCGCTCAATGGCGGTCTGGAAAAAACGTTCCGTTTACAAGCGCAGCAGTACCACGCTTTGACGGTGGGCGATCAAGGTACGCTGAGCTATAAGGGAACGCGGTTCGTCGGGTTTGTTAGCCGTACCCCGGATAACGAATAAACCGTCATCCGGCAGCAAACGTTATTTTTTGTTCTTAAACTTCTTCTGCCAGACCAGCAGCTCAAACACGCCGAACAGGAAAATGCGGATTTTCTCTCCCGTCGTCATCTGCGGACCCGCTTTCGGTATCGTTGATTTCAGTAGCGCCAGTTGCATACCGTGCATCAGCGCCATGAACACCAACGCCACGTTGACGAAGATATTGAGCGGGCGCGGGAAGGGATGCACCAGATTAAGAATCAAAAATGCCCACACGAAGAGCATTAATAAGCGGCCCAGATTAATCAACATCATTTTCTCCTTGCGCGTCGCGCTGATACAGACGATAAGCGACCTGTCCGGCCACCTTTTCTCGATACAATGCCCAGTTCGCCGGAACGGGCGGCAGACCGTTTTCCACCTCGCTTTCTACATAAATTAGCGCGTCGTCGGCCAGCCATCCCTGGGTTTCCAGCAATTGTAACGTCTCTTCCAGCAGCCCTTTACGAAACGGCGGGTCGACAAAGACGACGTGATGCGGCGTCCCCGGCTGGCTGAGGAAGGCCAGAGTATTGGTATTGACGACGCGAGCATTGTTGGCTTTCAGCGTCGCCAGATTTTTTTGCAACTGCTGCGATACGGCGCGATCCATTTCCAGTAACGTTGCCTGGGCCGCATAACGCGATAGCGCCTCCAGACCCAGCGCGCCGCTGCCGGCAAAGCAATCCAGACAATGGGCGTCTACCATTACCGGAGCCAGCCAGTTAAATAACGTTTCGCGCACGCGATCGGTGGTGGGACGCAGACCCGGGCTGTCCGGAACCGGTAATTTACGACCACGCCATTGCCCGCCAATAATGCGGATTTGGCCGCTGCCAGAGTGAGTCGGTTTTTTCATTTCTCTTGCTCGAACCGCCTGTTGCAAGTTATTCCAGGCGGTGATGTGAATTAAGTTAAGTGATAGACTATTTCATCATTTTTTTAGCTTCCATGTATATAGCGCCGCGAGGGGTGTAGTCGCAGATGGCAAAACAGAAAAAACGTGGCTTCTTTTCCTGGTTGGGCTTCGGTGATAAAGAGCAGAAGCAGGAACAGACCGAAGAACAGCAGATTGTTGAGGAACAACGACCGGTTGAGCCCCCTGTTGAAACGGCGGCAGACGTAGACGCGCAAACGCCCGCGCACAGCAAAGCAGAAACAGAAGCCTTTGCGGAAGAGGTGGTGGACGTTACTGAGAAAGTTCAGGAGAGCGAAAAACCGCAGCCGGTAGAGCCGGAGCCCGCGACGGCCATTGAGATGGCAGCGCCGCAGATCGCGGTGGAACGCGAGGAATTGCCGCTGCCGGAAGAGGTCAAAGACGAGGCTGTCTCGCCGGAAGAGTGGCAGGCCGAAGCGGAAACCGTAGAGGTCATTGCCGCGGTAGAAGAAGAGGGCGAAAACGCGGCGAAATTCACCGACGAAGAGCTGGAAGCGCAGGCGCTGGCCGCTCAGGCGGCGGAAGAGGCGGTGATGGTTGTTCCGCCGGCGGAAGAAGACGCGCCGGTGGAAGCGATCGTTCAGGAACAGGAAAAACCGACTAAAGAAGGTTTCTTTGCCCGCCTGAAACGCAGCCTGCTGAAAACCAAAGAAAATCTCGGTTCCGGATTTATCAGTCTGTTCCGCGGCAAGAAAATCGACGATGATTTGTTCGAGGAGCTGGAAGAGCAGTTGCTCATCGCTGATGTCGGGGTAGAAACCACGCGTAAGATTATCGCTAATCTGACGGAAGGCGCCAGCCGCAAACAGCTTAAAGATGCCGAGGCGCTGTATGGTCTGTTGAAAGACGAGATGGGCGAGATTCTGGCGAAGGTAGACGAACCGCTTAATATTGAAGGTAAAACGCCTTTTGTTATTCTGATGGTTGGCGTGAACGGCGTGGGTAAAACCACTACTATCGGTAAACTGGCGCGCCAGTTTGAGCAGCAGGGTAAATCAGTGATGCTGGCGGCGGGGGATACTTTCCGCGCGGCGGCGGTCGAACAGCTACAGGTCTGGGGACAGCGTAACAACATTCCGGTTATCGCCCAGCATACCGGCGCGGACTCCGCCTCGGTGATTTTTGACGCTATCCAGGCCGCGAAGGCGCGTAATGTGGATGTGTTAATTGCCGATACGGCAGGGCGTCTGCAGAACAAGTCGCACCTGATGGAAGAGCTGAAAAAAATCGTTCGCGTCATGAAAAAGCTGGACGAAGAAGCGCCACATGAAGTTATGCTGACCATTGACGCCAGCACCGGACAGAACGCGGTAAGCCAGGCCAAACTGTTCCATGAAGCGGTAGGCTTAACCGGTATTACCCTGACCAAGCTGGACGGTACGGCGAAAGGCGGGGTGATTTTCTCGGTAGCTGACCAGTTTGGCATTCCTATCCGTTACATTGGCGTGGGCGAACGTATCGAGGATTTGCGTCCGTTTAAGGCGGACGATTTTATTGAGGCACTTTTTGCCCGAGAGGATTAACAATGATTCGCTTTGAACATGTCAGCAAGGCCTATCTCGGCGGGAGACAAGCGCTGCAGGGAGTGACATTCCATATGCGGCCAGGCGAGATGGCGTTTCTGACCGGCCACTCCGGCGCGGGGAAAAGTACCCTGCTGAAGCTAATCTGTGGGATTGAGCGGCCCAGCGCCGGCAAAATCTTCTTCAGCGGGCATGATATTACGCGCCTGAAAAACCGCGAAGTGCCGTTTTTGCGCCGCCAGATTGGGATGATTTTCCAGGATCACCATCTGCTGATGGATCGCACGGTCTATGACAATGTGGCGATACCGTTAATCATTGCCGGCGCCAGCGGCGATGATATCCGTCGTCGTGTGTCGGCGGCGCTGGATAAGGTTGGACTACTGGACAAAGCGAGAAACTTCCCGATTCAACTCTCCGGAGGCGAACAACAGCGCGTGGGCATCGCCCGCGCGGTGGTCAATAAGCCAGCGGTATTGCTGGCGGATGAACCGACCGGGAACCTGGACGACGCGTTGTCGGAAGGGATTTTACGTCTGTTTGAAGAGTTTAACCGCGTAGGGGTGACGGTACTGATGGCGACGCACGATATTGGACTTATCTCCCGTCGTTCCTATAGGCAGCTCGTCCTGAGCGATGGACATCTGCATGGAGGCCTGGCCAATGAATAGGCGCGACGCGATTAACCAAATCAGGCAGTTCGGCGGACGGCTGGATCGACTGCGTAAGTCTCACGGCGGAACAGGCGGCGGGCGCAACGCGCCAGGACGCCAGAAGCCGACGCCGAAACCGAACTCACGTAAAACGAACGTCTTTAATGAGCAGGTGCGCTATGCCTGGCACGGCGCGCTGCAAGATCTGAAAAGCAAACCGCTGGCGACGTTTCTGACGGTGATGGTGATCGCCATCTCCCTGACGCTGCCCAGCGTCTGTTACATGGTCTATAAGAACGTCAACCAGGCGGCGACTCAGTACTATCCGTCGCCGCAGATCACCGTTTATCTGCAAAAAACGCTGGATGATGACGCGGCGGCACGGGTTGTTGGGCAGCTTCAGGCCGAGCAGGGCGTTGAGAAGGTCAACTACCTGTCCCGTGAGGACGCGCTGGGAGAATTCCGCAACTGGTCGGGTTTTGGCGGCGCGCTGGATATGCTGGAAGAGAACCCGCTACCGGCGGTGGCGGTGGTGATCCCCAAGCTGGACTTCCAGAGTACCGCCTCGCTTAATACGCTGCGCGACCGTATCTCGCAGATTAACGGCATTGACGAAGTCCGCATGGATGATAGCTGGTTTGCGCGCCTGGCGGCGCTCACCGGGCTGGTGGGCCGCGTGTCGGCGATGATCGGCGTGCTGATGGTCGCGGCGGTCTTCCTCGTTATCGGCAACAGCGTGCGCCTGAGCATTTTTGCCCGTCGCGACACCATTAACGTGCAAAAGCTGATTGGCGCGACCGATGGCTTTATCCTGCGTCCGTTCCTCTACGGCGGCGCGTTGCTCGGTTTTTCCGGCGCGTTTCTTTCACTGATATTGTCTGAAATTTTGGTGATGCGTTTATCATCGGCGGTGACTGAAGTGGCGCAGGTCTTCGGCACGAAGTTTGATCTCAACGGTTTATCGTTCGATGAGTGCCTGTTGCTGCTGCTGGTCTGTTCCATGATTGGCTGGATCGCCGCCTGGCTGGCCACGGTGCAACATTTACGTCACTTTACTCCCGATTGATAAAATCGTGGTATAATCTTTCCCTGCAATGGGCTTCCGTTCGCAGGGAAAGAGTCCCTGTTGTCTCTTCCCCGCGCGTCATCTTTATGTCACAAGATTTGTGCAAATTATGCACAGTGTTACATTGAACTTGTGGATAAAATCACTGTCTGATAAAAGAGTGGGTGATATTCTCGTTGCTCATCGGCTTTGGCACGGTTGTTGCTCGCTGACGGTGCCAGGCAATACTGATTGAGAGGATTTGAATGACCAAAGAAATGCAAAATTTAGCTTTAGCCCCTGTTGGCAACCTGGAATCTTATATCCGGGCGGCGAACGCGTGGCCGATGTTATCGGCTGACGAGGAGCGGGCATTGGCTGAAAGGCTGCATTACCAGGGCGATCTGGAAGCAGCTAAAACGCTGATCCTGTCTCACCTGCGCTTTGTTGTTCATATTGCTCGTAACTATGCGGGCTATGGTCTGCCGCAGGCGGATTTGATCCAGGAAGGCAACATCGGCCTGATGAAAGCCGTACGTCGTTTTAACCCGGAAGTAGGCGTGCGCCTGGTTTCCTTCGCCGTACACTGGATTAAAGCAGAAATTCACGAATACGTGCTGCGTAACTGGCGTATCGTTAAAGTCGCAACCACGAAAGCGCAGCGTAAGCTGTTCTTTAATCTGCGTAAAACCAAGCAGCGTCTGGGCTGGTTTAATCAGGATGAGGTTGAAATGGTGGCGCGCGAACTGGGTGTTTCCAGTAAAGACGTGCGTGAGATGGAGTCGCGTATGGCGGCGCAGGACATGACGTTTGACATGTCTTCGGACGATGAGTCCGACAGCCAGCCAATGGCGCCGGTGCTGTATCTGCAGGATAAATCGTCTAACTTTGCCGACGGCATTGAAGACGATAACTGGGAAGAGCAGGCCGCCAACCGACTGACCGACGCGATGCAGGGGCTCGACGAGCGTAGCCAGGATATTATCCGCGCTCGCTGGCTGGACGAAGACAATAAGTCTACGTTGCAGGAGCTGGCCGATCGTTACGGCGTCTCCGCTGAGCGTGTGCGCCAGCTTGAAAAGAACGCCATGAAAAAGCTTCGCGCTGCGATCGAAGCGTAACCTTCGCGAATTGCCAATGAACCCTCGAATGTGAATTCGGGGGTTTTGTTTTTTGTAGGCCGGATAAGGCGTTTACCCTGCCATCCGGCAACACGTTTGCCCGATGGCGCTTCGCTTATCGGGCCTACGGGCCCTTCCTCTCCCCCACCGACACAAATCTGTTATCTGGATGTAAATTTAGCTATTCCAAAATAATAAAAATCGGGTATGTTTTAGCAGAGTATGCTGCTAAAGCACGGGTAGCTAGCCAATAATCGAAATAAAGTGCTGAACAATAACACCACAACACACGTAACAACCAGAATAATGGGGATTATCAGGATGAATATGAAGGGTAAAACGTTATTGGCAGGATGTATCGCCCTGTCATTAAGCCATATGGCATTCGCCGAGGACATTAAAGTCGCGGTTGTCGGCGCGATGTCCGGTCCGGTGGCGCAGTATGGCGACCAGGAATTTACCGGTGCGGAGCAGGCAATTGCCGATATCAATGCGAAAGGCGGTATTAAAGGCGATAAGCTCGTCGCGGTGAAATATGACGACGCCTGTGACCCGAAACAGGCGGTAGCGGTCGCTAACAAAGTGGTGAACGACGGCATCAGGTATGTTATCGGTCACTTATGCTCCTCTTCCACACAGCCAGCGTCTGATATCTACGAAGACGAAGGCATCCTGATGATAACCCCGGCGGCGACCGCGCCGGAGCTGACCGCACGCGGCTATAACCTGATTTTGCGCACGACCGGCCTGGACTCTGACCAGGGGCCAACGGCGGCAAAGTATATTCTGGAGAAGGTAAAACCGCAGCGCATCGCGATTATCCACGATAAGCAGCAGTACGGCGAAGGGCTGGCGCGCGCGGTGCAGGACGGTCTGAAGAAAGGCGGCGTTAACGTCGTATTCTTTGATGGCATCACCGCTGGCGAAAAAGATTTCTCCACTCTGGTTGCGCGCCTGAAGAAAGAGAATATCGACTTTGTCTACTACGGCGGTTATCACCCGGAAATGGGGCAGATTTTGCGCCAGTCCCGCGCCGCAGGGCTGAAAACCCAGTTTATGGGGCCGGAAGGGGTCGCGAACGTCTCGCTGTCTAACATCGCCGGAGAGTCGGCGGAAGGCTTACTGGTCACCAAACCGAAGAACTACGATCAGGTCCCAGCGAACAAACCGATTGTGGATGCCATCAAAGCCAAGAAACAAGATCCTAGCGGCGCATTCGTGTGGACCACCTACGCCGCGCTGCAATCGTTGCAGGCGGGGCTGAACCACTCCGACGATCCGGCGGAAATCGCCAAATACCTGAAAGGCGCCACGGTCGACACCGTAATGGGACCGCTGTCGTGGGATGAGAAAGGCGATCTGAAAGGATTTGAGTTCGGCGTGTTTGACTGGCATGCGAATGGTACGGCGACGGACGCTAAGTAATTTTCCTGGCGCCTTTCGCGCTGCAGGTGCGTTGGCTACGTTATTCAACCCCGGTCACTTACTTATGTAAGCTCCCGGGGATTTCATAACTTGCCGCCTGCCTGCAACGCGAAATTCTTGGAAAATAGCGAGGTGGTTTTTATCTTTTCTCCCGGCATGTAGGCCGGATAAGCGTCAGCGCCATCCGGCTTTCTTTTAGCGCTTCTCCCAGCCGTCATGCTGTGCGGTAAAGCCTAACGCCTGCATAAACGCGGCCATCACGCTACGGTCTTCAACACCGACATCTGCCATCCACCACGACGAGACGTTGGGATTATCGCGGATGACTTCTTCTACCAGGTATTGTCCGACGCCGCGACGACGGGTGATTTCACGCACGCGTAAGGAATCCAGCGCGCCCTGCGTTCCGCTCAGCGTCACTCTTACGGCGCCCAACAAACGCTCGTTAAACCGCGCGGCATAAATCCGGTGCGTTTCATCTACGCTTAATGAGGAGGCGGAATATTCCGGCCAGATTTTGCCCAGATCGATCTGATCCTGAGCGCTAAAGTGTTCTAAACGAAGAATGGTCAGCTTCATCGACGGCTTGTCCCGATTTCAAAAGATGCGATCAGTGTACCGAAACAGGCAGGCCAGATGCTTTCTCTTTTTTGTGTCATTTACCAGGTTATTAATTTTTTAACAACGATAATTACAGTTTGAAGCATTAGAGAATGGAAAACAGGCAGCATAATTCCCTGAATGCTAGTGAATTATTCCGCTTAATATGCCGTTATTTTATGCTGACAAGCGTGCTTTTTTTTGTTTATCTATAGCGAAAAGCAGAATATTATCTTTTCTTAATAGACTGAAAAATAGAGATTTTAATCTTATTATGCTTTAAATTCTGCGCTAACTCATTAATGAGTCAGTAAAAAGCGCACCATTTATAAAAAGTACAGTCTGCTTTTTAACCAGCAAAAAACAAAACATATAACATCACGAATGGGGATACAGGCACATGAAACGGAAAGCGAAAACAATAATCGCAGGGATTGTTGCATTAGCAGTCTCGCAGGGGGCAATGGCAGATGATATTAAAGTCGCCATAGTCGGGGCGATGTCCGGCCCGGTAGCGCAATGGGGCGATATGGAATTTAACGGCGCGCGCCAGGCCATTAAAGACATCAACGCTAAAGGCGGTATTAAAGGCGATAAGCTGGTCGGCGTAGAGTACGATGATGCCTGCGATCCAAAACAGGCGGTGGCGGTGGCCAACAAAATCGTTAACGACGGTATTCAGTACGTTATTGGTCACTTGTGTTCTTCTTCTACTCAGCCAGCATCCGATATCTATGAAGATGA
The DNA here is from genome assembly GCF_046550535.1 of Salmonella sp. SAL04213. Lineage (NCBI taxonomy): Bacteria > Pseudomonadati > Pseudomonadota > Gammaproteobacteria > Enterobacterales > Enterobacteriaceae > Salmonella > Salmonella sp. SAL04213. The sequence goes on along the minus strand of NZ_JBGDXS010000004.1, from coordinate 133,254 downwards.
AGGTATTCTGATGATCTCCCCGGGGGCGACTAACCCGGAGCTGACCCAGCGCGGCTATCAGTACATTATGCGTACCGCCGGCCTGGACTCCTCCCAGGGGCCAACGGCCGCGAAATACATCCTGGAAACGGTGAAACCGCAGCGCATCGCTATCATTCACGATAAACAGCAATACGGCGAAGGACTGGCGCGCTCCGTGCAGGATGGCCTGAAGCAGGGCAATGCCAATATTGTCTTTTTTGATGGTATTACCGCCGGTGAAAAAGATTTCTCCGCCCTGATTGCTCGCTTGCAAAAAGAGAATATCGACTTTGTGTATTACGGCGGCTACTACCCGGAAATGGGGCAGATGCTGCGCCAGGCACGGGCTAATGGCCTGAAAACGCAATTTATGGGGCCGGAAGGCGTGGGTAACGCGTCGCTGTCCAATATTGCGGGTGGTGCGGCGGAAGGCATGTTGGTGACGATGCCAAAACGTTATGACCAGGACCCGGCGAATAAAGCGATTGTCGAGGCGCTGAAAGCCGACAAGAAAGATCCCAGCGGTCCGTATGTCTGGATCACCTACGCCGCCGTCCAGTCGCTGGCGACCGCAATGACGCGTAGCGCCAGCCATGCTCCGCTGGATCTGGTGAAAGATCTTAAAGCGAACGGGGCTGATACCGTTATTGGGCCGCTGAAATGGGATGAAAAAGGCGATCTTAAGGGATTTGAATTTGGCGTCTTCCAGTGGCACGCCGACGGCTCGTCAACCGTCGCGAAGTAATGCCAGAAGATAAGTTATCCCACCGCCCGCACGCCGGGCGGGTTTAAAAAGGTTACCTTATGTCCGAGCAGTTTCTCTATTTCTTGCAGCAGATGTTTAACGGCGTCACGCTGGGGAGCACCTACGCGCTGATTGCTATCGGTTATACGATGGTGTACGGCATTATCGGCATGATCAACTTCGCTCATGGCGAGGTGTATATGATCGGCAGCTACGTCTCTTTTATGATCATCGCCGCGCTAATGATGATGGGAATAGACACCAGTTGGCTCCTGGTGGCCGCCGGATTTATCGGCGCGATTATTATTGCCAGCGCCTACGGCTGGAGTATCGAGCGAGTCGCTTACCGGCCTGTGCGCAACTCCAAGCGCCTGATCGCCCTGATTTCCGCCATCGGGATGTCCATCTTTCTGCAAAACTACGTCAGCCTGACGGAAGGTTCGCGCGACGTGGCGTTACCCAGCCTGTTTAACGGCCAGTGGATTGTGGGCAGCAGCGAAAACTTTGCCGCGTCCATCACCACCATGCAGGCGGTTATCTGGATAGTCACCTTTCTGGCTATGCTGGCGCTCACCATTTTCATTCGCTACTCCCGGATGGGCCGCGCCTGCCGCGCCTGCGCGGAGGATCTGAAAATGGCCAGCCTGCTCGGCATTAATACCGACCGCGTCATTGCGCTAACGTTTGTTATCGGCGCGGCAATGGCGGCGGTGGCGGGCGTGCTGCTCGGTCAGTTCTATGGCGTAATTAACCCCTACATCGGTTTTATGGCCGGGATGAAAGCGTTCACCGCGGCGGTGCTGGGCGGGATTGGCAGCATTCCGGGCGCGATGATCGGCGGTCTGATTTTGGGCGTCGCCGAAGCGCTCTCGTCTGCATATTTAAGTACCGAATATAAAGATGTCGTGTCGTTCGCTCTGCTGATTCTGGTACTGCTGGTGATGCCGACCGGTATCCTGGGGCGTCCGGAGGTAGAGAAAGTATGAAACCGATGCATATTGCGATGGCTCTGTTCTCTGCGGCGATGTTCTTCGTTCTGGCTGGCGTCTTCATGGGCGTACAACTGGAGCTGGACGGCACCAAACTGGTGGTGGATACCGCCGCCGACATCCGCTGGCAGTGGATCTTTATCGGTACGGCAGTGGTTTTTTTCTTTCAGTTGCTGCGTCCGATGTTCCAGAAAGCGGTGAAGCACGTCTCCGGACCGAAGTTTATTCTGCCAGCGATCGATGGCTCTACCGTTAAGCAAAAGCTGTTTCTGATGGCGCTACTGGTTATCGCCGTGGCGTGGCCGTTTATGGTGTCGCGCGGTAGCGTGGATATCGCCACTATGACCATGATTTATATCATCCTCGGTCTGGGGCTGAACGTGGTGGTAGGGCTGTCCGGCCTGCTGGTATTGGGCTACGGCGGCTTTTACGCCATCGGCGCTTATACCTTTGCGCTGCTCAACCACTATTACGGTTTGGGTTTCTGGACCTGCCTGCCACTGGCGGGACTGGTCTCCGCCGCCGCCGGTTTCCTGCTCGGCTTCCCGGTACTGCGCCTGCGCGGCGACTATCTGGCGATTGTGACGCTCGGCTTCGGCGAAATCGTCCGTATCCTGTTGCTCAACAACACTGAAATTACCGGCGGCCCGAACGGCATCAGCCAGATCCCCAAACCGACGCTGTTTGGTCTGGAGTTTAGCCGCAACACCCGAGAAGGCGGCTGGGATACCTTCAGCAATTTCTTTGGCGTGAAGTACGACCCATCCGACCGGGTCATTTTCCTCTATCTGGTGGCCCTGTTGCTGGTGATCCTGTCGCTGTTTGTCATTAACCGCCTGCTGCGTATGCCGCTGGGCCGGGCGTGGGAAGCGTTGCGTGAGGATGAGATCGCCTGTCGCTCATTAGGTTTAAGCCCGACGCGCATCAAGCTGACCGCTTTTACTATCAGCGCCGCGTTTGCCGGTTTCGCCGGGACGTTGTTTGCCGCCCGCCAGGGCTTTGTCAGCCCGGAATCCTTCACCTTCGCCGAATCCGCCTTCGTGCTGGCGATTGTGGTGCTGGGCGGAATGGGCTCGCAGTTTGCGGTGATCCTGGCGGCGGTTCTGCTGGTGGTGTCGCGCGAATTGATGCGCGACTTCAACGAATACAGCATGTTGATGCTCGGCGGTTTGATGGTGTTGATGATGATCTGGCGCCCGCAGGGATTGCTGCCGATGACGCGTCCGCAGTTGAAGCTGAAAAGTGGTCAGGCGAAAGGAGAGCAGGCATGAGTCAGCCATTATTAGCGGTTAACGGCCTGATGATGCGCTTTGGCGGTTTGCTGGCGGTCAACAATGTATCGCTGGAATTGCGTGAGCGGGAAATTGTGTCGCTGATTGGCCCTAACGGCGCGGGTAAAACGACGGTGTTTAACTGCCTGACCGGTTTTTATAAGCCGACAGGCGGTACGATCATGTTGCGCGAGCGGCATCTGGAAGGATTGCCGGGTCAGCAGATCGCCCGCATGGGCGTGGTACGTACTTTCCAGCATGTGCGTCTGTTCCGTGAAATGACGGTGATTGAAAACCTGCTGGTGGCGCAGCACCAGCAATTGAAAACGGGCCTCTTTTCCGGCCTGTTGAAAACGCCCGCTTTCCGCCGCGCGCAAAGTGAAGCGCTGGACCGCGCGGCGACCTGGCTTGAGCGTATTGGCCTGCTGGAACATGCCAATCGCCAGGCCAGTAATCTGGCCTACGGCGACCAGCGCCGGCTGGAGATTGCCCGCTGCATGGTGACGCAGCCAGAAATTCTGATGCTCGACGAACCGGCGGCCGGCCTTAACCCGAAAGAGACCAAAGAGCTGGATGAGCTGATTGCCGAACTACGTAACCATCACAACACCACTATCTTGCTGATTGAACACGATATGAAGCTGGTGATGGGCATTTCCGATCGCATTTACGTGGTGAACCAGGGCACGCCGCTGGCGAACGGCACGCCGGAAGAGATCCGCAACAACCCGGACGTCATCCGCGCTTATCTGGGTGAGGCATAAGATGGAAAAAACGATGTTAACGTTTGAAAAAGTCAGCGCCCACTACGGCAAGATTCAGGCGCTGCACGACGTCAGTCTGCACATCAACCAGGGGGAAATCGTTACCCTGATTGGCGCTAACGGCGCGGGGAAAACGACGCTGCTTGGCACCTTGTGCGGCGATCCGCGCGCCTCCAGCGGACGGGTGGTGTTTGACGGTAAAGACATCACCGACTGGCAGACGGCGAAAATCATGCGTGAAGCGGTGGCGATAGTGCCGGAAGGGCGGCGCGTCTTCTCGCGGATGACGGTGGAAGAGAATCTGGCGATGGGCGGTTTTTTTGCCGAGCGCGATCGGTTTCAGGAGCGTATCAAATGGGTGTACGAGCTGTTTCCGCGCCTGCATGAACGCCGTATCCAGCGAGCGGGCACCATGTCCGGCGGCGAACAGCAGATGCTGGCGATTGGCCGCGCGCTGATGAGCCAGCCGAGGCTATTGCTGCTGGATGAACCGTCGCTGGGGCTGGCGCCGATCATCATCCAGCAGATCTTCGACACCATTGAGCAGTTGCGCGAGCAGGGTATGACCATCTTCCTTGTCGAGCAGAACGCCAACCAGGCGCTGAAGCTCGCCGACCGCGGTTATGTGCTGGAAAACGGCCACGTGGTGCTATCCGATACCGGTGATGCGCTGCTGGCGAACGAAGCGGTGCGCAGCGCCTATCTGGGCGGTTAGACTGTGCCAGGGGGGAAGCGCGTGCGCCGCCCCCGGTAACGGCAAGCGGTAAAATTTTTCAAAAGAGCCTGATGGCTCTTTTTTTGTACATGTTTGTTGTACAATAAACATGTACAACTGGGGAGGTGTTTATGCGTACGGTTAACTATAGCGAAGCGCGGCAAAATCTGGCCGAAGTCCTGGAAAGTGCGGTGACGGGGGGCCCTGTCACCATCACGCGTCGTGGGCATAAGTCCGCAGTGATCATCAGCGCCGAGGAGTTTGAGCGTTATCAGACGGCGCGAATGGATGATGAGTTTGCTGCCATTATGGCGGTTCATGGCAATGAGCTCAGGGAGCTGGCGGATAAATGACCCTACAACTTATCTCAGCGGAAGAGATAATTCAGTTTCACGACAGGCTTCTCCGCGTTACGCCTGGTGTAACAGGCATGCCTGATCCTGGGCGCGCGGAAGCGCTAATGTACCGGGTACTCAATCAAATCGAATATGAAGGGGTGACCGACGTGTGGCTGCTGGCGGCAATGCATTTGCTCGCTATATCCCGTGGGCATATCTTCAATGATGGTAACAAACGTACCGCCTTATTTATTACGCTGCTGTTTTTAAAGCGTAACGGGATCTCACTCGCTGCGAATCCGGATTTTGTCGATATGACAGTCGATGCGGCGGCAGGGCGGCTTACGCTGGAGCAAATTGTCGTTCGCTTACGCGCCTGAGACGTTAATCCCGGCGACGCTCCGCCTGGTTGAGTTACGGCATGTGCGCCGCCCCCGGGAATAATGTCGTACCTATCCGTGCCGTAGCTCCCACTTTTCTTTTCCGGCGCTTTCACTGCCTTGCCATCTCTCTGTCGCCTTACTATCTTTTTTTTGTAATAAAAAAGTTATTTTTCTGTCATTCGAGCATGTCATGTTACCCCCGCGAACATAAAACGCGTGATATCGCGCATCCCGGCACAAAAAGAGAGATAACCGATGATATCGTTACGACATACAGCTTTAGGACTGGCGCTGAGTCTGGCATTTACGGGTCAGGCGTTGGCCGTCACCACTATTCCATTCTGGCATTCAATGGAAGGGGAGTTAGGCAAAGAAGTTGATTCACTGGCGCAACGTTTCAACCAGGCCAATCCGGATTACAAAATCGTTCCGGTCTATAAGGGGAACTATGAACAGAACCTGAGCGCCGGGATCGCGGCATTCCGTACCGGCAACGCGCCGGCAATATTGCAGGTTTATGAGGTTGGGACAGCGACCATGATGGCCTCGAAAGCCATTAAGCCGGTTTATGAAGTGTTTAAAGACGCCGGTATTAACTTTGACGAGTCCCAGTTTGTACCAACCGTTGCAGGCTACTACACCGATGCTAAAAGCGGGCATCTGCTCTCCCAGCCCTTTAACAGCTCCACGCCGGTACTGTACTACAACAAAGACGCCTTTAAGAAAGCCGGTTTAGATCCGGAACAGCCGCCGAAAACCTGGCAGGAGCTGGCTGACTATACCGCGAAACTGAGAGCGGCAGGCATGAAATGCGGTTACGCCAGCGGCTGGCAAGGCTGGATCCAACTGGAAAACTTCAGCGCCTGGAACGGTCTTCCCTTCGCCAGTAAAAACAATGGCTTTGACGGTACAGATGCGGTGCTGGAGTTTAATAAGCCAGAGCAGGTGAAACATATCGCGCTGCTGGAAGAGATGAATAAAAAAGGCGATTTTAGCTATGTTGGGCGTAAGGACGAGTCTACCGAGAAGTTTTATAACGGTGACTGCGCGATGACAACCGCGTCCTCCGGCTCGCTCGCCAATATCCGCCAGTATGCCAAATTTAACTATGGCGTGGGTATGATGCCGTACGACGCTGATATCAAGGGCGCGCCGCAAAACGCCATTATCGGCGGAGCCAGCCTATGGGTTATGCAGGGTAAAGATAAAGAAACCTATACCGGCGTCGCCAAATTCCTCGACTTCCTGGCAAAACCGGAAAACGCTGCTGAATGGCATCAAAAAACCGGCTACCTGCCGATTACCACCGCCGCCTACGAGCTGACCCGCGAGCAGGGTTATTACGATAAAAACCCCGGTGCGGATATCGCCACTCGCCAGATGTTGAATAAGCCGCCGTTACCCTTCACCAAAGGCTTGCGTCTGGGCAATATGCCGCAGATTCGTACCATCGTGGACGAAGAGCTGGAAAGCGTCTGGACCGGGAAGAAAACCCCACAACAGGCGTTGGATACCGCAGTGGATCGCGGGAATCAGTTGCTGCGTCGTTTTGAGAAAGCGAGCAAATCTTAAGTGTATAAGTGCCTGGTGGCGCTGCGCTTATCAGGCCTACAGCGTTTGTAGGCCGGATAAGGTGCTTGCACCGCCATCCGGCACCTTCCAGGAAAAGAACCTTCATGTCATCATTCCGTCCGGTGTTCCGCTCGCGCTGGCTGCCGTATTTACTGGTTGCCCCGCAGTTGGTTATCACCGTTATTTTCTTTATCTGGCCTGCGGGCGAAGCGCTGTGGTATTCGCTGCAAAGCGTCGATCCGTTTGGTTTTTCCAGCCAATTTGTCGGGCTGGAGAATTTCGTCGCGCTTTTTCACGACAGCTATTATCTCGACGCCTTCTGGACGACGATTAAATTCAGCGCGCTGGTCACGTTTAGCGGCCTGCTGGTCTCGCTGTTTTTCGCCGCCCTGGTGGATTACGTGGTGCGCGGCAGCCGTTTTTATCAGACGCTGATGCTGCTGCCTTATGCCGTCGCGCCCGCCGTCGCCGCCGTATTGTGGATTTTCCTGTTTAACCCGGGGCGGGGATTAATCACCCATTTCCTCGGCGAATTCGGCTATGACTGGAACCACGCGCAAAACAGCGGTCAGGCGATGTTCCTGGTGGTATTTGCGTCAGTCTGGAAGCAGATTAGTTACAACTTTTTATTCTTCTTTGCCGCGCTGCAATCCATTCCCCGCTCGCTGGTGGAAGCGGCGGCCATTGACGGCGCCGGGCCGATTCGTCGTTTCTTCCGGCTTTCTTTGCCGCTTATTGCGCCGGTCAGTTTCTTCCTGCTGGTGGTCAACCTGGTGTACGCCTTTTTCGACACCTTCCCGGTGATCGACGCCGCGACCGCCGGCGGGCCGGTACAAGCCACTACGACGCTGATTTATAAGATTTATCGCGAAGGGTTTACCGGCCTGGATCTCTCGGCGTCCGCCGCGCAGTCGGTAGTGTTGATGTTCCTCGTCATCATTCTGACGGTGGTGCAGTTCCGCTATGTGGAAAGTAAGGTGCGTTACCAATGATAGAGAATCGTCGCGGGCTGACAATATTCAGCCATACCATGCTGATTCTGGGGATCGCGGTCATTTTGTTTCCGCTGTATGTCGCGTTTGTCGCGGCGACGCTGGACGACCGCGCGGTGTTTGAGACGCCGATGACGCTGCTTCCCGGCACGCAGTTACTGGAGAATATCAAAACTATTTGGGTCAACGGCGTCGGTGTTAATAGCGCGCCATTCTGGCTGATGATGCTTAACAGTTTCATTATGGCGTTCAGCATTACGGTAGGCAAAATCACGGTATCTATGCTTTCCGCATTCGCCATCGTCTGGTTTCGTTTTCCCCTGCGTAACCTGTTCTTCTGGATGATTTTTATCACCCTGATGCTGCCGGTTGAAGTGCGTATCTTCCCGACGGTGGAAGTGATCGCCAACCTGAAAATGCTCGACAGCTATGCCGGTCTGACGCTACCGCTGATGGCGTCCGCTACCGCCACTTTCCTGTTTCGTCAGTTCTTCATGACGCTTCCGGATGAACTGGTGGAGGCGGCCCGTATTGACGGCGCGTCGCCGATGCGCTTTTTCCGCGACATCGTGTTGCCGCTGTCAAAAACCAACCTGGCGGCGTTATTCGTCATCACCTTTATCTACGGCTGGAACCAGTATCTGTGGCCGCTGTTGATTATCACCGACGTGAATCTTGGCACTGCCGTAGCGGGTATCAAAGGGATGATCGCTACCGGCGAAGGTACCACGCAATGGAACCAGGTGATGGCGGCAATGTTGCTTACCCTTATCCCTCCGGTCGTTATCGTTTTAGCCATGCAACGGGCGTTTGTGCGTGGTTTAGTGGACAGTGAGAAATAAAATGGCTGGTTTAAAACTACAGGCAGTAACCAAAAGCTGGGACGGCAAAACCCAGGTCATTCAACCGCTGACGCTGGACGTGGCGGATGGCGAATTTATTGTGATGGTCGGGCCGTCCGGCTGCGGCAAATCAACGTTGTTGCGGATGGTGGCCGGTCTGGAACGCGTGACCAGCGGCGATATCTGGATTGATCGCAAACGGGTCACCGAGATGGAGCCCAAAGATCGCGGCATCGCGATGGTATTTCAGAACTATGCTCTCTATCCCCATATGAGCGTAGAGGAGAACATGGCGTGGGGACTAAAAATTCGCGGTATGAGCAAAGCGCATATTGAAGAACGCGTGCGGGAGGCGGCGCGCATTCTGGAGCTGGACGGCCTGCTTAAACGCCGTCCACGCGAGCTTTCCGGCGGTCAACGGCAGCGCGTGGCAATGGGGCGCGCGATCGTCCGCGAGCCAGCAGTCTTTTTATTCGACGAACCGCTCTCTAATCTCGACGCCAAGCTGCGCGTGCAGATGCGTCTGGAGTTACAACATCTGCATCGTCGCCTTCGTACCACCTCGCTCTATGTTACTCACGATCAGGTAGAGGCGATGACGCTGGCCCAGCGGGTGATGGTGATGAATAAAGGTGTCGCAGAACAGATTGGCACGCCGGTAGAGGTATATGAAAAACCGGCCAGTCGCTTCGTGGCGAGCTTTATCGGCAGCCCGGCGATGAACCTGTTGGACGGCGTTATCAGCGCTTCCGGCGACCGTTTCGAATTGCCTGGCGGTCTGGCGTTGCCGATTGGTGCGGGCTATCGGGGTCATGCTGGACGTAAAATGACGCTGGGTATCCGCCCGGAGCATATTGCGTTAAGCTCGCAGGCGGAAGGCGGCGTGCCGTTAACGGTAGACACGCTGGAGATTCTGGGCGCGGATAATCTGGCGCATGGGCGCTGGGGCGATCAGAAACTGGTGGTGCGGTTGGCGCATCAGCAGCGCCCGGCGGCGGGCAGTACGCTATGGCTGCATCTGCCGGAACATCAGCGGCATCTTTTTGATGGCGAAACAGGACAACGTGTATGAGTAACTGGCCTTATCCCCACATTGTCGCCCATCGCGGCGGCGGTAAACTGGCGCCGGAAAACACTCTGGCGGCGATTGACGTGGGCGCGCGATACGGGCACACCATGATTGAGTTTGATGCCAAGCTGTCGAAAGACGGCGAAATTTTCCTGCTGCATGACGATAACCTGGAGCGCACCAGCAACGGTTGGGGCGTGGCGGGCGAGTTGAACTGGCAGGATTTATTGCGTGTGGACGCTGGCGGTTGGTTTAGCGGCGAATTTAAAGGCGAGCCGCTGCCGTTGCTCTCGCAGGTGGCGGAGCGCTGCCGTAAACACGGCATGATGGCGAATATTGAGATCAAACCGACAACGGGGAGCGGAAGGCTAACAGGACGTGTCGTGGCGTCGGCCGCCCGCGAACTGTGGGCCGGGATGACGCCGCCGCTGCTTTCTTCCTTTGAGATAGAGGCGCTGGAAGCGGCTCAGGCGGCAGCACCTGAACTGCCGCGCGGGTTACTGCTGGATAAATGGCGTGAAGACTGGCGTGAACTGACGACCCGTCTGGGCTGTGTTTCCCTCCATCTCAACCATAAATTACTCGATGAGACGCGAGTGCAAGAGATTAAGGCCGCGGGTCTGCGGATTCTGGTGTATACCGTCAATCAGCCCCAGCGGGCGGCAGAGCTGCTGCGCTGGGGCGTGGATTGTATCTGCACCGATCGCATTGATGACATCGGCCCTCACTTTCAGTTTTAAGGGCTGTCAGTTTTAAGGGCTGATGGTTTTCAGCGGGATGTCAGGCTGCGGCGTCCCGCTGTCCTGCTGCAACATTGGCTGGGAATGGTTTAGCATCCGGTCCGGATTTCCGCTGCCGCTGAGCATTCCGCCCTGCGTATTGGGCAGCGTTTGCTGACCGAGCATACCGTTGCCCGGCTGTCCCTGCTGAACCCGCTGCGTATTGGCATTCAACTGCGACTGTAGATTTTGCTGCTGGCTGCGCGCCTGCGTTTGCATCTGTTGTTTCAACATACCCTGCTGCTGAATCTGCTGCGTTTGCATCTGCGTCTGCATACGCTGTTGGCTGGGGATCTGATAACCTGGCTGATTAGGATTATTCATAGTGTTAATTGGCTGGGCCAATACAGCAAAGGGTAACAAAGCCGTAATAAGTAGTAAGCGTTTCATTGTCGTCTCCTCCCGATGAGGCCTCTTTTTAAGTGTACCTCTATTTCGCCATGATGATGATTTTTTAAGCGTTGTGGACCAGGATTAAACGGGACATACACCCATTTATCTGGAGAAAAACAACGATGAAACCAACGTTTATGCGCTGGGTGGCGATCGCCGCTCTGCTGGCCGGGGGGACGTTTAGCGCGGTGGCCAATCCTCCCGTCGCGCCGCCAGTCTCCTATGGTGTTGAAGAAGATGTCTTTCATCCTGTGCGGGCGACGCAAGGGATGGTGGCGTCCGTGGATGCAATGGCGACGCAGGTTGGCGTGGATATCTTAAAGCAGGGCGGTAATGCCGTGGATGCCGCCGTCGCCGTGGGCTATGCGCTGGCTGTCACGCATCCGCAAGCCGGGAATCTGGGCGGCGGAGGATTTATGCTGCTGCGCACTAAAGATGGCGCTACCACGGCGATTGATTTTCGTGAAATGGCGCCTGCTGGCGCGACCCGTGATATGTTCCTCGACGAGCAGGGTAACGCCGATGCGAAAAAGTCGCTGACGTCGCATCTGGCATCCGGTACGCCGGGTACCGTGGCGGGGTTCTCGCTGGCGCTGGAGAAATACGGCACGATGCCGCTGAATAAAGTGGTGCGTCCGGCGATGAAGCTGGCGGAAGAGGGTTTTGTGGTTAACGATGCGCTGGCCGACGACTTAAAAACTTACGGCAGCGAAGTGATCCCTAATCATGAGAACAGCAAAGCCATTTTCTGGAAAGACGGCGAGCCGCTGAAAAAAGGCGATAAGCTGGTCCAGAAGAATCTGGCGAAAAGCCTGGAAATGATTGCCGAAAACGGCCCGGATGCGTTTTATAAAGGGGCGATTGCTGACCAGATTGCCGGAGAAATGCAGAAGAACGGCGGTCTGATGACCAAAGAGGATTTAGCCAGCTATAAAGCCGTTGAGCGTACGCCAATCAGCGGTGACTATCGCGGGTATCAGGTCTTCTCCATGCCGCCGCCGTCCTCGGGCGGTATTCACATCGTACAGATCCTGAATATCCTCGAAAATTTCGACATGAAGAAGTACGGCTTTGGCAGCGCCGATGCCATGCAAATCATGGCGGAAGCGGAAAAATACGCCTACGCTGACCGCTCAGAGTATCTGGGCGATCCGGACTTTGTGAAAGTGCCGTGGCAGGCGCTGACCCACAAAGCCTATGCGAAAACGCTGGCCGATCAAATTGATATCAACAAGGCCAAACCTTCCAGCCAGATAAAACCGGGCAAGCTCGCCCCGTATGAAAGCAACCAGACCACCCACTTCTCGGTGGTGGATAAAGACGGCAATGCTGTGGCGGTGACCTATACCCTGAATACCACCTTCGGCACAGGAATTGTGGCGGGAAATACCGGTATTCTGCTGAATAATCAAATGGATGATTTTTCTGCTAAACCCGGTGTACCTAATGTTTATGGCCTGGTAGGCGGCGATGCTAACGCGGTCGGTCCGAAGAAGCGTCCGCTGTCGTCGATGTCGCCCACTATCGTGGTAAAAGACGGCAAAACCTGGCTGGTGACCGGCAGTCCTGGCGGGAGTCGAATCATCACTACTGTGCTGCAAATGGTAGTGAACAGCATTGATTTTGGCATGAACGTCGCCGAAGCGACCAACGCGCCGCGTTTCCATCATCAATGGTTGCCGGACGAACTGCGGGTAGAAAAGGGCTTCAGCCCCGATACGCTAAAGTTGCTGGAACAGAAAGGGCAGAAAGTCGCGCTGAAAGAAGCGATGGGCAGCACCCAAAGTATTATGGTTGGACCGGATGGCGAACTGTACGGTGCGTCTGACCCGCGTTCGGTGGATGATTTAACGGCGGGATACTGATTTTTAATTCCAGGCCCGGTGTCAGACACCGGGCTATTTGCAGATTATGCCGTGAGTAATCGGGCTGGATTATCAATACAAAGCTTGCGCAGAGTATCGTTGTCTACTCCGCGAGCAGCCAGATAGGCGAGGAAGACATTCGGGACAAACCCCCAGCCATTTCCGCCATTTTTCGCCCACATCTGTTTGAGAAAAACATCATGGCTTAAAACGATTTGGTCGGCGTAACCCAGTGCAATCAGATTCGCTACTGCATCTGCGGTCTCCTGAACGCCCGGCGCGACACCTTCTTTTGGAAAGGTGATGTCCAGACCAATCATGTCAAATTCAAGCCATACGCCACGGTCGAGCATTTTACGTTGATAGACGACATCTTTTCCTGAAGGGTCCGAATGCGCCAGCGAGACTTTTGCCGGAGAGACGTTCATTTCTTCCAGCACGATATCCAGCACCTCATCACCCAGTCGCAGCCACCCTGGCATATGGATATTCATCGCCGTATGGGGGTTGTTACATTGTGCCAGAGACGCTGCCCGCAGGCTGTTACGCTCCGCTTGGGTAAACGCGGGAGATACGCCGATTTCACCGATCATGCCAGCGCGAATATCCGTCTCGCCAATACCCTGATTCAGTTCTTTATCAATGAGTGAGGCTAACAGCTCAACAGGTTTATGGATCCGGGTACTTTCAAATTTCTCCAGATAAGGTCCGGATGACGCAACGATATTCAAACCCGTTTTTAAGGCAACTTCTCGCAGCGCTGAGGCGTCCCGTCCAATGGATTCTGATCCGGTGGCGTCGACAATCGTCCTGCCGCCCAAAGACATAAAGTTATTGATTTCGAAGATAACATCATCAATCTCTTTGCGGTCCATGTTATCGGCGCAGCAGTATGGGTCGTGTTTCAGCCCCCACTGCAGGTCAGCACTGACTTTCTTTCCCACCAGTTGCTGTGAAAAAGCATAATGTGGCTCGTCTACGACCGAAGACAGATCGTTAAACAGATGTTCATGCGGTAGCGTCAGCCCCATATCCGTATGCGCCACCGGGCCTGTTACGGTTTGCAGGAAACCTTTCATTCTGACACCTCCATTCTTTGCGCCATTTTGGATGCTCTGTATTCAGGGATGGTGGTCACAATCGCACCGACTAACGCGAACAGCGTACCGATGATGGTGACCAGGTAGACCGTATTGCCTAATGAAGGGATCAATTCATCAATTAGCACTGAGCCAAGCAGTTGGCCTGCTGTTGACGCTACGCCCAGCATCAATAGCCCTAAGCCTCTCACCAGAATCGCCATTAGCCCGATGGACAGCAGACCCAGCGGACCACCGAGATACATCCACCATGTATCGGGTAACTGGATGGTGACATGGCCTAATGCGATACGTATCGCCAGCGCTGCGCCCAGGACACAAAAGCCGACGATGAAGTTCCATGTAATGGACACCAGCATGGAGCCCGTTGCCTCGGCGACTTTAGCATTCCCCGCAGGCTGCCAGCCAGCGAGTAACCCGGCCAAAAAGGGGAGGATAGCGAGCAGGATAAACGAGGTTGAGTGCCACTGTGGCGACACGACAAAAATGGTGGCGATAACGGCGAACAATGCGCCAGTAATGCGCCATGGCGTAAAATATTTCTTCTCCTCCACACCGACGCCAAAACGGTCGCACAGCAGGCCGGAAAGAAGCAGAGCGGAAATTAATGCCGTTTGAAAGGTGGCAACGCCCAGCGCGCTGGCGGATGCGCCTTCAGAAAATACGACCATCGCCCCGCATAATCCTGCAAACCAATTCCATAGCGGGATTTTTCTCTTTTTAATCAGAGTAGGGATTGAGGCGAATTGCTGGCGTGTTTCTTTGCGCGCAATAATAATAAAAAACATGAAGACCAGACCGCTGGCAAACGAGATTACTGCGCAAGCATTACCGTCTTGTAACCAATGTCCTAACTGCCCATTAACGGCAGACTGCATCGGGGAAAGCATACCGGCTAAGATGGTGGCAAGCATCAGTAAGGGGGTTGAGTACTTATTCTTGTTCATACATCAATCCTTATATTTTATAAAAGGAGTAACTTTCGTTACTCCATTGTTTTTTATTTCCTGGCGATGAATTGAAGCGTGTTGACCCACAGGTCGGTATAAAATGGCCATGACATAAACTGCTGGGTTCCCCAGTGTGGGGAGCAGTCACTCATAAAGCAGGCGGTTTTACCCTGTTGGTATTCACCGAACACTAACAATGGGTCATTATTTATTGTTAATACGACATCGGCATCGTCTCTGGCGACGGCCTGGTTATATCCAAGAAATACCGGATAATCTGAGAACCCGTTAACAACAGGATGTTCAGGTGAGACAGCCTCAGCACAGATACCCTCGGGCTTTTCTACCCGGTCATCGCCATCAAGCATAATAACTGGCAGAACCTCAGCAAGAACGGTGTTCTTATAATTGGCTTTTGCCTCAATACCCATAAATGACAGATAACCGCCAATCATGAGTAGTCCACCGCCATTTTTGACGTACTCTTTAATGGACTCCAGAGCGTTTGGTTTTATTTTTAGCTGATAAAATGTCTCGTTTTGCAACAGGAAGGTATTACTACCAATGTCGCTAATAACAATCACATCGTAACGGTTTAATTCGTCAATACTCTCTGGAAAGGCAATTTGTACCGTGTGGGCAGGCATGTAATCAATATCAACGCCGCCTTTCCTCAAGCATTCCAGTAACCATGTAGCGCCTTCTTCATATTTACTGGAGGTGAAACTGTCATAACCTTTTGAATGAATCATATGAATATGCCAGGATTCTCCAATAAAGAGCACCTTTAGTTTTTTCTGCGTATTGTTCATAGTCTGCTCCTTGATTTAGTGAGTAGAAATAGTTTGTTTGTAATGTGAACCCTGAATACGATGAAGAACGGAGTCGTTTTCCGGCATATCAGAGGCATTAGGCGTTTCAACCGCAAGTGAGGCAAATGCGCTGGCGTAGCACAATGCGGATGCCAGTGACTTTCCTTTTGCAAGACCAGATGCGAGGGCGCCATTGAAAGCATCACCCGCTCCCGCCGTATTTTTTACAACTGCCGGAAATGCCGGGGAATAGATGAATTGTGTGCCGTCATAAGCAAGCGAACCTTTGCTACCTAACGTAATAATGGTATTTTTGACGCCTTTCTGGTGAATAATTTTGGCCGCGCATTTGGCTGATTCGATATCATTAACCGCCATATTGGCCAGCAGGCCTGCTTCCGTTTCATTTGGCGTAATATAGTCAATGTTATCAATGATGGTGTTAACCATGTCATTGTATGGCGCTGGATTGATAATGACCGGTATGTCATTTTTTTGTGCGAGACGAATTGTTTGCTGCAGCGCTTCGTAATTCGTCTCCAGTTGGACAAGAACAATATCTGAATGAACAATGGCTTCTTTCTGAATGGTGATTTCATCAGGGGAAATTGTCATGTTGGCGCCAGGGTAGATAGCGATGACGTTATCTCCGGTATCTCCATTCACCATGATAGTTGCTGTACCTGTTTGTGTTTCTTTGGTCTGGTAGATAACACTTTTATGGATTTTTGATGAGTTTATAAAATTAATGGCGTAATCACTAAAATGATCTGAGCCGACTTTAGTAATAAAATGCACATCAGAGTCGGCATAGCTTGCTGCTAATGCCTGATTACATCCCTTACCGCCGGGTGAAAAAATAAATTTATCGGCCAGCAATGATTCTCCCGTTGAGGGTAATCTCGGTAGATAACTGATAATATCAACATTGAACGAGCCAATAACACATACATTATTTTTCATGGCAGAGAGACCTTTTTTTATTTTCTGCGCTGATTCATATTTTTCCAGCACATAAGCAATTTCATTTTTTGCGACGTTATCAAGAGAATCAAGGGTAATAAATGCACCACCATGACAGCGAGTAAGATATCCCTGTCCGGCAAGTTCATTGAGATCTGAACGAATAGTTTCCTTTGTTACCTTGAGACTTTTCGCCAGATTTGAAACTTTTACAACTCCCGAAATACTGAGTTCCTTCAATATTCTATGATGGCGTTCGAATTTCATTTTTTACCTCACCGTGGTTAAATTAGTCCCGGGAGGAGTATATTGTTGTGATTGTCACCATAAAGTGATGGCAGAAACCAAAAAAAAACAAAAATGTAATATTAATATTGCTAAAATTACGGAAAAAACGGTGATAAAGCTTAAAGTGGTAATAACCATGAAATTCAGATGGTTATTGTTTTGATATAGGGGAAGTAGGTTGCAATAACAGGAATGTGATGAAGGTTTGTGACGTTTCGCCCCACAGGGTGGGGCGGGGAAGCGCTATTTCACGCGCGCCATAAAGTACGCATCAACGTACTCGCCGTTGCGCAGGCCGTATTTCTTACCGGTGCCTTCGATTTCAAAGCCGTACTTCTTATACACCGCCACGGCGGGCTCGTTATCAACAAACACCGTTAACTCGATACGGTCAACGCGCAGCCAGTTGTCACACATGTCGATCATCGTGCGGATCAGCGCGCTGGCAATGCCGCGATTGTGCCACCGGGCATCCACGCAGATGCCAAAATCGGCCACGTGGCTGCGGCGAGGACGTTGGGTGACCTGAATAGAAAGATGGCCAACGACAATATCGTCAATGCAGGCAACCAGTTGTTTAACCCCGGCTTGCTCGGTTAGCCGCGCCTGCCACATTTCGAGGGAAGGATGAGGAACCTGTAGCGTGTTGTGGTACACCTCCGGCTGGGCGTGGATCTGACGAATGGCATCGTAATCTTTCGGTTCAGCGTGGCGTATCACTATTTCACTCATTCCTTATCTCCTGCAGGGTTAATTGTGTATTTACACTCGCTGAGAAAGAAAATTCCGTCAACCGCATTTTTTTTGCAAAAAGAAGTAGACAACTGCGAATGAGAATGATTATTATTGCCTTGCATTCAGGGGAACCCCTACGGAGAACCTGAAAGCACGACATTGCTCACATTGCTTCCAGTATTATTTTGGCCAGCTTTTGCTGGCTTTTTTTTGGTTTTGTTTCAGCCTGGCTTACTTGTCATTTTGTCCCCGGGAAGTGTTCGTGCTCCTCACGTACATTTAGTACGCTCCGGGCCCTGCGCGCTTGCCGTGAACAAACTGACCGCGACGCCGACGCCCGATCTTGAGGCATCTGCTTTTGTAGGCCCGAAAAGGCAACGCCGCATCCGGCTCTATGGCAGGATGGATTCAGTCTCCTCACGCTTTGCGCTATGGTGTAGACAATCATCTTCAAAAGGATCGTCTCATGACCTTACACTGCGCATTTATTGGATTCGGCAAAAGCACCACCCGTTACCATCTCCCCTACGTTCTGAATCGGAAAGATACCTGGCATGTCGCGCATATTTTCCGTCGTCACGCTAAACCGGAAGAGCAGGCGCCGCAGTATTCGCATATTCACTTCACCAGCGATCTGGATGAGGTGTTGGGCGATCCGCAGGTAAAAC
Organism: Salmonella sp. SAL04213; assembly: GCF_046550535.1. NCBI lineage: Bacteria > Pseudomonadati > Pseudomonadota > Gammaproteobacteria > Enterobacterales > Enterobacteriaceae > Salmonella > Salmonella sp. SAL04213. Next base: position 115,000 of record NZ_JBGDXS010000004.1, on the reverse strand, counting down.
TGGTGATCGTCTGTACGCATGCTGACAGCCATTTCGAATACGCCAAACGCGCGCTGGAAGCGGGTAAAAATGTGCTGGTTGAGAAACCTTTCACGCCGACGCTGGCGGAGGCAAAAGTGTTGTTCGACCTGGCGCGAAGCAAAGGACTGACCGTCACGCCGTATCAGAATCGGCGTTTTGATTCCTGTTTTCTTACTGCTAAAAAAGCGATTGAGAGCGGGAAACTGGGCAAGATTGTCGAAATTGAAAGCCATTTCGATTATTACCGCCCGGTAGCAGAAACCAAACCGGGCCTGCCGCAGGATGGCGCTTTCTACGGACTTGGCGTCCACACCATGGATCAAATTATTTCGCTATTTGGCCGTCCGGATCATGTCGCGTATGACATTCGTAGCCTGCGTAATAAAGCGAATCCGGATGACACCTTTGAAGCGCAACTGTTTTATGGCGATTTGAAGGCTATCGTTAAAACCAGCCATCTGGTGAAAATCGACTATCCGAAGTTTATTGTTCACGGCACCAAAGGTTCGTTTGTGAAATACGGTATCGATCAACAAGAAACCAGCCTGAAAGCGAACATTATGCCTGGCGAACCCGGTTTCGCCGCTGACGAATCCGTCGGCGTGCTGGAATATGTTAACGATGACGGCGTTACGGTGAAAGAAGAGGTGAAACCGGAAACGGGTGACTATGGTCGCGTCTATGATGCGCTGTACCAGACGTTGACCGTCGGTACGCCTAATTACGTCAAGGAATCTGAAGTTCTTACCAATCTGGAAATCCTCGAACGTGCTTTCGAACAGGCATCGCCTGCGACGATAACCCTCGCTAAATAGCCTGCGCAGACTCCTCTTGGCTTGTTCATATTTTTTGAACAGAGGAGTCAATTTTCACCCTCTATGATCCCGGACGGAATGAGTCCACACTTATTCCATCGAAAACATCTGGGGGTGAACACAATGATCTACTTACGCAAAGCAAACGACCGCGGTCATGCGAATCATGGCTGGCTTGACTCCTGGCATACCTTTTCTTTTGCCGATTATTACGATCCGAACTTTATGGGGTTCTCGGCGCTGCGTGTGATTAACGACGATGTGATCGACGCAGGTCAGGGCTTTGGTACTCACCCCCATAAAGACATGGAAATCCTGACTTATGTGCTGGAAGGCGCGGTGGAGCATCAGGACAGTATGGGCAATAAAGAACAGGTTTCGGCCGGTGAATTCCAGATTATGAGCGCCGGGACCGGCGTTCGCCACTCCGAGTACAACCCGAGCAAAACGGATCGTCTGCGGCTGTACCAGATCTGGATCATTCCGCAAGAAACCGGCATCACGCCGCGCTACGAACAGCGCCGCTTCGACGCCGCGCAGGGCAAGCAACTGGTGCTTTCGCCAGATGCTCGCGATGGTTCGCTGAAGGTCCACCAGGATATGGAGCTGTACCGCTGGGCGCTGCTCAAAGATGAGCAATCGGTGCATCAGATTGCCGCTGAGCGCCGCGTCTGGATACAGGTGGTAAAAGGTAACGTGACCATTAACGGTACCAAAGCGACGACCAGCGACGGCCTGGCGATTTGGGATGAGCAGGCAATCTCGATTCATGCCGACAGCGACAGTGAAGTGTTGTTGTTTGACTTGCCGCCAGTCTAACGTGCTGTAACCTTTTGTAGGCCGGATAAGACGCGAAAGCGTTGCCATCCGGCTTTTCATCGTTTGTCATTAATTCCGCACGTCCGTGGTAAACTGGGCAAATCTATCCCTTTTATACCTTTCAGGACGATGAAAAAGAAAAGACCCGTACTTCAGGATGTGGCCGACCGTGTGGGCGTGACCAAAATGACGGTCAGCCGTTTTTTGCGTAATCCGGAGCAGGTCTCCGTCGCGCTGCGGGGTAAAATTGCGGCTGCGCTTGATGAGCTCGGGTACATTCCTAATCGCGCGCCTGACATTCTTTCCAACGCCACCAGCCGCGCCATTGGCGTTCTGCTGCCGTCTTTAACCAACCAGGTCTTTGCGGAAGTGTTACGCGGCATTGAGGCTGTCACCGACGCGCATGGTTATCAAACCATGCTAGCGCACTACGGCTATAAACCGGAGATGGAGCAGGAGCGCCTGGAATCGATGCTCTCCTGGAATATCGACGGCCTGATCCTCACTGAGCGTACCCATACGCCGCGCACCTTAAAAATGATCGAAGTCGCCGGGATTCCGGTGGTGGAACTGATGGACAGCCAGTCGCCGTGTCTCGATATTGCCGTTGGTTTTGACAACTTCGAGGCCGCCCGTCAGATGACCGCCGCGATTATCGCGCGCGGTCATCGTCATATCGCCTATCTGGGGGCGCGCCTCGACGAACGTACTATCATCAAGCAGAAGGGCTATGAACAGGCGATGCGGGACGCAGGCCTGGTTCCTTACAGTGTGATGATGGAGCAATCTTCATCCTACTCTTCCGGTATCGAACTCATGCGCCAGGCGCGACGCGAATACCCACAGCTTGACGGTATTTTTTGCACCAACGATGACCTGGCGGTGGGGGCGGCCTTCGAATGCCAGCGCCTGGGGCTAAAAATCCCGGACGACATGGCGATCGCCGGGTTCCACGGTCATGACATCGGCCAGGTGATGGAACCGCGTCTGGCAAGCGTCCTGACGCCGCGCGAGCGAATGGGCAGCATTGGCGCGGAACGTCTGTTGGCCCGCATTCGCGGCGAAACGGTCACGCCGAAAATGTTAGATTTAGGTTTCACCTTGTCACCGGGCGGATCTATTTAGTCTGACAACTTTGAAGTAGCTCACACTTATTCACTTTTGGCACGAATGGTCATTGCGTCGTGAATGGTGCGGTTGGACAATGTTACCGATAACAGTTACCCGTAACAAATTTTGCAACTTGTAGAGTGGGGGCCCGCTTTGAGCACGACTAATCATGATCACCACGTTTACGTTCTGATGGGCGTATCAGGCAGCGGTAAATCCGCTGTCGCAAGCGCCGTGGCGCATCAGCTTCATGCCGCGTTTCTGGACGGCGATTTTCTGCATCCGCGCTGCAATATTGAAAAAATGGCTTCCGGCGAGCCGTTGAATGATGATGACCGCAAACCGTGGTTACAGGCGCTGAACGACGCCGCTTTCGCGATGCAGCGAACCAATAAAATCTCGCTGATCGTCTGTTCCGCACTGAAAAAACATTATCGTGACCTGCTGCGCGAGGGAAACCCGAACCTCTCCTTTATCTACCTGAAAGGTGATTTCGACGTCATTGAAAGCCGTCTGAAAGCGCGCAAAGGTCATTTCTTCAAAACCCAGATGCTGGTGACGCAGTTTGAAACGCTGCAAGAGCCGGGTGCCGACGAACGCGATGTTCTGGTGGTGGATATCGACCAGCCGCTGGAAGACGTCGTGGCGAGCACCATTGAGGTCATCAATAAAGGCAGTACGCTGTGAGTACATTAACACTGGTTTTAACCGCCGTCGGTTCCGTCTTACTGCTGCTGTTTCTCGTGATGAAGGCGCGTATGCACGCCTTCGTCGCGTTAATGGTCGTCTCGATGGGCGCGGGGCTTTTTTCAGGGATGCCGCTTGATAAAATCGCCGCGACCATGGAAAAAGGGATGGGCGGCACGCTGGGATTCCTGGCGATTGTGGTCGCGCTGGGGGCGATGTTCGGCAAGATTCTGCATGAAACCGGCGCGGTCGATCAGATAGCCGTGAAAATGCTTAAATCCTTTGGCCATAACCGCGCGCACTATGCGATTGGCCTGGCCGGCTTGATTTGCGCGCTCCCGCTGTTCTTTGAAGTGGCGATTGTGCTGCTGATAAGTGTGGCGTTCTCAATGGCGCGTCATACCGGCACAAACCTGGTGAAGCTGGTCATTCCGCTGTTTGCGGGCGTGGCGGCAGCCGCGGCGTTTTTGTTGCCTGGGCCTGCGCCGATGCTGCTGGCTTCCCAGATGCATGCTGATTTCGGCTGGATGATCCTGATTGGGCTGTGCGCCGCCATTCCTGGCATGATTATCGCCGGGCCGCTGTGGGGGAATTTTATCAGCCGCTACGTTGAGCTGCGTATTCCTGACGACATTACCGAGCCGCATCTGGGTGAAGGTAAAATGCCTTCTTTCGGCTTCAGCCTGTCGCTGATCCTGCTGCCGTTGGTGCTGGTAGGGCTGAAAACGATCGCCGCGCGTTTTGTGCCGGAAGGTTCCACCGCTTACGAATGGTTTGAGTTTATCGGCCACCCCTTCACTGCGATTCTGGTCGCTTGTCTGGTTGCGATTTACGGCCTGGCGATGCGTCAGGGGATGCCGAAAGACAAAGTGATGGAAATCTGCGGCCACGCGCTGCAACCGGCGGGCATTATCCTGCTGGTGATTGGCGCAGGCGGGGTGTTCAAACAGGTACTGGTTGACTCCGGCGTCGGCCCGGCGCTGGGCGAAGCGTTAACCGGTATGGGACTGCCGATTGCCATTACCTGCTTTGTGCTGGCGGCGGCGGTGCGCATCATTCAGGGTTCCGCGACCGTGGCGTGTTTAACCGCGGTCGGTCTGGTGATGCCGGTCATTGAGCAACTGAATTTCTCCGGCGCGCAGATGGCGGCGCTCTCTATCTGTATCGCCGGCGGTTCAATTGTGGTTTCTCATGTTAACGACGCTGGCTTCTGGCTGTTCGGTAAATTTACCGGCGCGACCGAAGCGCAGACGCTGAAGACCTGGACGATGATGGAAACTATCCTCGGCACGGTCGGCGCGATTGTCGGGATGATTGCTTTCCAACTGCTGAGCTGAGTCTTGTTGCCCGGTGGCGCTGTGCTTACCGGGCCTGGAAACGGGCACATATCGACACCGTAAGCCGGGTAAGGCGTAATCGCTACCCGGTTTTTTATTGAGGTGTGCATGGCAATCGCCCAACGACATTTTGCCTCGCCATGTTTCAGTACGCGCATAAAAGCAGGAAAATTTCTACGCTGATCCATAATTAGGATCAATAAAACAGCGACGGAAATGATTCCCTTCCTAACGCAAATTCCCTGATAATCGCCACTGGACTTTCTGCTTGCGCGGTAAGGCAGGATAAGTCGCATTACTGATGGCTTCGCTATCATTGATTAATTTCACTTGCGACTTTGGCTGCTTTTTGTATGGTGAAGGATGCGCCACAGGATACTGGCGCGCATACACAGCACATCTCTTTGCAGGAAAAAAACGCTATGAAAAATGTTGGTTTTATCGGCTGGCGCGGAATGGTCGGCTCTGTTCTCATGCAACGCATGGTAGAGGAGCGCGATTTCGACGCTATTCGCCCTGTTTTCTTTTCTACCTCCCAGTTTGGACAGGCGGCGCCCACCTTCGGCGACACCTCCACCGGCACGCTACAGGACGCTTTTGATCTGGATGCGCTAAAAGCGCTCGATATCATCGTGACCTGCCAGGGCGGCGATTATACCAACGAAATTTATCCAAAGCTGCGCGAAAGCGGATGGCAGGGTTACTGGATTGACGCGGCTTCTACGCTGCGCATGAAAGATGATGCCATTATTATTCTCGACCCGGTCAACCAGGACGTGATTACCGACGGCCTGAACAATGGCGTGAAGACCTTTGTGGGCGGTAACTGTACCGTTAGCCTGATGTTGATGTCGCTGGGCGGTCTCTTTGCCCATAATCTCGTTGACTGGGTATCCGTCGCGACCTATCAGGCCGCCTCCGGCGGCGGCGCGCGCCATATGCGCGAGCTGTTAACCCAGATGGGTCAGTTGTATGGCCATGTCGCCGATGAACTGGCGACGCCGTCTTCCGCAATTCTTGATATTGAACGCAAAGTTACGGCATTGACCCGCAGCGGCGAGCTGCCGGTTGATAACTTTGGCGTACCGCTGGCGGGAAGCCTGATCCCCTGGATCGACAAACAGCTCGATAACGGCCAGAGCCGCGAAGAGTGGAAAGGCCAGGCGGAAACCAACAAGATTCTCAATACTGCCTCTGTGATTCCGGTTGATGGTTTGTGCGTGCGCGTCGGCGCGCTGCGCTGTCACAGCCAGGCGTTCACCATCAAGCTGAAAAAAGAGGTATCCATTCCGACGGTGGAAGAACTGCTGGCGGCACATAATCCGTGGGCGAAAGTGGTGCCGAACGATCGTGATATCACTATGCGCGAATTAACCCCGGCGGCGGTGACCGGCACGTTGACTACGCCGGTTGGTCGTCTGCGTAAGCTGAACATGGGGCCAGAGTTCTTGTCGGCGTTTACCGTAGGCGACCAGTTGTTATGGGGCGCCGCCGAGCCGCTGCGTCGAATGCTGCGCCAGTTGGCGTAGTGGCTATTGTAGCGCTTATCGGGCCTGCGTGTGGTTCTGTAGGCCGGATAAGGCGCGCTCGCGCCGCCATCCGGCGGGGGAATTTGTGTTAAACCAGGGGTGCATCGTCACCCTTTTTTTTGCGTAATACAGGAGTAAACGCAGATGTTTCATTTTTATCAGGAGTTAAGCAGAGCATTGGCTATTCTTTAAGGGTAGCTTAATCCCACGGGTATTAAGCCTAACCTGAAGGTAGGACGACGCAGATAGGATGCACAGTGTGCTGCGCCGTTCAGGTCAAAGAAGTGTCACTACCTGATGTTGAATTCAGTGAGATGGAGTGACGCCACAAAACAGGATGACAAACCATGTCCAGTCGTATCGATAGAGACGTGATTAATGCGCTAATTGCAGGACATTTTGCGGACCCTTTTTCCGTACTCGGAATGCACCAGACCCAAGCCGGACTAGAAGTCCGCGCCCTATTACCTGACGCCACCGACGTATGGGTGATTGAACCCAAAACCGGACGTAAAGTCGGCAAACTGGAATGTCTCGACGCTCGCGGTTTTTTCTGCGGCGTTTTACCCCGACGTAAAAATTTCTTTCGCTATCAGCTCGCCGTGACCTGGCACGGACAGCAGAACCTCATCGACGATCCTTACCGTTTTGGTCCATTAATACAGGAAATGGATGCCTGGTTATTATCGGAAGGCACCCACCTGCGTCCTTATGAAACGCTGGGCGCGCACGCCGATACGATGGATGGCGTCACCGGCACCCGTTTCTCCGTCTGGGCGCCTAATGCTCGTCGCGTTTCGGTTGTCGGGCAATTCAACTATTGGGATGGGCGTCGCCACCCGATGCGTCTGCGCAAAGAGAGCGGTATTTGGGAGCTGTTTATCCCCGGCGCGCATAATGGACAACTGTATAAATTCGAGCTGCTTGATGCGAACGGTAATCTGCGCATTAAAGCCGATCCCTATGCTTTTGAGGCGCAGATGCGTCCGGAAACGGCGTCGATGATTTGCGGACTGCCGGAGAAAGTGACGCCAAGCGAAGAACGACAAAAAGCCAATCAGTTTGATGCGCCGATCTCGATTTATGAGGTGCATTTAGGTTCATGGCGCCGCCATACGGATAACAATTTCTGGCTGAGCTATCGTGAGCTGGCGGATCAGCTTGTGCCTTACGCCAAATGGATGGGCTTTACGCACCTTGAACTCTTGCCGGTCAACGAACATCCGTTTGACGGCAGTTGGGGCTACCAGCCGACCGGCCTCTACGCGCCGACCCGCCGCTTTGGTACGCGGGACGACTTCCGCTATTTCATCAATGCGGCCCATGCGGCGGGCCTTAACGTCATTCTCGACTGGGTGCCGGGCCATTTCCCGTCCGATGAATTTAGCCTCGCGGAGTTTGACGGCACCCACCTCTATGAGCACAGCGACCCGCGCGAGGGCTATCACCAGGACTGGAATACGCTGATCTACAACTATGGTCGTCGTGAAGTCAGTAATTATCTGGTGGGCAACGCCCTGTACTGGATGGAGCGTTTTGGGATTGATGCGCTGCGTGTCGATGCGGTGGCCTCTATGATCTACCGCGACTACAGCCGCAAAGAGGGCGAGTGGATACCGAACGAGTTCGGCGGTCGTGAAAACCTGGAAGCCATTGAGTTTCTGCGCAATACCAACCGCATTATTGGCGAGCAGGTGCCCGGCGCGGTCAGCATGGCGGAAGAGTCGACAGACTTCGCTGGCGTGACGCGTCCACCGGAAACGGGCGGCCTGGGGTTCTGGTACAAGTGGAATCTGGGCTGGATGCACGACACGCTGGACTACATGAAGCTGGACCCGGTGTACCGCCAGTATCATCACGACAAGCTGACCTTTGGTATGTTGTACAACCATACCGAAAACTTTGTTCTGCCGCTGTCGCACGATGAGGTGGTTCACGGCAAGAAATCCATTCTCGATCGTATGCCGGGCGATGCGTGGCAAAAATTTGCCAACCTGCGCGCCTACTATGGCTGGATGTGGGCCTTTCCCGGCAAGAAACTGCTATTTATGGGGAATGAGTTTGCCCAGGGACGCGAGTGGAACCATGACGCCAGCCTCGACTGGCACCTGCTGGAGGGGGGCGATAACTGGCACCACGGGGTTCAGCGTCTGGTACGCGATCTCAACCACACCTATCGCCACCATAAAGCGTTGCATGAGCTGGATTTTGATGCTTACGGCTTTGAGTGGCTGGTGGTCGATGACAATGAACGCTCGGTACTGATTTTTGTACGCCGTGATAAAGCCGGTAACGAGATCATCGTCGCCAGCAACTTTACGCCCGTGCCTCGCCACGACTACCGCTTTGGCATCAATCAGCCGGGACGCTGGCGTGAAATTCTCAATACTGATTCGATGCATTATCACGGTAGCAACACCGGCAATGGCGGCGTGGTGCACAGCGATGAGATCGAAAGCCATGGCCGTCAGCACTCTCTTAACCTGACGTTACCGCCGTTGGCGACGATCTGGCTGATGCGGGAGGGGGAATGACGCAGCTTGCGATCGGCGAAGCAACGCCGCATGGCGCAACGTATGACGGTCATGGCGTGAATTTCACGCTCTTTTCCGCCCATGCGGAGCGCGTAGAGCTGTGCGTTTTTGATTCCCGAGGGAATGAGCGTCGCTATGACCTGCCAGGACGTCGCGGCGATGTCTGGCATGGTTATCTGGCAGGCGCCAGGCCAGGTTTGCGCTATGGCTATCGCGTACATGGCCCGTGGCAACCAGCGCAGGGGCATCGGTTTAATCCGGCGAAGTTACTGCTTGACCCTTATGCGCGCCGGGTCGAGGGTGAACTAAAAGATCATCCGCTGTTGCACGGCGGACACGATGAACCGGACTACCGCGATAACGCGGCGGTGGCGCCGAAAAGCGTGGTAATCAGCGACCATTATGACTGGGAAGATGACGCCGCGCCGCGCACGCCGTGGGGAAAAACGATCATCTATGAAGCGCATGTCAAAGGGCTTACCTACCTGCATCCGGAACTCCCCCAGGAGATACGCGGCACCTATAAAGCGCTCGGTCATCCGGTCATGGTGGCGTACTTCAAACAGCTTGGCATTACGGCGCTGGAACTGTTGCCGGTAGCGCAGTTTGCCAGCGAGCCGCGCCTGCAACGTATGGGACTGACCAATTATTGGGGTTACAACCCGATGGCGATGTTCGCGCTGCATCCCGCCTGGGCCAGTTCGCCCGAGACGGCGCTGGACGAGTTTCGCGATGCGGTGAAAGCGCTGCATCGCGCGGGGATTGAGGTCATTCTGGACATCGTATTAAACCATAGCGCCGAGCTGGATCTGGACGGTCCAACCTTCTCCCTGCGCGGAATTGATAACCGTAGCTATTATTGGATAAGGGACGATGGCGATTATCACAACTGGACGGGGTGCGGCAACACGCTCAATTTAAGCCATCCCGGCGTGGTGGAATACGCGTGCGAGTGTTTGCGCTATTGGGTGGAAACCTGTCATGTCGATGGTTTTCGTTTTGATTTGGCGTCCGTCATGGGGCGCACGCCGACGTTTCGCCAGGATGCGCCGCTGTTCGCCGCGATTAAAGCGTGTCCTGTGTTATCAACGGTCAAGCTGATTGCTGAACCGTGGGATATTGGCGAGGGCGGCTATCAGGTCGGGAATTTTCCGCCACCGTTTGCCGAGTGGAACGATCATTTTCGCGATGCGGCCCGCCGATTCTGGTTGCCGCGTAACCTGACGACCGGGGAGTTTGCCTGTCGTTTCGCCGCTTCCAGCGATGTGTTTAAACGCAATGGCCGCGCGCCCGGCGCCTCTGTCAATCTGCTCACGGCGCATGACGGTTTTACGCTCCGGGACTGCGTCTGTTTCAATCAGAAACACAATGAGGCGAACGGTGAGGAAAATCGCGACGGCACCAACAGCAATTACAGCGACAATCATGGTAAAGAAGGATTAGGCGGTCCGCTTGATTTAATGGAGCGGCGGCGCGACAGCATTCATGCCCTGCTGGCGACGCTACTGCTCTCTCAGGGAACGCCGATGCTGCTGGCAGGCGATGAACACGGCCATAGCCAGCACGGCAACAATAACGCCTACTGTCAGGATAATGCCTTAACCTGGCTGGACTGGCAGCAGGCAAACCGTGGGTTAACCACGTTTACCGCCGCGCTGATTCGTTTGCGTCAGCAGATACCGGCTTTAACCGGCAATAGCTGGTGGGAAGAAGGCGATGGCAACGTGCGTTGGTTAAATAAAAACGCGCAACCCTTGAGTGCGGATGAGTGGCAAAACGGGCCTAAGCTGATGCAAATTCTGTTGTCGGACCGTTTTCTGATTGCGATAAATGCCACGCTTGAGGTGACAGATATAGTTTTACCCGAAGGGGAATGGCGCGCCGTTCCCCCATTCGCTGGAGAGGATAATCCGGTGATAACGGCGGTCTGGCAGGGACCTGCGCATGGACTGTGTGTGTTCCAGAGAGGATAAAAAAGGAGTTAATCATGGTGAGTTTAGAGAAGAACGATCGTGTAATGTTGGCGCGCCAGCTGCCATTGAAATCTGTTGCCCTAATCCTGGCCGGCGGCCGCGGCACGCGTCTAAAAGATTTAACGAACAAACGCGCCAAACCAGCCGTCCACTTTGGTGGGAAGTTCCGCATCATCGATTTCGCCTTATCTAATTGTCTGAACTCCGGGATTCGCCGTATCGGCGTGATCACTCAGTATCAGTCCCATACGCTGGTGCAGCATATTCAGCGTGGCTGGTCACTGTTTAGCGAAGAGATGAACGAATTTGTCGATCTGCTGCCAGCTCAACAGCGTATGAAGGGCGAAAACTGGTATCGCGGCACGGCAGACGCGGTGACCCAGAACCTGGATATTATTCGTCGCTATAAAGCGGAATATGTCGTCATCCTGGCAGGCGATCATATCTACAAGCAGGACTACTCGCGTATGTTGATCGATCACGTTGAAAAGGGCGCGCGTTGCACGGTGGCCTGTATGCCGGTGCCGATCAAAGAAGCGACGGCGTTCGGCGTGATGGCGGTCGATGAAAGCGACAAGATTATTGATTTTGTCGAAAAACCGGCGAATCCCCCCGCAATGCCTGGTGACGCCAGTAAAGCGCTGGCCAGTATGGGCATTTACGTTTTTGACGCCGATTACCTGTATGAATTGCTGGCGGCAGACGATAAAGATGACGCTTCCAGCCACGATTTCGGTAAAGACATTATCCCCAAAATCACCCGCGAAGGTATGGCTTACGCGCATCCTTTCCCGCTCTCCTGCGTGCAGTCCGATCCACAAGCCGAACCGTACTGGCGCGATGTAGGTACGCTGGAAGCTTACTGGAAGGCGAACCTGGATTTAGCCTCGGTGACGCCGGAGCTGGATATGTATGACCAGAACTGGCCTATCCGTACGCATATGGAATCGCTACCGCCTGCGAAATTCGTGCAGGACCGCTCAGGTAGCCACGGTATGACGCTGAACTCGCTGGTCTCCGGCGGCTGCATTATCTCCGGTTCGGTGGTGGTGCAATCTGTGCTCTTCCCACGGGTGAGAATAAATTCTTTTTGTAATATTGATTCGGCAGTGTTGTTACCTGAGGTTTGGGTAGGGCGCTCCTGCCGTTTACGTCGCTGTGTTATTGACCGTGCCTGTATTATCCCGGAAGGCATGGTGATTGGTGAAAATGCGGAAGAGGACGCTCGTCGTTTCTACCGTTCAGAAGAAGGTATTGTACTGGTCACGCGTGAAATGCTGCGCAAACTGCAGGTCAAACAGGAGCGATAATGCAGGTTTTACATGTATGTTCAGAGATGTTCCCCCTGCTGAAGACTGGGGGGCTGGCGGATGTGATAGGCGCGTTGCCTGCGGCACAAATTGCGGATGGTGTTGATGTTCGCGTTCTGCTTCCAGGGTTTCCCGATATCCGTCGGGGGATACCCGATGCGCATGTGGTGAGCCGCCGCGATACTTTCGCAGGTAAGATATCGCTGCTGTTCGGGCATTATAACGGCGTGGGCATTTATCTGATCGACGCGCCGCATCTGTACGAGCGTCCAGGCAGTCCCTATCACGATACGAATTTATATGCCTATACCGATAACGTGCTGCGCTTTGCTCTGTTAGGGTGGGTCGGCTGTGAAATGGCCTGCGGACTTGATCCATTCTGGCGCCCCGACGTGGTGCACGCCCATGACTGGCACGCCGGGCTGGCGCCCGCCTATCTGGCGGCGCGCGGGCGGCCGGCGAAATCGGTCTTTACCGTACACAACCTGGCCTATCAAGGCATGTTTTATGCAAAGCATATGGATGACATCGAACTGCCGTGGTCATTCTTTAATATGCATGGGCTGGAGTTCAACGGACAACTCTCCTTTTTGAAGGCCGGTTTGTACTATGCCGACCATATTACGGCGGTGAGCCCGACCTATGCGCGTGAAATTACTGAACCGCAGTTTGCTTATGGTATGGAAGGCCTGCTGCGCCAGCGTCATCTGGAAGGGCGCTTGTCCGGCATACTGAACGGCGTGGATGAGAAGATCTGGAACCCGGAAGCCGATCTGCTGCTGGCGTCGCGCTACACGCGCGATACCCTGGAAGAGAAGGCGGAAAACAAACGTCAGCTACAAATTGCGATGGGGTTAAAGGTTAACGACAAAGTGCCGCTGTTCGCCGTGGTAAGCCGTCTGACCAACCAGAAAGGTCTGGATCTGGTGCTGGAGGCGTTACCGGGGCTGCTGGAGCAGGGCGGGCAGTTGGCGCTACTCGGCGCGGGCGATCCGGTGCTTCAGGAAGGGTTCCTCGCGGCGGCGGCGGAACACCCAGGGCAGGTTGGCGTACAGATCGGCTATCACGAAGCTTTCTCGCATCGCATTATGGGCGGCGCGGACGTTATTCTGGTGCCCAGTCGTTTCGAACCGTGCGGCTTAACGCAGTTATATGGCTTAAAGTATGGCACGCTGCCTCTGGTGCGGCGTACCGGGGGGTTGGCCGATACGGTCTCCGACAGTTCGCTGGAAAATCTGGCGGACGGTATCGCCAGCGGTTTTGTCTTCGAAGACAGTAACGCCTGGTCGTTGCTACGCGCGATTCGGCGTGCTTTTGTGTTGTGGTCACGGCCTTCGCTTTGGCGGTTTGTACAACGGCAGGCGATGGCGATGGATTTTAGCTGGCAAGTTGCCGCGAAATCATACCGCGAGCTGTACTATCGCTTGAAATAGTCATCCAGGAATCATTTATATGAATGCTCCGTTTACTTATGCATCGCCCACACTCAGCGTTGAGGCGCTTAAGCATTCTATTGCCTATAAGCTGATGTTTACGATTGGTAAAGACCCGGTCATTGCCAATAAACATGAATGGCTGAACGCCACGTTGTTCGCGGTGCGCGATCGTCTGGTGGAGCGCTGGCTGCGTTCTAATCGAGCTCAATTATCGCAGGAAACCCGGCAGGTTTATTACCTGTCGATGGAGTTTTTGATTGGTCGTACCCTCTCTAACGCGCTGCTCTCGCTGGGCATTTATGATGACGTTAAAGGCGCGCTGGAGGCCATGGGCTTAGATCTCGAAGAGCTGATCGATGAAGAGAATGACCCAGGGCTTGGTAACGGCGGCTTAGGACGGCTGGCGGCTTGCTTCCTGGACTCGCTGGCGACGCTAGGATTACCGGGTCGCGGGTATGGCATTCGCTACGATTACGGCATGTTTAAGCAGAATATTGTCGACGGGCGGCAAAAAGAATCTCCGGATTACTGGCTGGAATATGGCAACCCGTGGGAGTTCAAGCGCCACAATACGCGCTATAAGGTGCTTTTTGGCGGGCGCATTCAGCAGGAAGGTAAAAAAGCGCGCTGGATTGAGACGGAAGAGATTCTGGCCGTCGCGTATGATCAGATCATCCCCGGTTACGACACCGACGCCACTAACACACTGCGGCTGTGGAATGCGCAGGCCAGTAGTGAAATCAACCTCGGTAAATTCAACCAGGGCGACTACTTTGCGGCGGTGGAAGATAAAAACCACTCTGAGAACGTTTCACGGGTGCTCTACCCGGACGATTCCACCTATTCCGGACGAGAGCTACGCCTGCGCCAGGAGTATTTTCTGGTCTCGGCGACAGTGCAGGATATCCTGCACCGTCATTATCAACTGCATAAAACCTATGAGAATCTGGCGGATAAAATCGCCATTCACCTCAATGATACGCATCCGGTGCTGTCAATTCCTGAGCTGATGCGCCTGCTGATTGATGAGCATAAATTTAGCTGGGACGACGCGTTTGAGGTGTGCTGTCAGGTCTTCTCTTATACCAACCATACGTTGATGAGCGAGGCGCTGGAGACCTGGCCCGTCGATATGCTGGGGAAAATTCTGCCCCGTCACCTGCAGATTATCTTCGAGATTAACGACTATTTCCTGAAAACTTTGCAGGAGCAATATCCCAACGATACCAGCCTGCTTGGACGCGCGTCGATTATTGATGAGTCGAACGGTCGCCGGGTACGGATGGCCTGGCTGGCGGTGGTGGTCAGCCATAAAGTCAACGGCGTTTCTGAACTCCATTCCAACCTGATGGTGCAGTCGCTGTTCGCGGATTTTGCGAAGATTTTTCCGACCCGTTTTTGTAACGTCACTAACGGCGTTACGCCGCGCCGCTGGCTGGCGCTGGCAAACCCGCCGCTGTCTGACGTGCTGGATGAGAATATTGGTCGTACCTGGCGTACCGATCTTAGTCAGCTCAGCGAGCTGAAGCAGCATTGTGATTATCCGCTGGTCAATCATGCGGTGCGTCAGGCGAAGCTGGAAAATAAAAAACGGCTGGCGGTAGTGATAGCGCAACAACTGAATGTGGTGGTGAACCCTAAAGCGTTATTTGACGTGCAGATTAAGCGTATTCACGAATACAAGCGGCAGTTGATGAATGTACTGCATGTCATTACCCGCTATAACCGCATTAAAGAAAATCCGGAGGCCGACTGGGTGCCGCGGGTGAATATTTTTGCTGGTAAGGCGGCTTCCGCCTATTACATGGCAAAACACATTATTCATCTGATCAACGACGTGGCGAAAGTGATTAACAACGATCCGCAGATTGGCGACAAGCTGAAAGTAGTGTTTATCCCGAACTACAGCGTCAGCCTGGCGCAGGTAATCATTCCCGCTGCCGACCTGTCTGAGCAGATTTCGCTGGCAGGGACAGAAGCTTCCGGCACCAGTAATATGAAATTTGCCCTGAACGGCGCGCTCACCATTGGTACGCTGGATGGCGCGAACGTAGAGATGCAGGAGCATGTCGGCGAGGAGAATATCTTTATCTTCGGTAATACTGCCGAAGAGGTGGAAGCGTTGCGCAGGCAGGGTTATAAGCCTCGCGACTATTATGAAAAAGATGAAGAGCTACATCAGGTACTGACGCAGATTGGTAGCGGCGTCTTTAATCCGGAAGAGCCAGGCCGTTACCGCGATCTGGTAGATTCGCTGATTAACTTTGGCGATCACTATCAGGTGCTGGCGGACTACCGCAGCTACGTGGACTGCCAGGATAAGGTGGATGAGTTGTATCGTCGCCCGGAAGAATGGACGACGAAAGCGATGCTCAACATTGCCAATATGGGCTACTTCTCATCGGACAGAACCATCAAAGAGTATGCCGAAAATATCTGGCATATTGATCCGGTGCGGTTGTAGCGGTTTAACGCTTGAGAACGGGGCCAAACGGCCCCGTTTTTTATCGTGGTATATTCGGGAGGTATGCCGATATTCGTCTGCTGAATCTGTTAGCGGCACTTGGTCTCTGTCATGGAAAAAGGGTTGAGTACTGGTGTATAGTATTAGCAGAAAAATCCATAATTAATTGATAATAATATGAAAAAGATTACGACATCTATTCCGGCTCTCGATAAAATTATGCGCGTATTTGCTTACCTTCTGGAGTGCGATGGCGCAACGTTTACCCAGATCCATCAAAATTCAGGGATTGCGAAAAGCAGTACCTCATCTTTGCTCAACGGCATGGTGGAGCATGGGTTATTACGCCAGGAAAAAGACAAGTATTATCTGGGGCTACGCCTGTATGAATTAGGTAATAAAGCGGCGGAACAGTACGATATTAAAAAAATCGCGTTACCGATTCTTGAAGAGATTCGCGATAACACCGGCCTGACCTGCCATCTTGGCGTTCTGGAGGGCGATGCCCCTATTTACCTTCTGAAAGTCGAAAGCCCACAGGCTATTGTGATTCGAAGCTGGGAGGGCAAGCGTCTCTCATTACATAGCTCAGGGCTGGGAAAGGTGCTGATTGCATGGCTTAGCGGGGAAGAGCTGGAGGAGTTGCTGCCTCCAGATCAGATATTAACGCGTTTTACGGATACGACGATCACGGATGTGAATATCCTTAAGCAGGAGTTAGCAGGAATTCGCCGTCGCGGCTGGGGTTATGATAACGAAGAAGACTCCCTTGGCGTGCGCTGCATTGCGGTGCCGGTATTCAATACGCAGGGGAAAGTGATCGCCGCCCTGAGCGTATCCGGCGTTACGTTCCAGATCCCCGATGATAAACGCGAGTCGCTTGCTACGTTGATGATGGATGCCAGCCGTAGCCTGACGCGTCTGATGTGCTGAAATAAAAAGACATAGCGGGCAAGAAGCCCGCTTTCGTCATCGCTTAAAGTCCCGCACGCTGTAAGATCTGCTTCAAATTCGAAATATGTTCTTCATTTGCCGGCAAAACGGGGGGCATTACATGAGTTGAAATATCGACTCCGCTAAGCTGAATTGCCTTTTTGATTATCCCGAAGAAAGGTGAATCCAGGCTGTAAATAGTGGAAAGCGCGGACAGCCTGCGCTGTAATCCGAACATTGTCTCATACTCTTTTTCACACCACGCGCGGTAGATCCCGCAGGTTAGCTGCGGCGCAAAGTTCGCTGTCGCTGGAATCCCGCCGTTGCCGCCTAAGATAAGCGTATCCATCATATATTCATCATAGCCGGAGAAAATAACGAAGTCCGGACGCACTGGCCTGACATTATTGATGATTTCACGAATATGGCTGATATTATCAACGGTATCCTTAATGCCGATAATATTGGGGTGATCCTGCGCCAGCCGGGTAATTAAATCAACGCTAAGGTCCTGTCCCGTCAATGCTGGGAAGTTGTAGAGAATCACCGGGCTTTTTATGTTATTAGCCACGGTTTTGAAATGATGATAAATATACTCATCGGTCAATCTGGCATAGTAGGGATTGAGTACCAGCACGGCATCGACTTCGAGTCGGTCGGCATGCTGACCATACTCAATCACTTCCTGCGTGCTGGTGCTGCTAATACCTAATAGTACTGGAATACGGCGGTTAATATGACGGACGCAAAACTCTGCGGTTTCCAGACGCAGCGCATTGGTCATATGGCAAAATTCCCCCCCGCTGCCCAGCAGTAATACGCCATTGACCTTGCTTGCAATAAGATGATCCAGCAAGGTTGCCATGCCGACTTTATCTAACTCTCCCTGCGCATTAACAATGGTCGGAACTGGCGGAAATACGCCGTGAAATTTCGTAATCTGAGTCATGTATTGATCCTTAAAACAGGCGAGCCGTAGCCCGCCAGGGATATTATTTAAGCCAGGCTCCGGCCATTAATGATGTTGCATTAGCGGTGAACTGTTTAAAGACGCCGCGACGGTTTGAATAATCAGGTTTCTTCCAGCTTGCTCGACGCTCTTCAAGACAGCGGCGTATTTCCTCTTCTGTTTTAGGCATCCCGTCGATCCCTACAATATTGAGCTTGCGGCCTTTCACATCCATTTCGATTAAATCACCATCTTCCACCAGGGCAATCGGCCCGCCATCAGCGGCTTCTGGCGAGACGTGTCCGACACATGGCCCGCTGGTCGCTCCAGAGAAACGACCGTCGGTAATCAATGCGACTTTTCCGTCGAGGCGTTTGTCATACACGATGGCATCGGTGGTCATCAGCATTTCCGGTGCGCCAGAGCCTTTTGCGCCTTCGTAGCGAATGAAAATGACGTCTCCGGGTTCGATATGGTTATGGATGATGGCCTGCTGAGCGTCTTCTTCGGAGTTAAAGACCCGAGCCGGACCGGTATGGTGGTGCATATCCGGCGCACAGGCCGCGTATTTAATGACCGCTCCTTCAGGCGCGATGTTGCCTTTCAGTACCGCAATCGACCCTTTTTTGGTGGCATTTTCTGGTTTACGGATTACCGCCTCCGGACTGACTTTGTAATTGTTGAGGTAACCGTGGTTGCGGGTAAAGAAGCCGGATTGATGGAGCATTTCCAGGTTGTCGCCGAGCGTACGGCCAGTCACGGTAAGAACATCAAGATCCAGATAATCGCGCAGATACCATTGCACCATTGGCACGCCGCCAGCGAACCACATCATTTCGGTAACGTATTCACCGCTGGGCTGAATATTGGTCAGATAAGGGATTTCGTTATTGATCCGATCAAACAGTTCGGGCTTCAGCTCCCATCCAAGTTCATGAGCGATGGCCGGAAGGTGGATCATCGCATTGGTGCTGCCACCAATAGCAGCATGGACTTTGATAGCATTTTCAAACGCCGCAGGAGTCAGGATCTTATGGGTGGTGATATTTTTCTCCGCCAGATATAGCGCCTGGTGGCCTGCGGTTCTGGCAACGCGGCGAATTTCCGCCAGGGTCGATGGCAGCAAAGCGCTGCCTGGCAGGGCCAGCCCCAAGGCCTCCGACATGCACTGCATGGTACTGGCCGTTCCCATAAACTGGCAGGCTCCGGCGGTGGGGCAACCGCATTGCTGCATGGCTTCCACTTGCTGAATGCCGATTTCGCCTTTCTTCAACTTAGCAGTGATCCCACCGAGGTCAGAAGTACTCATATTCGGTGCCGGACGCATAGAACCGCCGGGAATATGCAGCAGCGGCAGGTTCAGGCGTGCGGCGGCAATCAGATGCGCCGGGATAGATTTATCGCAGCTTGAGATCAGAATACCGGCATCATAAGGCACCACTGAGGCATGAATTTCGACCATGTTGGCAATAGCTTCTCGAGATGCCAGGATGTAGTTCATCCCATCGTGGCCCTGACCCCAGCCGTCGCAGATATCCGTCACATGGTGACGGACCGCGCGACCGCCGCTTTCATGAACACCCAGCACGGCTTCATCGCCCAGTTGGTTAAGATGGAAACTGCCCGGATGACTTTCGCCATAGCAATCATCCACCAGGACCTGCAGTTTATTGACATCTTCTTTGCTGTAATTCATTCCAAGACGCAGGGCGTCGAGCTGCGACCACAGATCGCGAGCATGTTGACATTTTTGGCTCATTTGGCGATTCCTTCCTGTTTAAGTGACGCACCCGGCGTCGAGGTGTTAGGTGTGTTGCTGCTACCTGCAGGACGAGCGGTAACAGAAGGCAAGCTGAAAAGCAGTCCAACGGCGATAAGCAGGGCGGCAACCAGTACGGTCATTCCTGCTGTTTGCGAGAACGTCACCGTTAACAGCCCGACGAGGTACGGACCGATAAACCCGCCGATGTTGCCCAGGGCGTTGATCGTGCCGCGCACGCCGCCCAGAACGTTGGGGGCGAAGAGTAATGGCGGCAGCGTCCAGAATGGACCGGCATAGGCTTGCAGGAAGAACCCGCAAATAACCATCATGCCGTAGGCGAGCCAGACGTTATCTTTCAGTAATAAGGAGAGGGCGAGGCAGACCGCGAAACCCAGCAGAGGAATAGCCGTGTAAAGGCGGCGATTCATCGTCTTATCACACCATTTGGCGATGTAATACTGACCGATAATGCACAGAACGTAAGGCGCCGCAGTGAGTACCCCAACGATGGTCATGCCGCTGCCGGTCAGGTGTTTAATCAGATTTGGCATCCATAGCGCGAAGCCATAGAAGCCGACCTGTACGAAGAAATAGATACCGACAAGCTTCCACAGGTTGATGCTTTTTAATACGCCGCGAATGCTGCTTTGCTCTCCGCCAATACTCAACGCGCGATCGGCCAGCAATTTTTGTTCGATCCAGGCGCGCTCTTTCGGATCCAGCCACTTTGCCTGATGCGGGTGATCGGAAACCAAAGGTAGCCAGACAAAGAGCAGTCCCAGAGAGAGCAAGCCTTCGATGATAAACATCTCCCGCCAGCCGTAGGTTTCAATAAGCCAGCCGGAAAGCGGCCCGGTAATAATAGAAGCGACGGCCAGGTTCATCTGGAAATAGGCGATAGCCCTGGCGCGCTCCTCATTTGGGAACCAGTGGCCAATCAGCGCCAGAATGGCGGGATACACAGCACCTTCCGCCACGCCGAGCACAAAGCGGATAATCAACAACTGCGTCGGTGTCTGAACAAAACCGGTCAGCAGGGCAAAGCCACCCCAGGCGACGATTGTCCAGGCAATTAACTTTTTGGCGCTTAGCCGCTCGGCTATCTGACCGCCGGGAATTTGCAGGAAGATATAACCAATAAAGAAGATCCCGGCGACCAGACCGGCAAAAGAAGCCGTCATGCCTAAATCTTCATCCATGCCGCCTGCGATCCCAATGGCGATATTGGTCCTGTCCATATAGGCCACGATATAAACGAGGATCGTGGCTGGAATAATATGCAGCCAGCGCCCTCGTGTGGTCGGTTTCTCTATTTCAATGCTCATCATTGCATCCCTTTAGTATCAAAAATGTGTTCTGTATATGGAACTACTGTTCTGTATATTGACACTATGCCGACGTATTCATACAGCGTCAATTCCATACTCTAAGGAAGGTTATATTTTGTGATTTGCTTCAAAAATGAACGGAGATAAGGTGAGAAAGAGCGGGTAACCCAATGGAAACTGCTCATTGGTCTAATACATAGCCAAAATTGTGCGCTGCCTCACAGGATAAAATTATGCTCTCACCTGGTCATTGTGTGTTCAGAGTAAACAGCATTAAATTCTTTATGTGGAATTTGTGTTCTGTATATTGAACTTTAATGCTTTTTAAGGAGAAACAATGGTTACTACCGCGATCTTTCCGTCACGATATGTTCAGGGTAAAGGAGCGTTGACAACGCATCTCCCGCAGGAATTGGCCGCACTCGGTCATAAGGCGCTGATTTTGCAGGATCCTGTTGTTCACAACACCTACCGGGATACAGTTGCAACAGCACTGCACGGGGTGATTGAATTTGATATCGAAGTGTTCAGTAGCGAGTGCAGTGATGAGGAAATTGCTCGCATCTCCGCACGCGCGCAGGAAATTGGCGCCGATGTGATTGTCGGTATGGGGGGTGGGAAAACCCTGGATACGGCAAAAGCAACCGGCGCCAGCCTGCGGTTGCCTATTGCCGTGGTTCCTACTCTGGCCTCAACGGATGCGCCGTGCAGTTCACTGGTTGTTATCTATACGCCAGAAGGGAAATTCAAACGCTACCTGATGATTCCACGTAACCCGACACTTGTGCTGGTGGACAGCAGTATTATTGCTGCCGCGCCGGTACGCTTTTTGGTTTCCGGGATAGGCGATGCGCTGGCAACCTGGTTTGAAGCGGAAGATTGCCGCATCAAAGGGGCAGGCAATATGACCACCAGGCCAGGACCGATGACCGCATTTGAGCTGGCGCGCTTTTGCTACACCACCTTGATGCGCTATGGGCGCCTGGCGAAGCTTGCCTGTGAACAACATCAGGTTACTCCGGCGCTCGAACATGTTATCGAAGCGAATACACTATTATCCGGGCTCGGTTTTGAAAGCGGTGGGCTGGCGGCGGCGCACGCCATTCATAACGGTCTGACGGTACTGCCCGCCACGCACAAATACTGGCATGGGGAAAAGGTTGCGTTTGGCACGCTGGCAATGCTTATGCTCACCGATAGAGCGCCTGAGCTTATCGAGGAGGTTTATCAATTTTGTGAAGATATAGGCTTGCCCACCACGCTGGCGGATATTGGTCTGGCTGGCGTTAGCGATGATGAACTGCTGGCCGTTGCCAGGGCGTCTTGTCAAACTGGGGAAACGATGCACAACGAGCCGTTTACCATTACGCCGGAGGCCGTTCAGGCGGCATTGCGGGCCGCCGATGCTGTTGGGCAGGCGCGGAAAAAGATCGATCTTGCAGGTTAATGTGAGCCTGTAAATAAAAAACGGCAGCCGGAACTTTCAACTTCTGTCTGCCGCTATCGTGAATGTTTTAACGTCGCGATTTCAGAAAAATGCATGGGGGGTGCTCAGGACTACCGGGTTTATACTTCCGCTATCGCAGGGATTAGCGGATAGAAAAATGAAAAATGCTAAGTGGCTTTTTTTGTCAATCATAATGGCGTTTATCGGCGTGCCGCTGCTGGTGAACATTATTACGATTATCGTGGGGGGAATGTGGGCGTGCATTAGCGTTCTTGAAAATAGTATCCCCGTCGCGCAATCTATTGAGAAGGCGACCATTATCCCGGTAGCGCTTCTGGGCGCAGGGTTAATTTTTCTTTGTGGCCGGATATGGGGAAAGGGAAATGCATCAGAGGTAAATCCAGAATGGCGTGATTGCTGCCTGCTTATGCCCGCTCTGGTGGTGCTGATGGGGTGGGTCATCCTGATGTTTCTCACCGATCTTAATATTCACGCGATAGGGCGTAAACCCATCGCCCAGGTGGTGCAAACGCTTTGGTTAGTACCCAGCGTAATATCCTTTTTCAACGGCTGGGTATGGGCAGTGTTGCTCATCCCGGTTGGCTCGCAGCTCTGTTTTGCATTGGGGTATGGCGGTGCGCGTTGGGGAGTGCTACGCGGCGGTGCGGGCTACTCTTGTCGTAATCTGCTGGTGATTTGCCTGCTGTTTTTCGGGAGCTGTGCCGTATATCAGTCACATCTTTATGCCGTGAAGTATCCCGCTCCCGAGAGCAGTGAATATCTTTATTTCCGCGATTATCAGGCGCACACATGGGGCAACAAACTAACCGGGCTGCGCGATGAACCGACACTTTTGCTCACCCAAAATTGGCCGCGGCTCGATGGCGCAACGGCTGGCTTGCCGTTATACGCCTCGGCTTTTTATGCGCTTACGCGCTTTCCGGATGATATCTGCCCTGAAGACTACCTTGAAAACCAGGGAACCATTGAAGCCTATCAAAATATCCTTAACGGTAATGCCGATCTTATTTTTGTCGCCCAGCCTTCCACTGCTCAAAAGCAATTGGCCGAGGCCAGTGGCGTAAAACTGGTTTACACCCCCTTTGCACGTGAAGCGTTTGTGTTTATCGTCAACCAAAACAATCCCGTGTCATCGTTGAGTGATGTACAAATTCGCGGCATTTTTAGCGGAAGAATCACCCACTGGAATGAGGTAGGCGGAGAGGCAATCGACATTAAGCCCTGGCAGCGACCGGAAAACTCTGGCAGCCAAACGGCGATGCTGGCGAAGGTAATGAAAGAAACAAAGCTGATGCCAGCGCAAAAAACATCAGTGGCAACCGCGATGGGGGAAATGGTGGATATCGTGGCTGAGTATCGCAATACGCACAACGCCATTGGCTATACCTTTCGTTATTACGCTACGCAGATGCACAGCAATAAAGAGATTAAATTACTGGCGATAAACGATGTTGCGCCGACGGTTGAAAATATTCGTAACGGCAGTTACCCATACACGGTTGATGTTTATATGGTCACCCGTGAACACCCCACAGCGGAAACACAAAAGCTGGTGGACTGGTTTCTAAGCCCGCAGGGACAACAGTTGGTGCAGGATGTGGGATATGTGCCGCTGTATCCGGCCGCGAAATAAAGGGACTAAATGGAAGATGTTAAATTATATGTGGAACGGGTAGGCGTAGACCCGGCCAGCGGCGCGGATATTCGTATTGCACGGCGTGAATCCACTTCGTGGCATAAAGATATTGTTGCTGAGCTGATTAATCAGGTTCTCCGGTGTGGTGCAACATTAATCATCATCGCTGTGCTGACCGCCTGCGATGATCGCCAGGTAAGCTATTTTCCTGATTATGCCGCCATACCCGAGCAATCCGGTATCTGGACCTGGCTGCCTGTGTTCTTTCCATCGTCCGCCAGTGAAATAGAGATGACGTTTAACCTGGACAGCAATCTTTTTTATGCTGACTTTAGCGTGGCCGACGGTGATAAACGCGCGCATTTTGAAAGCGTGCTGGGGGAGGAGAGCGTGGTTCATTATGCCAACTTTTCTCATAAAAGCTGGTGTAAAACGGGGAAAACTCTCTGGAATAGTGAAGCGCGGGCAAAACCCTTCTTTATTACCAAAATAAGTGTCGATCGCTACCGTATCACTAATCATATGCCCGGCTGTACAAAACCCGGCGAGTGAATGCGGTATGTGGCGAAAAGGGCGGTATAAACCGCCCCGGATTTTATTACGACGCCAGTGAAAGTTGGTGTTTCTCAACATACGCCGCCAGCCACTGGGTGATGCGGGATTGCTGCTCGGCGGTCAGCCACATGCCTTCTTTGGTGCGACGCCAGATAGCGTCTTCAGTACGGCGCACCCATTCGTGATCCACCAGGTACTTGAGTTCCGCTTCGTAAAACTCATGACCGAAATCTTCGCCTAAATCAAGCAGCGACGTGGCTTCGCCGAGAATCCACTCCGTGTTGCTGCCGTAAGTGCGCGAATAGTGGCGCGCCAGCGATTCCGTCAGGAATGGGTAACGACGACGCAGCTTCGCCGCGTAATCTTCGCGGCTGCCGTCGATGTCGCCGCCGGGCAGTACGCACGTTTTGGTCCATGCCGGGCCGATGCCTGGATAATAAGACGCCAGTTTTTCCATCGCATGTTCGGCCAGCTTACGGTAGGTCGTGAGCTTACCGCCAAACACGGAAAGCAGCGGCGCTTTGCCGTTTTCATCATGAATATCAAGGGTATAATCGCGAGTGATCGCCTGCGGTGAGTCGGACTCATCATCGCACAGCGGACGGACGCCGGAGTACGTCCAGACGATGTCATCGCGCCCCAGTTGTTTCTGGAAGTGCGCGTTATAGACCTTCAACAGGTAATTAATTTCGCTCTCTTCAATTTTTACCGCTTTCGGATCGCCTTTATATTCGACATCGGTTGTGCCAATGATCGAAAACTCTTCCATCCACGGAATGACAAAGACGATACGCTTATCTTCGTTTTGCAGAATATACGCCTGCTTCTGATTATGGACGCGCGGCACGACGATATGGCTGCCTTTGATCAGGCGGATGCCATACGGCGACGGCAGGTGCATCCCTTCGTCGAAGAACTGTTTGACCCACGGTCCGGTGGCGTTAACCAGTCCGCGCGCCTGCCAGACATATTTTTTACCGGTGTCGATATCTTCCGCTTCGACAATCCACAGGCCATTTTCCCGACGAGCGGCGGTTGCGCGAGTACGGGTAAGGACTTCGCCGCCTTTACGCACCACCATCTGTGCGTTAGCCAGCACCAGACGCGCATCGTCTACCCAGCAGTCGGAATATTCGAATCCGCGCACGATTTCAGGTTTGAGCACCGAATCTGCGCCAAACCGCACACCGGTGGAACCGGGTAAGCTGGTACGTTTGCCGAGGTGATCGTACATAAACAGACCGATGCGGATCATCCAGGCTGGACGTAAATGCGGGCGGTGCGGCAGACGAAAACGCATCGGGAAGGCGATGTGCGGCGCCATTTTCAACAACACCTCACGTTCTGCCAGCGCTTCGCTGACCAGGCGGAACTCGTAGTGCTCAAGGTAGCGTAAGCCGCCGTGGATAAGTTTCGAACTGGCGGAAGAGGTTGCGCAGGCCAAATCCTGCGCTTCCAGCATGAGTACGGACAAACCGCGTCCGGCGGCATCAGCCGCGATGCCTGCACCGTTAATGCCCCCGCCTATCACGATCAGATCTTTGGTTTCCATGCTGCCCTCTTGCACTTTCGTTAAAGTTCAAAAATGTTCGTTATCGAACATAATAGCAAAGAAACGCGCTATTGGTAACATCGAAAAAACATTTTAGAGTGATATGTATAACATTATGGCGTTAAGCTACTCCGTCAACGTACACTGGGCGATAAAATGCCTTAATTGGCTTCACCGGCAATAATGAAAGAGCGATTCATGGAACAATTTGAATGTATCACTGTAGAAGAGGCGTATCAGAAACTGCACCAGGGCGCGGCGGTGCTGGTCGATATTCGCGATCCGCAAAGTTATGCCATGGGTCATGCGCCGCAGGCGTTTCACTTGACTAACGATACGCTGGGCGCGTTTATGCGTGAGCATGGTTTCGATACCGCCGTGATGGTAATGTGCTATCACGGCAACAGTAGTAAAGGCGCCGCGCAGTATCTGCTCCAGCAAGGCTATGATGCGGTTTACAGCATTGACGGCGGGTTTGAGGCCTGGCATCGCCGTTTCCCTGCCGATGTCGCGAATGGCGCGTAATCCCATAAAGATGCAGCCTCCGACGAGAAGGGTATATATACTGTCTTCTTTTGTATGGACTAAGCGACAGCAATAATGTTGATGATTACTTCCTTTGCGAATCCTCGCGTGGCGCAGGCATTTGTTGATTACATGGCCACCCAGGGCGTCATTCTTACTATTCAGCAACATAATCAAAGCGATATCTGGTTGGCAGATGAATCGCAGGCCGAACGTGTGCGGGTCGAGCTGGCGCGGTTTATAGAAAATCCCGGCGATCCGCGTTATCTGGCGGCTAGCTGGCAGTCCGGGCAGACTAACAGCGGGCTACGCTATCGCCGTTTTCCCTTTCTCGCCACGCTGCGTGAACGAGCCGGCCCTGTTACCTGGATCGTGATGCTCGCCTGCGTGCTGGTCTATATCGCGATGAGTCTCATCGGCGATCAGACGGTGATGGTGTGGCTGGCGTGGCCGTTCGATCCGGTTTTAAAATTTGAAGTCTGGCGCTACTTCACCCATATCTTTATGCACTTCTCACTGATGCATATTCTTTTTAACCTGCTGTGGTGGTGGTATCTCGGCGGGGCGGTAGAGAAGCGCCTGGGCAGCGGTAAATTAATCGTCATTACGGTGATAAGCGCGCTGCTAAGCGGCTATGTACAGCAGAAATTTAGCGGCCCGTGGTTTGGCGGACTGTCTGGCGTCGTCTATGCGCTGATGGGGTACGTGTGGCTGCGCGGAGAGCGCGATCCGCAAAGCGGAATTTACCTCCAGCGCGGCTTAATTATTTTTGCATTATTGTGGATAGTCGCTGGTTGGTTTGACTGGTTTGGCATGTCTATGGCGAACGGCGCGCACATCGCCGGGCTTATCGTCGGTTTAGCGATGGCCTTTGTTGATACGCTGAATGCGCGAAAACGAACGTGAGGCGTATCCGGCCTGTGGTCGAGATATTTTTCCAGGCCGGGTAGGGCGAATGCCGCTATCCGGCGCAAGGTTGGTTACTTTCAGAGATTATTCATGAAACAAACACAACGGCATGACGCGATCATTGAACTGGTGAAAAAACAGGGGTACGTCAGTACGGAAGAGCTGGTGGAGCATTTTTCTGTCAGCCCGCAAACCATTCGTCGGGATCTTAACGATCTGGCGGAACAGAATATGATTTTGCGCCACCACGGCGGCGCGGCGTTGCCCTCCAGCTCGGTGAACACGCCGTGGCACGATCGTAAGGCGACGCAAACGGAAGAAAAAGAGCGCATCGCTCGCAAAGTCGCGGCCCAGATTCCCAATGGTTCAACGCTGTTTATTGATATCGGCACGACGCCGGAAGCCGTAGCGCACGCCCTGTTAGGGCACAGTAATTTGCGGATCGTGACCAACAATTTGAACGTAGCGAACACGCTAATGGCGAAAGAGGATTTTCGTATTATCCTCGCCGGCGGCGAACTCCGCAGCCGCGACGGCGGCATTATTGGCGAAGCGACGCAGGACTTTATCGCCCAGTTCCGTCTCGATTTCGGCATTCTCGGTATTAGCGGTATTGATAGCGACGGCTCGTTGCTGGAATTTGACTACCATGAGGTACGCACCAAGCGCGCGATTATCGAAAATTCGCGCCACGTGATGCTGGTGGTGGATCACTCTAAATTTGGCCGTAACGCGATGGTAAACATGGGCAGTATTAGTATGGTCGATGCGGTCTACACCGATACCCTGCCGCCGCCGGGCGTGATGCAGGTGTTGACGGAGAACCATATTCAACTGGAGCTGTGTTAATTCTGTAAAACGTCCCACGTCAGCCCAAAACGCGCCAGGTACTTACGCAGCCGGTCAGCGTCATTCACCGTGGCTTTCCCCTGACGGGAAACGTTGAATAGCTGCCGCCCGGCGTCGGAAAGGGTTTTCGCCTGGCGGCAGACCGCAACGACGTTTTCCAGTTGCATACGGTCAAACAGATCCAGCGCCGTTGCGTCAATGCCCGGCAGTC
Organism: Salmonella sp. SAL04213; assembly: GCF_046550535.1. Classification (NCBI taxonomy): domain Bacteria; kingdom Pseudomonadati; phylum Pseudomonadota; class Gammaproteobacteria; order Enterobacterales; family Enterobacteriaceae; genus Salmonella; species Salmonella sp. SAL04213. Next base: position 86,288 of record NZ_JBGDXS010000004.1, on the reverse strand, counting down.
CGTCGAGCGCGGAGGGGCGATGGTCATTCCAGCTATAGCGCAAACGCGCGATTTCATCGTCTACCGTTTCGACCGTGATTCGCCCGTTGTCCGCCAGCGTCGCCATGCGGGTGACGCTGGCGGAGAGTTCGCGGAAGTTACCGCGCCAGGCGGCCTGCGGCGAGGTGGCGAAGCTCAGCCAGGCGCGGCGCGCTTCGGTATTAAAACGCACGCTGTCGCCGGTTAGCGCCGCGTGGCGTTCCAGTTCGTAGTCAAGGTTTGGCTCAATATCTTCCTGGCGCTGACGCAGGCCCGGTAGTTCGAAGGTCCAGAGATTAATACGCGCGTACAGGTCTTCGCGGAATGTCCCCTCCGCCACCCGCTGGCGCAGGTCGCGCACCGTGCCGGCAATCAACTGGAAATCGCTGCTGACCTGCTGGTCGCTGCCGAAAGGGTAAAAGCGTTTTTCTTCAATGGCTTTCAGCAACATGGCCTGTTCATCCGCGCCCAGTTCTCCCACTTCGTCAAGAAACAACATGCCGCCGTCGGCGCTGCGCAGCAGCCCTGCACGCTCCTCTCTCGCGCCGGTAAACGCCCCCTTAACGTGGCCGAACAGCGCCGACATCGCCGTGTCGCCGCGCAGGGTGGCGCAGTTCACTTCGACAAACGGGCCGCTGAACTGGTGGCGGGCCAGTTTTAGTTCATAGATGCGACGGGCGAGAAACGACTTGCCCGCGCCGGTCGGGCCATTGAGCAGGATTGGCGAACGGGAGCGTATCGCGACGCGCTCAATTTGCTCAATCATCCGGTTGAAACACGGGTTGCGGGTTGCAATGCCGGACTTCAGGAAGTTGAGCGTCTCCTCCCGCTCCTGGGCGAAGCGGGTGGCGATATCATTGTAGCGGCTGAGGTCGAGGTCAATAATCGTCACGTCGCCCGTGCTATGCGGTTTATCTTTTTTGCGCGGCGGCGAGGTCTGCGCTAATCGCGCCGGAAGATAGCGCGCCTCCGCCAGCAGGAACCAGCAGATCTGCGCGACGTGGGTGCCGGTGGTGATGTGAATCAGATAGTCTTCATCTTCGGGATGAAAAGTATGGCTGCGGGCGAAATCGTGCAGGCAGGCGTAAACCTCTTCGAAGTCCCACGGGTTGCGGATCGCGATTTCTACGCCGACGACTTCCGTTTCCGGCGAGACGCTGGCGATATCCTTCTTTAATCCTTCAAACAGCGAGCGAGAGCGGGCATCGTACAGCAGTTCCAGGCGGTGAACGACCAGCGTCTCCTGCTGGCACAGACACAAAGTAGGGCGCCATTTTTCCCAACGTTGACTGCCGCGTCCTGCATAGTCGAGTACCGTACCGACAAAACCAAAGGCCACCGTTTTTCGCATCTTAGATTTCCTTCTAAAAGACGAGATAATTTTATCGCTTTTTAATGGCTGCCGTGCAGGCATTTTTCTTTCACTTGAACGCTAAAGAAATAAATCAATTAAAAATCAATATATTAAAAAATAATTTATTTTCTGGCACGCTGGTTGCAATAACTCTGGCATGGAGAATAACGGAAATGGGAAAAACAAATGGCTAATCCACTTTTGTTCCGTTCGCTGTTAAGGGACGCGCCGCTGGCCAACGCCAGCAATCAGCAAGGCGCAGCGGCCTTTGCCTTCACCCCGCGCCATAAACTGGCGCAAATGGTGATGACCGGCTGCATGAACGAGACTTTTTATGCCAGCGGCCAGGCGCAGCTAAATGATGTTCTGGCGACGGCGAAAGATCTCGACGATCTGTTTTTAGCGCAACTGGCGATTTATGGCCGCGAACGCGGGATGATGAAGGATATGCCCGCGCTGTTGACCGCCATTCTGGCGGCGCGTGGTTCGGCGCTGCTGCCGGTAGTATTTGCGCGGGTGATCAATAATGGCCGGATGCTGCGTAACTTTGTGCAAATGTTGCGCAGCGGCGTGACCGGGCGGCGCTCGCTGGGGACGCGGCCAAAGAAGCTGGTGCAGCGTTGGTTGCAGAACGCCAGCGAAGAGCGCTTATTGCAGACATCGGTGGGCAATGCGCCGTCGCTGGCGGATATCGTCAAAATGGTGCACCCACGGCCGCAGGTGGCGTGGCAGGAAGCCTTCTTCGCCTGGCTGATTGGTAAGCCGTGCGATAAGACGCAACTGCCGGAAAAAACGCGCGCGCTGCTGGCGTTTCGTGAAGGCGACATGGGCGCGGCCTTACCCGATGTGCCGTTTTTACTGCTGACCAACGCGCCGCTGAGTCGCGAACAGTGGGCGCAACTGGCGCAGCGGATGAGTTGGCAAACGTTGCGGATGAATTTGAATACGCTGGCGCGTCATGGCGTGTTTGAGAATGCAACGCTTGCCGCCAGCGTGGCGCAGCGGCTGGCGGACAGGGCGCAGGTGCGCCAGTCTTGGGTTTATCCTTATCAGTTGCTGTCGGCGTGGAGCAATCTGCAAAGCGGCGTGCCGCAGGTTATTCGCGAGGCTTTAGCGCAGGCGATGGAGTACGCGCTGGAGAACATTCCGCCGTTTCGCGGCAACGTGGTGGTCTGCCCGGACGTGTCGGGGTCGATGAAGTCGTCGATAACCGGCTATCGCAAGGGGGCGACCAGTAAGATCCGCTGCGTGGACGTTGCCGGGCTGATCGCCGCCGCCGTGCTGCGTAATCATCCGCAGGCCCGCGTGCTGCCGTTTGAATGCGATGTGGTCGACGTGCGGCTTGATGCGCGCCAGTCGGTCATGCACAACGCGCAAAAGCTGGCGGCGGTTGGCGGCGGCGGCACCAACTGCTCCGCGCCGCTACGTAGGTTGTTGAACGAGCGGGCGCGGGTGGATCTGGTGATTATGGTGTCGGATAACGAATCGTGGGTTGATAAATCGCGCCATGGCTCAACGGCCACCATGGAATGCTGGATCGAACTGAAAAAGCGCAACCCGCAGGCGCGCCTGGTGTGTATCGATCTGCTGCCTTACGGCACCACGCAGGCGGCGGAACGAAACGATATTTTGAACGTCGGCGGCTTCAGCGACGAGGTGTTTACGGTGATAGATAACTTTGTTAACGGTCGCTATGGCAGCACGCACTGGCTGGAAGAGATTGAAGCCGTGACGCTGTAAAGAGTATTCAGCGCGGCGCGAATGCTGGCCGGGATTACATCTTTCCCGATGCGTATCATCCCGGCTATGAATTTGTCGCGCAACGCTGAAGGCACGAATGCTGGTGGATCTACACCTTGTATGGCCAGACGCAGGTTCGAACCCTGCCGGGGCTTAGCCCTGTAGCTCAACGGTAGAGCGGGTGATTCACCTTAACTTGTCGTGCCACCCTATTTTGGCGAATGCCTGTGGATCTACATTTGTTGCGGGTTCGAGACCCGTCAGAGCCCGGCTCTGTAGCTCAATGGTAGAGCGGTGTATTCACATAAACTTGTCGCCACCCTAATGATTAAAACGAGAAAAAAATGATGAATTACGAATTGATGACCACCCAGAACGCACCGGTAAAAATGTGGACCAAAGGCGTACCGGTAGAAGACGATGCCCGTCAGCAGCTGATCAATACGGCGAAAATGCCGTTTATTTTCAAACATATTGCCGTTATGCCGGATGTGCATTTGGGGAAAGGATCGACCATCGGTAGCGTGATCCCGACGAAAGGGGCGATTATTCCGGCGGCGGTGGGAGTGGATATCGGTTGTGGAATGAACGCGCTGCGTACCAGCTTAACGGCGGCCGATCTGCCGGAAAATCTGGCGGAACTGCGTAGCGCCATAGAGGCCGCTGTGCCTCACGGGCGTACCACCGGACGCGGGCATCGCGATGTGGGCGCATGGGGAAAACCGCCCGCCAACGTTGATGAAAAATGGGCGCAGCTGGAAGCGGGATATCAGTGGTTAACGCAAAAATATCCGCGCTTTTTGAATACCAATAACTATAAGCACCTGGGAACATTGGGAACCGGTAACCACTTTATTGAGATCTGTCTGGATGAAACCGATCGGGTATGGATCATGCTGCACTCCGGTTCGCGCGGGATCGGTAACGCCATCGGCACCTATTTTATCGGCCTGGCGCAGCAAGAAATGCAGGAGCAGTTAGAAACGCTGCCGTCCCGCGATCTGGCGTATTTTAATGAAGGAAGCGAATATTTTGATGATTACCTGAAAGCGGTACACTGGGCGCAGCAATTCGCCAGCCTGAACCGCGAGGCGATGATGGAAAACGCGCTGGCGGCGCTCCAGCGCTGCGTGGAAAAACCGATCGCCCTCGATATGGACGAGATCAACTGCCACCATAACTATGTGCAAAAAGAGCAGCACTTTGGCGAAGAGATCTATGTGACGCGTAAAGGGGCAGTTTCGGCGCGGCGCGGTGAGTTCGGTATCATTCCCGGTTCGATGGGGGCGAAAAGCTTTATCGTGCGCGGGCTGGGTAACGAAGAGTCGTTCTGTTCGTGCAGCCACGGCGCCGGGCGTGTGATGAGCCGAACGAAAGCGAAGAAACTGTTTAGCGTTGACGATCAGATTCGCGCCACCGCGCATGTCGAATGCCGTAAAGATGCGGACGTGATCGACGAGATCCCAATGGCGTATAAAGATATTGATGCGGTGATGGCGGCGCAGTCTGACCTGGTGGAAATCATGTACACCCTGCGGCAGGTGGTGTGCGTTAAAGGATAGAAAATGGCAAGGATCATCGCGCTGGATGGCGCACAGGGAGAGGGCGGCGGGCAGATTTTGCGCTCGGCGCTGAGTTTATCAATGATAACCGGCCAGCCGTTTGAAATGAGCGGCATCCGCGCCGGGCGCGCCAAACCGGGGCTGCTACGCCAGCATTTAACGGCGGTGCGGGCGGCAACGGAAATCTGCGGCGCGCAGGTGAACGGCGACGAGCTGGGCTCGCAACAGTTGCGTTTTACGCCGGGGCCGATTCGCGGCGGCGAGTACCGTTTCGCGATTGGCAGCGCGGGCAGTTGTATGCTGGTGCTGCAAACCGTCCTGCCCGCGCTGTGGTTTGCCGATGGTTCATCCCGCGTGGAGGTTCACGGTGGGACGCATAATCAGGCCGCGCCCAGCGCCGATTTTATCTGCCGCGTCTGGGAGCCGCTGTTGGCGAGGATGGGCATCAGCCAGCGTACCACGCTGATAAAACACGGCTTTTATCCGGCAGGCGGCGGCGCGGCGGCGACGGTCGTCGAACCGGCGGCGTCTTTACGCGGTCTAACGCTGATATCGCGCGGCGAGACGCGGCGTATCACCGCCGAAGCTTTACTGGCCTCGGTGCCTCACCACGTTGGCGAACGTGAAGTCGCAACGCTGGAAGCCCACTTCCCGCAGGCGGAGAAAAACGTCGTTGCTCTGGAAGGCGGCTGCGGGCCGGGCAACGCGCTGTCGCTGATGATCCAAAGCGAACAGTTAACCGAACTGTTCGCCGCGTTCGGCGTAAAAGGCACCAGCGCGGAAGCGGTAGCTAACCAGGTTGCGCATGAAGCGCGGCGCTATCTCGCAAGCCCGGCGGCGGTGGGAGAGCATCTGGCCGACCAGCTGATTTTACCGCTGGCGCTGGCGGGCGAAGGCGCGTTTACCGTGGCGCGGGCTTCCGCTCACTTGCTTACCAATATTGCGGTGGTGGAACGGTTTTTGCCGGTAATGTTCAACCTGGAGGAGGCGAGGGGGATGGTGCAGGTTATGGTAAGTAAAAAGGATAGCGGATCATGACATACCACGCTGATTTCCTTGATGCTGAACAACGCGTTGCTGACGCCATCCCGGAGAGGGATGTTAATCCCTTTTCCGGCCCTTCAACGATGCGGCGAAGAGTGCTGGTGAGTCAGGACGGCGAGCCGGTTATCGTGCTGTGTCTTTTTGTCGCGCTGGAAGAGGGGCGCTGGATCGTTGAGCAGTGCTTCAGCGGCATCATGAATAATGATAAGACTATTGCGATATTATACGGTCAGCACGTTCATTTATTTGATACGGATTCACATCAGGTTAAGAGCCTGTTTCTTGATGATTATGTTGGCCATATTTATTCAATACCCGATGTTTGGGATCATAAGGCCTCGCTGAGCGAGAATTTCCTGGTCACAACCTTTCAGTATACGTTTCTTATCAACGTGAGTTCCGGCATTATCTGGCGATCGGAACCGTGTGGTATTGATGGCGTCATTATTCACGATATCCGGGAGGGTATTATTTATGGCAGTGGCGAATGGGACCCGCCGGATGGATGGGCGCCATTTAACCTGCGGCTGAGCGACGGCCATCGGGCCTGAAGCCAACTCAACGTCTGGATTTACGTTTATGCCGGATGTCGGCTACGCCTCTACGCCTTACCCGGCCTACAAAAGCAGCAATATCAATATGATTTAAAATGACTCTGCAGGCCTGATAAGCGAAGCGTTATCAGGCACAAGTTAAACCCCGTACCCCATCATCTTCAGCAACTGCTGCGCGTGCTGTACCGCGTCCTGACGGTGCGCGACGCCGAGTTTCTGGTAGAGGTTGCGGATATGCGTCTTAATGGTGGTTGCGGCTACCGCCAGTTCGCCGGCAATCTGTTCGTTGCTGTAACCGGAATAGATAAGCCCTAACACCTGCCATTCACGCTGGGTGAGCGGGCTGGTGCGAATAAGCTCCGGGACATCCGGATGGTTAAGCAGGCGCTCGACGAAGCCTTCGTCAAAATGGGCGAATTTATGCCGGTGATGTTGGTTAATCTCTCGCAGGATGCGCTGCGCGCGATGCTGCTCCATCTCCGGCAGCGTATTGAGTTGAATCAGCTGACGCAATTGTTGCGCCATGGCTTCGCCTTCAATCACAAAATGGCTGATAAATCCGGTGCGGTTGGCAAGCTGTAAGGCATCAAGCAATACGCGCTGGGCGTCGTTTTTCCGCCCGGATTGCCAGTAAAGCTGATTGAGTAACAGCAGATTGCGGTTTAAATCGCTCATTAAGCGCAGGCTACGGGCATTCTCATTTAACTCTTCCAGCACGATTTCCGCAGGCTCGAATTCGCCCAGCAGGATCTGCGCGCGGGCGATATTCCGCCATTGCCCTTGCAGAAAATGGTTATTGGCAAACGCCGGTTTGGGCGTATGACGTAACCAGTTGGCGGCGGATTTTTTGTCGCCGGTTAACTGCCAGTAAATGACACGCACTTTATCAGCGTTAGAGATCCAGTCGCAGTGATAACGACCATTGCCTAATAAATTTTCCAGTCGGTTAAGCTGACTACGGGCATTATCCAGATCGCCGCGCGCCAGCGAGCACTGCACCAGTAACGTCAGGCACTGCAACTGTTGTTGCGGCTGGAAGGTGGACAGCACAGCGATACCGCTGCGCGCCGAGGCCTCCGCTTCGTCAAGGCGCGCCCACGCCCACAGCAATTGCGCGCGGATACGTACCAGAAACTCATGCATCGGCAGTTGTTCCAGATGTTGCTCTTTGATCAACTGGAAGGCTCTCTCCTGCGTTTCCCATGCGGCCTGCAGGAATCCCTGGGCGAACTGAATTTCGCTTTGTTGAATTAAGCTCCACAGCGCGTAATGCCAGACGTCATGATGGCGCGCCATTTGTTCGGTTTGCTGCATCAGCGATAAAGACTGGCTGAGATCGCCTTTACAGTGCAGCACTTCGCCGTGAACGGAGGTCGCGACAATGCGGCTATAAAACCAGGCGAGAGGAAGCTCATCCAGCGCCAGTTTCGCCAGCCGCTCTGCCTCTTCCGGATTGCCGTCGTTGATGGCGACCTGGGCGCGCAGCGCGTTAAATTCAGCATGCAGCGTGCCGTCCATGACCCCTTTGATCTCTTGCTCGGCGCGCGCCAGCAACGTATTCACTTCACTGTAGCGGTGTTGGCTTTGCATCAGCCAGGCCTGTAACAACACCAGCCGCGGATTTTCCAGCAGGCTTTCCCACGGCAGCGCTTTTAATGACTCTTCCAGCAGCGCCAGTTCACTGTGATTAAACAGCCCCCACGCATGGTTAAGCAGGATATCGCGCAGCATTTGCGCGTCACCCGCCGCCAGCGCATGATGTATAGCTTCGCTGGGAAAACCCTGTTCCATCCAGCTTTCCGCGGCCGCACGGTGGATCTCCGGCAGTTCCGCCGCCAGTTCCCACTGGCAACGCTGGCGCAGAAAGCTACCAAACAACGGGTGATAGCTAAACCACTCGCCCGTGTCGTCCATGCGTTGCAGGAATAACCCCTGGCGCTCAATCTCCTCCAGCCGCATCTGGCCGTTTTCTTCGCCGGTCACGCGCACAATCAACGCGTCATTCATTGAGCGTAAGATCGCGCTTTTAAGTAAAAAATGTCGGGTGCTGACATCCACGTTATCCAGTACTTCGTCCACCAGATAATCAGAAAGGTGGCTGGCATTAATCCCGGCAAGACGGCGGGCGGAGTGATGCGCAGAGGTATGGTTCTGGCGCGCGGAGAGGGCGATCAACTGTAGCGCAGTGGCCCAACCGGCCACATCGTCGCACATGCGGCTGCTCTCAGCGGCTTCAATGGGCGACGAAAGACGACGGTCAAAAAATTGCTTTGCTTCCTGATGGTTAAAAGCCAACTGCTGGCTGCCGATTTCCAACAGCTGATCGCGCACGCGCAGGTTAGCGATGCCCAGTTGCGGCAAATTACGCGATAACACCACCAGGGTGAAATTTTCCGGCTGATGCCGTAAGAAAAAGCGCATCGCGTCGTGAATCACCGGATTGGTAATCAAATGGTAGTCGTCAATCACCAGATAAAGCGGGCGATGCCACTGCGCCAGTTCAATAAAGAGCTGTGCGAAGAGAGACGTCAGGCTGGCGTACTGACGTTTTTGCGCCATCGCTTCGCTGGTCGAGCAGTGTCCGCCGGTGGCCTGTTGGATAGCGGCAATTAAGTAACTGGCGAATCGCTCTTGCTGGTTATCGCCTTCGTCGAGAGAGTACCAGCCTAATTCATTTTTGCCCGCCGCCCACTGTGAGACAAGCGTGGTTTTCCCATAGCCAGCAGGACTGGTTACCAGGGCGAGCCTGAAATTGTTCGCGCCGGAAAGTTTAGCCAACAGCCGCTCACGAACCACGGTATGGTCGAGACGAACCGGACGACTTAATTTAGACGGAATCAACATAGCAATCACTTCACTGTGGGAAATGGGGGGAACTGCGATTTTTTTTGCGCTTCGTAATTAATAGATATAAGGTCGGCCAGAAAGCATTTTAATGCAAGCTAAGCAGACTTTTTATGTGTCTGAATTTGCACTCTGTCACAATTCTAAATAACGGTATTAAAAAAGTATTCGGCGCGGTTGAAACGAGCGTCAGAGCTGGGCTGAGGTCATATTTCCGTTATTGTAAATAATGTCCTGGACATCATCCGGATTTAACACAATGGCGATACCAGGCGTTTAATTAATTATGTTTAGTTAGTGAATCTCCCGCCGCTGAATATTTCAGGTAAGAAACTATTTCGGCGTTCATATAATCTTTCGAAAATACCCCTTCGCGATTTACTGTTATTTCTGTTTATTCATTTGATTATGCGTAACACTGGGTGTCGTTGACAGGAATCGGCGCGTTTATACAGGGGTAAGTGGCGGCGATCACACTTTTATGCTCATCCCCGCTCCTCCTCCCTCCCTAATCATTGCCGGGAGGAGGAAGGTCAACATCGAGCCTGGCAAACTAGCGATAACGTTGTTTTATTACCCGAGGACGGATTTCCTATGTCACAGCCAACCTTCAATAAAGATCAATTCCAGGCCGCCCTGACGCGTCAGTGGCAGCGTTTCGGTTTACTGTCGGCGTCTGACATGACGCCTCGTCAGTGGTGGCAGGCCGTTAGCGGCGCGCTGGCGGAATTACTGAGCGCGCAACCGGTAGCGCAGCCGACGAAAGGCCAGCGTCATGTGAACTACATTTCGATGGAATTTTTGATTGGCCGCCTGACGGGAAATAACCTGTTAAATCTGGGGTGGTACCAGGACGTTAGCGATGTGCTGAAAGCGCACGATATTAATCTGACCGATCTGCTGGAAGAGGAAGTCGATCCGGCGCTCGGCAACGGTGGTCTGGGACGTCTGGCCGCCTGCTTCCTCGATTCGATGGCCACCGTCGGGCAGTCCGCTACGGGCTATGGTCTGAACTACCAGTATGGGCTGTTCCGTCAGTCATTTGTTGAAGGCAAGCAGATGGAGGCGCCTGATGACTGGCATCGCGGCAGCTATCCGTGGTTCCGCCACAACGAGGCGCTGGACGTCCAGGTTGGGATCGGCGGTAAAGTCACCAAAGAAGGGCGCTGGGAGCCCGGTTTTGTGATTACAGGCCAGGCCTGGGATCTGCCGGTGTTAGGCTATCGTAACGGCGTCGCGCAACCGCTGCGTTTGTGGAAGGCGACCCACGCGCATCCGTTTGATCTGACCAAATTCAACGACGGCGCTTTCCTGCGGGCGGAACAGCAGGGTATCGATGCGGAAAAACTGACGAAGGTGCTTTATCCCAACGATAACCACACGGCGGGTAAAAAACTGCGTCTGATGCAGCAATACTTCCAGTGCGCCTGCTCGGTAGCGGATATTCTGCGTCGCCATCATCTGGCCGGACGCAAACTGCATGAGCTGGCGGATTACGAGGTCATTCAGTTGAACGATACTCACCCGACCATCGCCATTCCGGAACTGCTGCGCGTGCTGATTGACGAGCACCAGCTGAGCTGGGATGACGCCTGGGCTATCACCAGCAAAACCTTCGCCTACACCAACCATACCCTGATGCCGGAAGCGCTGGAGTGCTGGGACGAGAGGTTAATCAAAGCGCTGTTGCCGCGTCATATGCAGATTATCAAGCAGATTAACGATCGCTTTAAGACGCTGGTCGATAACACCTGGCCTGGCGATAAGCAGGTATGGGCAAAACTGGCGGTGGTGCATGACCGTCAGGTACGCATGGCCAATATGTGCGTGGTCAGCGGCTTTGCGGTCAACGGCGTGGCGGCGCTGCACTCCGATCTGGTGGTGAAAGATCTGTTCCCGGAATATCACCAGCTTTGGCCGAACAAATTCCACAATGTCACCAACGGCATTACGCCGCGTCGCTGGATCAAACAGTGCAATCCGCAGCTTGCGGCGTTGCTGGATAAAACGCTGAAAAAAGAGTGGGCTAACGATCTCGACCAGTTGATCAACCTCGAAAAATACGCTGACGACGCCAAATTCCGTCAGCAGTATCGCGACATCAAACGGGCGAACAAAGAACGGCTGGTGAAATTCATCCAGGCCCGTACCGGGATTGAGATTTCAAGCAACGCGATTTTTGATATTCAAATCAAACGTCTGCACGAGTACAAACGTCAGCACCTGAACCTGTTGCATATTCTGGCGCTGTACAAAGAGATTCGCGAAAACCCGCAGGCTGACCGCGTACCGCGCGTATTCCTGTTTGGCGCGAAGGCGGCGCCGGGCTATTACCTGGCGAAGAACATCATTTTTGCTATCAATAAGGTTGCGGAAGCCATTAATAACGACCCGGCGGTGGGTGATAAGCTGAAGGTGGTTTTCCTGCCGGATTACTGCGTCTCGGCGGCGGAAATGCTCATTCCGGCGGCGGATATTTCCGAGCAAATTTCTACCGCCGGGAAAGAGGCGTCCGGCACCGGCAACATGAAACTGGCGCTGAACGGGGCGTTGACAGTGGGAACGCTGGACGGCGCTAACGTTGAAATCGCTGAGAAGGTGGGTGAAGAGAATATCTTTATCTTTGGCCATACTGTGGAAGAGGTCAAGGCGCTCAAAGCCAAAGGCTACGATCCGGTGAAATGGCGTAAAAAAGACAAAGTGCTGGATGCGGTGCTAAAAGAGCTGGAAAGCGGTCAATACAGCGATGGCGATAAACATGCCTTTGACCAGATGCTGCATAGCCTCGGCAAACAGGGGGGCGATCCGTACCTGGTCATGGCGGACTTCGCCGCTTATGTCGAGGCGCAAAAGCAGGTGGATGCGCTGTATCGCGACCAGGAAGCGTGGACGCGCGCCGCGATCCTCAATACCGCGCGCTGCGGTATGTTCAGTTCCGATCGCTCTATTCGCGATTATCAGGCCCGTATCTGGCAGGCAAAACGCTAAGGGAGCGCGATGGAAAATAAACGTCTCGATAGTGCCGCGCTGGCGGCGGGGATCAGCCCCAGTTACATCAATGCTCATGGCAAACCGCAGTCTATTGGCGCTGAAACCAAGAGACGTTTGCTGGCGGCGATGCACGGCACGACAACAGGACCACAGGCGGTCGTGCCGAATGTGAAGGTTTATACCGCGGGTAAAAAAATGGCGTTGCCGGTAGAGGGGCACGGCGAGTTTGCCTGGCTGCTGACTACGGAAGAGGGCGTGCATTACAAAGGGCGCGTGACGGGCGGTAAAAAACTTAACCTTCCGGCTACATTGCCGGAGGGCTACCACACCCTGACGTTGACCCAGGATGAACAGCGTACGCACTGCCGGATTATCGTCGCCCCGCCGCGATGCTATGAGCCGCAGGCGCTGCTGGAGGGGAAAAAACTGTGGGGGGCCTGCGTCCAGCTTTATACTCTGCGTTCAGAAAAAAACTGGGGTATTGGCGATTTCGGCGATTTGAAGTCGATGCTGGTCGACGTGGCGACACGCGGCGGCGCGTTTATCGGCCTGAACCCGATCCACGCGCTTTATCCGGCGAATCCGGAGAGCGCCAGTCCCTACAGCCCCTCGTCTCGTCGCTGGCTGAACGTGATATATATCGACGTCAACGCCGTCGAAGATTTCCGCCTGAGCGAAGAGGCGCAGGCATGGTGGCAAATGCCCGCCACACAGCAAAAGCTGCGACAGGCGCGCGATGCGCAATGGGTGGATTACGCTACCGTTACCGCGCTGAAAATCACGGCGCTGCGGATGGCGTGGACGCGGTTTGCCGCTCGCGACGATGCGCAAATGGCGGAGTTTCGTCACTTTATCGCCCGCGAAGGCGAGAGCCTTTACTGGCAGGCGGCATTCGACGCGCTGCATGCGTATCAGGTAAAAGAGGATGAGCAGCGCTGGGGCTGGCCAGCCTGGCCGGAGGCGTACCAGTCGGTAGAGTCTCCCGCTGTAAAACAATTCTGTGAAGCGCACCGCGAAGAGGTGGAGTTTTACCTCTGGCTTCAGTGGCTGGCCTGGCGCCAATTCGCCGCCTGCTGGGATACCTGCCAGAGTTTTAAACTACCGATTGGTCTGTACCGCGATCTGGCGGTTGGCGTAGCGGAAGGCGGCGCGGAAACCTGGTGCGACCGGGAGCTGTACTGCCTGAAAGCATCTGTCGGCGCGCCGCCGGATATCCTCGGCCCGCTCGGTCAGAACTGGGGGCTGCCGCCAATGGACCCGCATATTATTGTCGCCCGGGCGTATGAGCCCTTTATCGACCTGCTGCGCGCCAATATGCAAAACTGCGGCGCGTTGCGCATTGACCATGTCATGTCGTTGCTGCGTCTGTGGTGGATACCGTATGGCGAAACCGCGGATCGCGGGGCATATGTTCAGTATCCGGTTGACGACCTGTTGGCTATTCTGGCGCTGGAGAGCCAACGTCACCGTTGTATGGTGATAGGCGAAGATCTGGGGACGGTGCCAGTTGAGATTGTCGGCAAGCTGCGCGATAGCGGGGTCTATTCTTATAAAGTGCTGTGGTTTGAAAATGACCTTGAGAAAAACTTCCGCGCGCCAGGCGCATATCCGCAACAATCGATGGCTGTCGCCTCGACGCACGATCTCCCCACGCTGCGCGGCTATTGGGAATGCGGTGACCTGACGTTGGGTAAAGCTCTGGGGCTTTATCCGGATGAAGTGATTCTGCGCGGGCTGTATGAGGATCGCGAGCGGGCGAAACAGGGGCTATTGGACGCGCTGCATAAATATGGCTGTCTGCCAAAACGCGCCGGGCATAAGGCATCGTTAATGTCGATGACGCCAACGCTAAATCGCGGACTTCAGCGCTATATCGCCGACAGTAACAGCGGTCTGTTGGGGCTACAGCCGGAGGACTGGCTGGATATGGCCGATCCGGTTAACGTACCGGGCACCAGCGATCAGTATAAAAAATGGCGACGGAAGCTCACCGCCACGCTGGAGCAGATGTTTGCCGATGAGGGCGTAAACAAGCTGATTAAGGATTTGGATAAGCGCCGAAAAGCGGCCGCGAAGAAGAAGTAATAAAGCCGGGGATTTCCCCGGCTTTATGATGGTGAGAGCACGTAGGCCTGATAAGCGCAGCGCCATCAGGCAATCCTGGCGCACATTGCTACCTTATCCGGCCTACAAGCCGCCTCGCTTAAACCACCATACCCAGTAGCAGACAGCCGATCAGGCCGCAGACGGAGATGATCGTTTCCAGCATCGACCAGGATTTAATGGTCTCGCCGATAGTCAAATTGAAATACTCTTTGAATAGCCAGAAGCCCGGGTCGTTGACGTGAGAGAAAATCACGCTCCCGGAACCGACTGCGATAACCATCAGTTCAGGGCTAACGCCGGTAGTGGCGATCAGCGGCGCCGCAATGCCGCCTGCGGTAATCGCCGCGACAGTCGCAGAGCCCAGCGCGATACGCAGCACCGCCGCGATAGACCACGCCATCAACAGCGGAGAGACATTGGTTTCATGCATCATTGAAGCGATGTATTTATCCACGCCGCTATCGACCAGCACCTGCTTGAACGCGCCGCCGCCGCCGATGATCAGCAGCATCATGGCGATAATTTTGATGGAAGAGACCAGCGTATCGTTAATCTGATCCATGGAACGCCCGCGGTTCAGGCCAAAGGTGAACATCGCAATCAGTACGGCAATTAACGTAGCCATTACCGGGTCGCCCAGGAACTCGGCAACGGGCAGGAAAGCGTGGCCTTTTGGCAGAATCATCTCGGCAACCGCACGCATCGCCATCAGAATCACCGGAACCAGCGACGTCCAGACGCTGACGCCAAAGCCCGGCATCTCTTCTTCCGTAAAAGTTTTCGCGCTGTACAGGCCTTCCGGGATCGGCTTATCGATACCTTTCAGGAAACGGGCGTAAACCGGTCCGGCAAGGATCACGGTCGGGATTGCCAGAATCGTACCAAACAGCAGCGTCTTACCCATATCGGCATGGAAAATCGTGGCGATCGCGGTTGGACCCGGGTGCGGCGGCAGGAAGCCGTGTGTGACGGAGAGCGCCGCGGCCATCGGCACGCCGACGTACAGTAACGGGATATTCGCCGCTGCGGCAATGGTGAATACCAGCGGCAGCATCAGAACGAAGCCCACTTCATAGAACAGAGCGAAGCCGACGGTAAAGCCGGTTAACACTACGGCCCACTGAATATGCTTTTTACCAAATTTCGCGATCAGGGTAGTGGCGATACGTTGAGCGCCGCCGCAGTCGGCAAGCATTTTGCCCAGCATGGCGCCGAACCCCATAATCAGGGCCAGACTGCCAAGCGTACCGCCGACACCGGCTTTGATGGAGCCGATGACTTTATCCAGCGGCATTCCCTGCATCAACCCGACAGCGAGCGCTACCAGGACAAGGGCGATAAATCCGTTCATTTTGAAGCGGATCATCAGAAGAAGTAACAAGATAACACCGATAGCAACGATGACTAATGGCATGATTTACCTGGCCTTTACTTTGTTATGGGTAACGTCATTGTTTCGACGACAAATTCCTGTTGTTCCCGACGGGAACAGAGTCGCAATAGCACCAATACTGATTACCGTTGAAACGAATGAGCGTAGTCAGATGTTATATGGATGTTAGGTGCCCATAAGAATGATACGGGTAACATATGGGTGTTGAAAATGACCCTGGCAGGCAAAATTTAAATTATGAGACACAGGTCATGTTATCGGCGCAAGAAGAAGGACCATCGTTCTGAGATGTGGCTGATAGCGCCGGATGGCGGCGTAGACGCCTTATTCGGCCTACGGTGGGGCAGACAAGGCCCGACAGGCGCAAGCGCCATCGGGCATGGATGCGGGGAAAATCTTAGTAGTATGAGTGCTCGCCGCGCTGGTGTTCGGTCAGATCGCGAACCCCTTTCAGTTCCGGGAATTCATTCAGCAACTGTTTCTCGATCCCTTCTTTCAGCGTGACGTCAACCATCGAGCAACCGTTACAACCGCCGCCAAACTGCAGAATTGCATAGCCTTCATCGGTAATTTCCATCAGCGAGACGCGACCGCCGTGGCCCGCCAACTGTGGGTTAATCTGCGATTGCAGAGCATATTCCACGCGCTCCATCAGCGGCGCGTCATCGGCCACTTTGCGCATCTTCGCGTTTGGCGCTTTCAATGTAAGTTGAGAACCTAGCTGGTCGGTCACGAAATCAATTTCCGCGTCTTCCAGATAGGGCGCGCTCAGCTCGTCGACATAAGCGGTCAACAGGTCAAATTTCAGTGCAGTATCGGTGGCTTCTACGGCGTCGGGCGGACAATAAGAAACACCGCACTCTGCGTTAGGAGTGCCGGGATTAATGACAAATACGCGGATTTGCGTCCCTTCTTCCTGATTTGCCAGCAGTTTGGCAAAGTGCGCTTGTGCAGCATCGGAAATACGGATCATAGTAATGGCCTAATAGTTGACTATTTTAGTTGGTTATAATACGCCCATCATCGAGGCTCTACAAGGTTCGACACAGGCACCATACCTGGACAGTCGCTGCGCCGTTGCGCAAAAGCAGTTGCGCGATTTCCGCGACGGTACTTCCGGTAGTGACGACATCATCCACAATAACCATATGGAGACCCTGTACCGGCAATTCAAGGCGAAACGCGTTTTTCAAATTGCGCTTACGTAACCTGGCGCTGAGATGATGTTGTGTTGCGGTTGCCCGTACCCGCGTGATGGTCTGGCTGTCCCACGCGCAGCCCAGCCAGCGCGCTAACGGTTGGCATAACAGATCGCTTTGGTTAAATCCCCGCCGCCAGTGTCGGCGCGACCAGAGCGGAACGCTGACGATTCTGTCGGGAAGCTGCAAGCCAGTGCTGCGGCGCGCCATGAGGACTTCCTGCAACAGTAGACGCGCCAGAGCGGCGGCAATTTCGCTACGGCGGGTAAATTTAAGCTGATGCACCAGTAAACTCAAGGGCGGCGTATAGTCACTGACGCTCACCAGACGCTGCCAGGGCGGAGGTTTTTGCAGGCAGCGACCGCAGGGGAGCGAAGGATGCGCGGCGGGTAATCCACATTGCGGACACAGGCTGACGCGCTGGCGGACGGCGCGCGCGCATACGGAACAAATCCCCCAGTGGCTTAACGCCAGCGGCATTCGGCATAGCCAGCATAATCCCGGTACTGTTAGCATAGGTGCATCCTTGTTAGACAAAAGAGAACAGTAACTGATGAATGACATCTGGTGGCAGACCTACGGCGAGGGAAATTGTCATCTTGTGCTGCTGCACGGGTGGGGATTGAACGCGGAGGTATGGCATTGCATTCGCGAGGAACTCGGCTCGCATTTTACGCTGCATCTGGTCGACTTGCCGGGCTATGGTCGCAGCTCGGGGTTTGGCGCTATGACGTTTGAAGAGATGACGGCGCAGGTAGCGAAAAACGCGCCGGACCAGGCTATCTGGCTTGGCTGGAGCCTGGGTGGCCTGGTGGCGAGTCAGATGGCGCTCACCCACCCTGAACGCGTTCAGGCGCTGGTGACAGTCGCCTCTTCGCCATGCTTTAGCGCGCGTGAGGGGTGGCCGGGAATAAAACCAGAAATCCTCGGCGGATTCCAGCAGCAGCTTAGCGACGATTTTCAGCGCACGGTGGAGCGTTTTCTGGCGCTGCAAACGTTAGGGACGGAGACGGCGCGTCAGGATGCCCGCACCTTAAAAAGCGTGGTGCTGGCGCAGCCTATGCCGGATGTAGACGCGCTCAATGGCGGACTGGAAATCTTAAAAACGGTCGATCTACGAGAAGCGCTTAAAAATGTGAACATGCCGTTTTTGCGTTTGTATGGTTATCTGGACGGTCTGGTGCCGCGTAAAATCGTGCCTTTGCTCGATACGTTATGGCCGCACAGTACATCACAGATAATGGCGAAGGCGGCCCATGCGCCGTTTATCTCGCATCCGGCGGCGTTTTGTCAGGCGCTGATGACGCTAAAATCATCGCTGTAACCAGGGCGTTGCCGGGCCCGGACCATTCTGCCAGATTAATGGCTTTCAGACGCCAGATCGGCAGGCGCCAGCCCGGTAACCCTAAGCACGGTATCGCGATCGAAACCATCGTTTAGCATGGAGCGGGCAATGCGCAATGCGGCGAGCCGTTGGCCTTCCTGCTTGCCTTGCTGTAACCCGTTACGATGTCCTTCCTGACGTAATCTGTCTGCGATAGTCATGATCTTCTCCTTATGCTGTGGGATACGCATAGCCACCTGGCGGATAAACGTATTGAAGCGCGCGGCGTCGCCAGTGTGCATCATGTAATTAAACAAACTTTGAAGCTGGGTGTCATTAGCGTATCCCTTAACCAGCAGGGCGACCAGCTGTTCGACAAGCCCCATCAGATCACGCTGGCGGATGTGTTTTTGTATGAGTTCCAGCAGCGCGACCCGTCGGTGTCGCATAATCTCGTCGTCCGGCACGACCGTAATATCGACCAGAGGAAAGGCGGTGGCGTATAGCTTACGCGCCATCACCGGGTCGGCAAATTCATCCAGCCAGCATAATGAGAACGGATAGGGGCTGCGGTTTCCGTGATAAAACAGCATTGGCACCACTAACGGCAACGTCTTATGCCCGGCCTCCAGATGCCGTTGCATTGCAGCCATTGCGTAACGCATCAGCCGAAATGCCATATGCGCGTCCGGCGTACTCTGATGTTCAATAACCACGTAAATGTAACCTTCACCTTCACTTGTTTCCAGCGACCAAAGAATATCGGAATAATGGGGGCGTAAATCCTCTTCAATAAAGCTACCGGACTCCAGCCGTAACGTATTTAGATTACAGATTTGACGTAATGTCGTCGGGAGATGAATTTCCAAAAAATCCCGTGCAGTATCGGGGTGGCATAGAAACTGTTTGAATACCGCGTCATGCGGCGTGGATGTTGTTGAGGTCGCCATATCGATCCGTCATCGGTGAAGTTCAATGGCGTGACGCTACGCGCAGACCGGGCTGATTGCAGTAGAGGATTAGTGCGCTTGCGAGGCGCATGGGGAGATAAATGCGCACGGCGGTAACGCTTTCATCTTTGTGGAAGGCATGACGCAAAATTGCCCGGCAGCGTGACGCGTACCGGGCAACATAATGCGGGATAAAGGCCGGATAAGACGCGTTATGCCGCTACCCGGCGAAGGTCAACGCAAGGCCCACCATTCGCGCAGGCAGGCTTTACCTTCCGGACAACTTTTACAGCTGCCTGAAAGGCAGCCGTCCGCTTCTTCCGGGATACGTACCGCTTTACCCATGATCTCCAGTTGATTCAGCATGGCGTCGATCATGGGCTGCGGAGCGTGCAGCGTATGGCTGATCTGCGTTGCCTCCATACGCCCCCGTAGCGCCAGTAGATCGCGAACCTGTATCAATGAAGCCATTTTTTACATCCCTTAGTGACAATTGCCCGCAGTGCCCGAACAACAGGAACTGACGTTTTTGCGGGTTGCCAGCAGTTCAATGTCTACACGGCTGCGGGCGCGGCGCAACAGGCTTAACACCACAACGTTAAAGACGATCACTGCCAGAATACAGATCAGACTGTATGTCGGGTGTTGACTGAAGCTGGTAACCTGGTAGAACAGCGTGGCGAGCGAATAGGCGATATTCAGTCCCCACAGGATGGAGAAGCCCATCCAGCCGCGGCTGGACTCGCGGGCGATAGCGCCCATTACCGAGATACACGGTACGTAAAGCAGGACAAAAATCAGGTAACTGTACGCCGCCGCGGCGCTGCCGAATTTTTGATCCATCACGCCCATCGCGCCGGTTGCCATTTCGCCGTCGCCTTTACTCGCTTCGATCGGGTTAGCTAGTACGCTCAGGCTAAAGGTGTCTTTCAGGCTTTGCCAGGTATCGTCAACCGCGCCCAGCAGTTCATCGCCGAGGTGGAAGTCGGCAGGATTAAACGCTTCGTCCTGAATATTTTCGGCGGTGTAGAGCGTGTTCAGCGTACCGACGACAACTTCTTTAGCCATGGCGCCCGTAAACAGACCCACGGTCGCTTGCCAGTTATCCTCATGGACGCCGATCGGTTTAAAGACTGGCGTGATGACCCGGCTTACAGAGGCGAGGGCGGAGTCATTAATGTTATCGACGATTTTGCCGCTCAGCGAGAAACTGTTAAACGCGCTCAGGAAAATACTCACGATGATAATGACTTTACCGGCGCGTAGTACAAAACCTTTCAGGCGTTGCCAGGTCTGGATGATCAGGCTCTTGATATGCGGGACGTGGTAAACCGGCAGCTCCATCACAAACGGAGAGGCTTCGCCGCGCATAATGGTATGCTTCAGCATCAGGCCGGTTAATACCGCCATGACAATACCCAGCACGTACAGCGAGAAGACCGCCAGCGCGCCGTTTTGCCCGAAGAAGGCGGCGGCAAAGACGGCGAAAATCGCCAGGCGCGCGCCACAGGACATAAACGGCGCCATCATGATGGTCATCAGACGTTCGCGCGGAGCGTCAAGCGTGCGGGCGCCCATCACGGAAGGCACGTTACAGCCGAAGCCGACAATCAGCGGCACGAAGGATTTACCCGGTAGTCCCAGCGCCTGCATCAGGCGATCCATGACGAAGGCCGCGCGCGCCATATAACCGGAGTCTTCAAGGAAGGAGAGGAACAGGTACATCATCCCGATTTGCGGCACCAGCGGCAGGACGGTATTGATCCCGCCGCCAAGACCTTGCGCCAGGAAGATGGTTAACCAATCCGGGAAGTGCAACGTGTAGCCAATCCATTGAATGCCATGAATAAAGATGGCGACGGAACCGGCATCAAACAGGGGTTGCAACGCGCCGCCGATGTTAATGGCGAGCAGGAACATCAGGTACATCACGAACAAAAAAATCGGTAAGCCGAGGAAGCGGTTCAGAATAATTTTATCGACCGCCCTGGTGAAGCGGCTGGGTTCGGCTGTCAGGGTATTGCTGACCACGTCGCAAATAGCGGCGATACACTGGTAACGGGCGTCGGCGATATGCAGCGCCGGGTCGTCCATTTCGTCCTTCAGACGGGCCAGGGAGGTGTCCAGGTTTTGCGCCGCCTCGCCTGCGTAAGCCCGGCTGTAGATATCGCCCTCCAGCATTTGCAGACCCAGCCAGCGGCGCTGTTGTAAAGGCATCTCCTGGGCCATCGCGTCGGCCAGGAAACCCGCTTCGCGCAGCAGCGGCTGGGCATAATGCACCAGTTCGACGTTGTCGTTAGCGTTGTGACGGTCAATGGCCAGTTTCAGCGCCTCGATACCGCGGCCGCGAGTCGATACCAGCGGTACGACAGGGCAACCCAGACGCGTGGACAGAGCGTCGACATCAATACGAACCTGCTGTTTTTCGGCGATATCCAGCATGTTGAGCGCGACAATACAGGGGATACCCAGCTCCAGCAGTTGCAGCGTCAAATAGAGGTTGCGCTCCAGATTGGAGGCGTCCACAACGTTTATCAACAGGTCGGCGTCGCCGCTCAGGATGTAGTGGCAGGCGATCTGTTCGTCGAGAGAGGTTTGTGACGAGATGGTCGTCAGAGAATAGGTGCCGGGTAAATCTACCAGCGTGACCTGGTGGTCAGTTGTCGCGAACTGGCCCTCTTTACGCTCGACGGTGACGCCCGCCCAGTTCCCCACGCGCTGACGCGCGCCGGTGAGTTGGTTAAATAAGGTGGTCTTGCCGGAATTAGGATTACCAATTAAACCAATGGTTAATTTTTTCATTTTTATAGACTCACTGTATTAACAGGAAACCGCTTCCACTTCTATTAACGCCAAATCCTTTTTACGCAAAACCAGACTCACGCGTCGTGTTTCGATATGGATCGGATCGCCTAAGGGCGCGACGCGGACGACATTAAATGAAGAGCCGGGCAACATGCCGAGCGAAAGCAGTTTTTGACGATACGCCGGGCTGATTTCACGCGCAAAGCCGGTGATTTTCCACGCAGTGTCAGGAGTGAATTGCATACGACCTACTTGTTTCTTACTAACTGGATGTATACCTCATGCGGCGCTCAGGGGGGCGGCAGGAGACCCGATGTTTAGCCAACGAAGGAAAGAGTAAATAATCAACAACACAATGATAATGAGAATGGTTTCTATCTTCAACGATTAAAATGTGACGGAATGTACAAATAAGCGATAATTTGCGCCGATGTTGATATGGCTCAACATTTATTTGTCTTTTTGCAAATACCCCTAATGTGCAAATATTCACCGTTTTTAATGTTTAATTAAGGTTTCATCTGTTAATAAAGTGATAATTAATAGTGCGGATAGCAGAGGGAAATTAATTAACAGATTCTAATGGGTAAGATTTAATTGTTAATTAAAAAAGAAAGGGTTGGACGTATTGCAAAATCGCAGGCCGGATAAGAAGTAACCCGGCCTGCGTATTACCCGATTAGCGTTTTTTCCCCATTGCCGCTGCCAGCGCGTCCATCATGGCGCTGTTACCGGCTGGCTGGGCGTCACGACCGCGCGGTTTCGCCGCTTTTGACGCCGGGCGGTTGCCCTGAGCGCGATCGGCGCCGCCGCCGCCGCGGCGAGCGGCGGTTTCGCCGGGCTGTTCGTCCAGACGCATCGTCAGCGCGATACGCTTACGTTGCAGATCCACTTCCAGCACTTTCACCTTCACGATGTCGCCGGCTTTTACCACGGTGTGCGGATCGTCGACGAACTTATTCGAGAGCGAGGAGATATGCACCAGGCCATCCTGATGAACGCCGATATCGACAAACGCGCCGAAGTTAGTGACGTTAGTGACCGCCCCTTCCAGAATCATCCCCGGTAGCAGGTCGTTCATGGTTTCAACGCCATCGGCGAATTGCGCGGTTTTAAATTCAGGACGCGGGTCGCGGCCCGGTTTTTCCAGCTCTTTGATGATATCGCTCACGGTCGGCACGCCGAATTTATCGTCGGTAAAATCAGCGGCCTTGAGGTGACGCAATTCGTTGCTGTTGCCCATCAGATCTTTTAGCGCTTGCTGCGTCGCCGCCAGAATGCGTTCGACAACCGGATAGGCTTCCGGGTGGACGGTGGAGGCATCCAGCGGGTTATCGCCGTGGTTAATACGCAGGAAGCCCGCGCACTGCTCAAACGCTTTCGGCCCCAGACGGCTCACCTTCAACAGTTGCTGGCGATTCTGGAACTGACCGTTCTCATCGCGCCAGGCGACGATGTTTTGCGCCATCATGCGCGTTAAGCCCGCGACGCGGGTCAGCAGCGGTACGGAGGCGGTATTCAAATCGACGCCGACGGCGTTTACGCAGTCTTCGACCACCGCATCCAGCTTACGGGCCAACTGGGTCTGGCTGACATCGTGTTGATATTGGCCGACGCCGATCGATTTCGGATCGATTTTCACCAGTTCCGCCAGCGGATCCTGCAGACGACGCGCGATAGAGACCGCGCCGCGCAGGGAGACGTCGAGATCCGGAAACTCCTGCGCCGCCAGCTCAGAAGCGGAATACACGGACGCCCCCGCTTCGCTGACGATCACTTTTTGCGCCGTCACGTTCGGGAACTGTTTCTGTACGTCGAGATAGAAGCGTTCGGTTTCACGCGAGGCCGTACCGTTGCCAATCGCGACCAGTTCGACGTGGTATTTTTCGCACAGCGCGGCGATCACGGTAGCCGCTTTGGCCGCCTGACCGGTATGCGGATAAATGGTATCCGTCGCCACCAGCTTGCCGGTGCCGTCAACGACAGCGACTTTTACGCCGGTACGCAGGCCAGGATCAAGGCCCATTGTAGCGCGCAGGCCTGCGGGGGCTGCCATCAGCAGGTCGTGCAGGTTACGGGCAAACACGTTAATCGCTTCATCTTCCGCACGTTCGCGCACGGTGCCCATCAGTTCGGTTTCGAGGTGCATTAAGACTTTGATACGCCACGTCCAGCTCACTACGCCTTTGCGCCAGCTATCCGCCGGGGCGTTATTTAGCCGCAGGCCGAGATGGTCCATGATGATCTGCTCGCAGTAGCTCTCTTTCGGCGGCTCATCAAACTGTGGGTCGGCATTGAGCGAAAGTTGCAGAATGCCTTCGTTACGACCACGGAACATGGCCAGCGCACGGTGAGACGGGACGTTAGCAATGGGCTCATGATGGTCGAAATAGTCGCGGAATTTTGCCCCTTCTTCCTCTTTGCCGTTCACGACTGTGGCGACCAGATGGGCGTTCTTCCACAGGTAATCACGCACTTTCGCCAGCAATGCGGCGTCTTCGGCAAAGCGCTCCATCAGAATGTAGCGTGCGCCGTCGAGCGCGGCTTTCGTGTCCGCCACGCCTTTGTCGCCATCAATGTACTTTGCCGCTTCCACGTCAGGATCGTGGGACGGCTCGTTCCAGAGCAGATCGGCCAGCGGCTCAAGGCCGGCTTCAATGGCGATTTGTCCACGGGTGCGGCGTTTAGGTTTATAGGGCAGGTAGAGGTCTTCGAGCTCGGTCTTACTTAACGTAGCGTTGATGGCGCCAGCCAGCTCATCGGTCAGTTTGCCTTGTTCGGAAATGGACTTGAGGATGGCCTGACGCCTGTCTTCCAGCTCACGCAGATAGCCCAGACGCGTTTCCAGGTTACGCAACTGCGTGTCATCCAGACCGCCGGTGATTTCTTTACGATAACGTGCGATAAACGGCACGGTGTTCCCTTCGTCAAGCAGGCGAACGGCAGCTTCAACCTGCCCGGCATTTGCCTGGATTTCACCCGCAATAATGCGGCAGAAAGAATCATTCATCATGGGTTAGCTTCGTCTTCAGGATAAAAATCAGGGGATAGTTATACGGATTGGCTGGCAAAAATGCCAGCCATCAGCGGGGGCTTAGGATTCTTCTTGTCTTATTTGACGTATTCGATCGCATTGACGTACCAGTTTGCTTCGCCGACAGGGGTGTTGACCACCGCCAGATCGCCCACTTCTTTTTTCAGTAGCGCCCGCGCCATCGGCGAGTCGATAGAGATGTAATCCTTACGTCCGAAAATTTCATCGTAGCCGACAATGCGGAACTTCAGCGTATCGCCGTCATCATTTTCAATTTCCACCCAGGCGCCGAAGAAGACTTTGCCCTCCTGCTGCGGGGAATAATCCACGATTTTGAGATTTTCCATGCATTTGGTCAGATATCTGACGCGTCTGTCGATCTCACGCAGGCGCTTTTTATTATACTGATAGTCGGCATTCTCGCTGCGGTCGCCCAGACTCGCAGCCCAGGTCACTTTTTTGGTGACCTCCGGGCGCTCTTCACGCCAGAGATAATTGAGCTCTTGTTTGAGTGTTTCGTACCCTTCGCGGGTGATCAGGGGCGTTTTCATCTCGTTGATTTACCTTTGCTGTCGATATTGCGCACACGGGGTATAACGTGATCGTCCCGACAGAATAAATAATGGGGTTGCCGATTAATTGTATATTTAAGCTGCTGTTAAATATGCTTTGTAACAATTTAGCCTGAAATTCATACCAGAATTTGCTGGTGACTCACGTGAGCTTTTTTAAGAATACACACTTACATTTGTTGCGAACCTTTGGGAGTACAGACAATGCAAGAGAATTATAAGATTCTGGTGGTTGATGACGATATGCGTCTGCGGGCGCTACTGGAACGTTATCTGACCGAGCAGGGCTTCCAGGTTCGAAGCGTCGCTAACGCCGAGCAGATGGATCGTCTGCTGACCCGTGAATCTTTCCATCTCATGGTACTGGATTTAATGCTGCCAGGTGAAGATGGTCTGTCGATTTGTCGTCGCCTGCGTAGTCAAAGTAATCCAATGCCGATCATTATGGTCACGGCGAAGGGTGAAGAAGTTGACCGTATCGTCGGGCTGGAAATCGGCGCCGATGACTACATTCCTAAACCGTTTAACCCGCGCGAGCTGTTGGCGCGTATCCGCGCCGTGCTACGTCGTCAGGCAAACGAACTGCCCGGCGCGCCGTCGCAGGAAGAGGCCGTTATCGCGTTCGGTAAGTTTAAACTGAACCTCGGTACGCGCGAGATGTTCCGTGAAGATGAACCGATGCCGCTGACCAGCGGGGAGTTTGCGGTACTGAAAGCGTTAGTCAGCCATCCGCGCGAGCCGCTCTCTCGCGACAAGCTGATGAATCTGGCCCGTGGCCGCGAGTATTCCGCGATGGAACGCTCCATCGACGTCCAGATCTCCCGCCTGCGCCGTATGGTGGAAGAAGATCCGGCGCATCCGCGTTATATTCAGACCGTCTGGGGCCTGGGCTACGTCTTCGTACCGGACGGTTCTAAAGCATGAGGCGAATGCGCTTCTCGCCGCGAAGTTCATTTGCCCGCACGCTGTTGCTCATCGTCACCTTGCTGTTCGTCAGCCTGGTGACGACCTACCTGGTGGTGCTGAACTTCGCGATTTTGCCGAGCCTCCAGCAGTTTAATAAGGTTCTGGCTTACGAAGTCCGTATGCTGATGACCGATAAGCTGCAACTGGAGGACGGCACGCAGTTAGTCGTGCCGCCTGCGTTTCGTCGGGAAATCTATCGCGAGCTGGGGATCTCTCTCTACACCAACGAAGCCGCTGAAGAGGCCGGGTTGCGTTGGGCGCAACACTACGAATTCTTAAGCCACCAGATGGCGCAGCAATTAGGCGGCCCGACGGAAGTGCGCGTTGAGGTCAACAAAAGCTCGCCCGTCGTGTGGCTCAAAACCTGGCTGTCGCCCAATATCTGGGTGCGCGTGCCGCTGACCGAGATTCATCAGGGCGATTTTTCTCCGCTTTTCCGTTACACGCTGGCGATCATGCTCCTGGCGATAGGCGGCGCGTGGCTGTTTATTCGTATACAGAACCGACCGTTAGTGGATCTTGAACATGCCGCCTTGCAGGTAGGGAAGGGAATTATCCCGCCGCCGCTGCGTGAATATGGCGCCTCTGAGGTGCGCTCTGTGACCCGGGCGTTTAACCATATGGCAGCCGGCGTGAAACAATTGGCCGATGACCGTACGCTATTGATGGCGGGCGTCAGCCACGACTTGCGCACGCCGCTGACCCGTATTCGTCTGGCGACGGAGATGATGGGCGAGGAAGACGGTTATCTCGCGGAGTCGATCAATAAAGACATCGAAGAGTGTAACGCCATTATCGAACAGTTTATTGACTATCTGCGTACCGGTCAGGAAATGCCAATGGAGATGGCGGATCTCAATTCCGTACTGGGCGAGGTGATTGCGGCGGAAAGCGGCTATGAGCGTGAGATTAACACTGCGCTTCAGGCAGGCAGCATCCAGGTGAAAATGCACCCGCTCTCGATTAAGCGCGCGGTGGCGAATATGGTGGTTAATGCTGCCCGTTATGGCAACGGCTGGATTAAGGTCAGTAGCGGCACCGAGTCGCATCGCGCCTGGTTCCAGGTAGAAGATGACGGGCCGGGCATTAAGCCGGAGCAGCGTAAACATCTGTTCCAGCCTTTTGTACGCGGCGACAGCGCCCGTAGCACCAGCGGTACAGGGCTGGGGCTGGCGATTGTGCAGCGCATTATTGATAACCATAACGGGATGCTGGAGATTGGCACCAGCGAGCGTGGCGGATTGTCGATTCGCGCCTGGCTACCGGTTCCTGTGGCTCGCGTCCAGGGGACGACAAAAGAGGCATAAGAAAGGGAGGTATTACCCTCCCTTTCTTCTTAACGCTGGATGACGCTGTTCAAAGCCGCCATCCGGCCTGTTCCTTACAGCTTCGGTCCGGCGCTAACCAGCGCTTCGCCTGCCGGGGTATCCGTATACTTCTCGAAGTTCTCAATGAACAGTTTCGCCAGCGCGGTGGCTTTTTCCTGCCATTGTTCCGGCGACGCGTAGGTGTTACGCGGGTCGAGAATGTGGGTATCCACGCCTGGCAGTTCAGTCGGGATCGCCAGATCGAACAGCGGCAGACGGAAGGTTTCCGCGTTATCAAGAGAACCGTTCAGAATGGCGTCGATAATCGCGCGCGTATCTTTGATGGAGATACGTTTGCCGGTGCCATTCCAGCCGGTGTTAACCAGATAAGCCTGCGCGCCTGCTGCCTGCATACGTTTCACCAGCACCTCAGCATACTGCGTCGGGTGCAGCGTCAGGAACGCGGCGCCGAAGCAGGCGGAGAAGGTGGGGGTCGGTTCGGTGACGCCGCGTTCGGTGCCGGCCAGTTTAGCGGTGAAACCCGACAGGAAGTGGTACTGCGTCTGGTTAGCGGTTAAACGGGAAACCGGCGGCAACACGCCGAAGGCGTCCGCCGTCAGGAAGATAACCTTGGTGGCGTGACCTGCTTTGGACACGGGCTTAACGATATTATCGATATGGTAGATCGGGTAAGAGACGCGGGTGTTTTCGGTTTTGGAACCATCGTCGAAATCAACGCTGCCGTCTTCGCGCACGGTGACGTTTTCCAGCAGCGCATCACGGCGAATCGCATGATAAATTTCTGGCTCCGCTTCTTTCGACAGTTTGATGGTTTTGGCGTAGCAGCCGCCTTCAAAGTTGAACACGCCGTCGTCATCCCAACCGTGCTCATCATCGCCAATCAGACGACGTTTCGGGTCGGTGGACAGAGTGGTTTTTCCGGTACCGGAAAGGCCGAAGAAGACCGCGACATCGCCTTTTTCACCCACGTTGGCGGAACAGTGCATTGAGGCGATACCTTTGAGCGGCAGCAGGTAGTTCATTACCGAGAACATTCCTTTTTTCATTTCGCCGCCGTACCAGGTGCCGCCAATAAGCTGAATACGTTCAGTCAGGTTGAACGCCACGAAGTTTTCCGAGTTCAGCCCTTGCTCTTTCCACTGCGGGTTGGTGCACTTCGCGCCGTTCATGACAATAAAGTCAGGTTTGAAGCCTACCAGCTCTTCGTCCGTTGGGCGAATGAACATATTTTTAACGAAGTGGGCCTGCCAGGCGACTTCCGTAATAAAGCGCACGGAAAGACGCGTATCGGCATTTGCGCCGCAGAACGCATCAACAATGAATAAGCGTTTACCAGAAAGCTGATGCGTCACCAGACCTTTCAGGTGTTGCCAGGTTTCCTGGGAAAGCGGCTTATTATCGTTTTTACCTTTACCCTTATCGGACCACCACAGCGTATCACGCGTGGTGTCGTCGCGAACAATGTACTTATCCTTAGGCGAACGACCGGTAAAAATACCGGTATCAACGGCAACAGCGCCCAGGTTAGTTAACACGCCACGCTCATAGCCTTCCAGACCAGGATTAAGTTCTTCCTGATAAAGGGTGTCGTAGCTGGGATTGTAAACGATATCCTGGACGTCGTTGATACCATAAGCCTTGAGATCTTGCGGGGTTAAATTGTTAACGCGCATATCACTGCTCCTTAGCCAATATATATTACCGAAAATAGTAAGGTTTTTTGAGGTTGGTTAACCGCGACAAGGCTCATAGATTTACGTATCTGGACAAAATCACGATTGACGAAAAACACTGTGACTCCTGTCACGCAGCGGCGGTTATTATGGCAGGAAACCTACTTTTGTTGTGGAAAATGTTCTGAAAACGTTAAAAGGAAGTGTTTTTGACCGACATAATGTGACTGTAATCGCATTCATGTAAGAAAGTTACGTAACACCAACATGAACAATATCGATTCACCTCTCTGCGTTTTTTTCTGAATTATGCATGACGACGCCTGGCGGTGAACAGATGGTGCAATAATGCGGCTTTCTCATCATTCTGGATAACGACATGGAAAGTGTAGCGCTTTCACGTACTACTCGCTGGGGTATGTTGCTCACCGGTTTGCTGCAGGGCGTCTTGTGCTACCTGCTGATGGCCTGGCTGGTACCACAAAATAGCGACTGGCTGTTCTATGGTATGCCTGCGACGATAGCGTTGTCGTCAATGCTATTGCTTACCGTGGTTTCTTTTAAACAGCGCGCGCTGTGGGGCTGGCTGGGGCTGACCTTTGTGGTCGTGCTGGCAATGAGCGGCTGGCTGAAATGGCAGGTTGAGGCGGTGGAGAAATGGCGCCTGGCCGAGCTCCTCTGGCTGTATGGTCTCCGGCTTGTGTTGATGGCGATGCTGGTCTTACCCTGGATGCAATATCAGTTACATTCGCAAACCGGTTCGGCGCGTTATCCCCAGTTTTATCTGCGGTTATGGCATAACGTACTGACATTGTTTATCGTCCTGGTCGCCAACGGACTGTTCTGGCTGGTGCTTCTGCTCTGGAGCGCGCTATTCAGGCTGGTGGGCATCCGCTTTTTCAGCACCCTTTTCTTTGAAACTGAAGCCTTTATTTATGTGACCATCGGCCTGATTACGGCGCTGGCGGTCATTCTCGCCCGCACGCAGTCGCGCCTTGTGGCGGCGGTGCAAAAGCTGTTGACGCTGATCGCGACAGGTTTACTGCCGGTGGTGTCGCTGCTGGCATTGCTGTTTATTGTGACGTTACCCTTTACCGGACTGGAGGCGATTTCTGCGCGTGTTTCCGCTGCGGGGCTGCTATCCACGCTGACGCTGATGCTGCTGCTCCTCGTGGCGATTGTCAATGAACCGCAAAAGCGCGTATTACCCTATCCGCGCGTACTACGCGGCATGATTAGCGCCTCGCTGTGCGTTGCCCCGATATATATGCTGCTGGCGGGCTGGGCGTTATGGGTACGCATTCAGCAATACGGCTGGACGCCGGATCGTCTGTATGGCGCGCTGACGGCGTCTGTCTTGCTGGTATGGTCCTTCGGTTATCTGATCGGTCTGTTACGCCGCGGACGCGACCCTGGTGAGTGGCAAGGCAAGGTGATACTGAGCGTCTCTTTGTTGACGCTGGTGATATTGCTGTTGCTGGCCTCGCCTGTACTTGATGTCTGGCGTATTAGCGTCAACAGCCATATGGCGCGTTACCATAGCGGTAAAATTACTGCGGATCAGATCAGCCTGTATATGCTGGATCACAGCGGCAAACCTGGCCAGGAAGCGCTGAAATCGTTGCGGGATGACGAGGCGTTTACGCAGAACAGAAAGCGCAATCGTAAACTGATGACGTTTTTGCAGAGAAATAAGGTCTCTCCGACGGCGGACGATTTAGCGCGGGTGGTGATGATTGCGCCCGGTAGCCAGAAGCCGGATGCCGCATTTTGGGCGTTTGTCAAAGAGCAGAGTTATTCGGACGATTCCTGCCTTGAACCGGATGCCTGCGTTCTGGTGAGTCAGGATCTTAACGGCGACGGTCAGCCTGAGCAGGTGCTGTATAACTTTATTGTTGCCGAGAGCCAGGTCTACGGCTTAAAAGAGGGGAAATGGACGCAGAAAGCGTTCGCCCGATTGCCGGACGGGTTTTCTAAGACGCAACTGTTGCACGCGATTGCCGGGCATCGGTTAGACTCAGCCCCCAAAGCCTGGCGCGATATCATTGTTGATGGTCAGCGGTTGGATGTGGATTACTACAACGAGTAAGCTTTTTGCCGGATGGCGGCATAAATGCCTTATCCGGCCTACGGAGCGGGATGCTGTAGGCCAGATAAGCGCAGCGCCATCAGGCAATGATGTTGTCGACTGAAAGGCGATTAATGAACCTGTGGATCGGCAGGAGAGGCGTTGTTACGGATCTCCGCGATATCCATCGCATTGAACAGGTAATGATTGCCGCAGTAATCGCAGTGCATATCGATTTCACCTTCTTCCGCCAGAATGCTGTCCACTTCTTCATCCGGCAATGTTTTCAGCGCGCCCGCGCAACGTTCGCGTGAACAGGTGCATTTGAATTCAACATCTTGCGGATCGTAGAGCGTGACTTCTTCTTCGTGATACAAACGCCACAGCACGTCATTTGCCGGTAACGTCAGCAGCTCTTCGCTTTTAATGGTTTCCGTCAACATAGCCAGATGGTCGAAATCCTCCGCCTGCGCGTTCTGTGCCGGCATCACCTGGAGCAACATTCCACCTGCCGCCGGTTTACCGTCGACATCGCCGGTACGGATAAACAGGCGCGTCGGCAACTGCTCGGAGCGCAGGAAGTAATCTTCCAGGCACGCCGCCAGAGTATCGCCTTCCAGACCCACCACGCCCTGATAGCGTTCACCCTCTTCCGGCGTAATGGTGATCACCAGATAGCCGTTGCCAACCAGCGTTTTGAGATCCGCATTGTCAGGGATATCGCCCTGAACGCGAGCCACGCCGCGCATCTGCTGCTGATTATTGCCATTGATCACCGCCAGGCTTAACGGCCCGTCGCCCTGGAGCTGTACCGTAATGTCACCGGCAAACTTCAGCGTCGCGGTCAGCAGGCTAGTGGCGACCAGCAGTTCGGCCAGTACGGTTTTCACCGGCTGCGGGTAGGTATGATTGTCGAGGATCTGTTGCAAGGTTTCCGAAACGGTCACCAGCTCGCCGCGAACGGCAAAGTTTTCAAACAGATAACGATGTAATTGGTCATGTTGCGGCATAATCATCTCTCTTGCGGGTGACAGTTATTCGCTGTCGCCGTGTTTAAATCGTAACAGGTCGCGGCGCTCTTTCTTGTCCGGTCGCCTGTCCGGATGCGGCATGGTCAGGGCGTTAAGCTTGCGCGCCTGCGCCATTTTTTCGCGTTTTTCCACGCTTTCCGCCGTCTCTTCATACAGAGCGACGGCTTCGCTGGCCGGACGGCGCTGTTCGGTGATGGCTTTAACGATCACCGTCCGTTCGTCATTTCCCTGACGCAGGGTAAGGGTTGCGTTCAGCTCGACGATTTTGCTCGGCTTACTGCGCTGGCCGTTGTAATGCACCTTACCGCCTTCAATCATCTCGCGGGCCAGCGCGCGGGTTTTATAAAAACGCGCGGCCCACAGCCATTTATCCAGTCTGACCTCAACGGAGGACTTTTCTTTCATGGCGTCTCCTTCACATCAGCGAGGGGATCAGACGGCGGTAGTCGTTCAGGGACGGATGGCGCGTATAGTGCTTTTCCGCCAGGCCGGAATCAGGATTCGTCACGCCAAGACAGTAGCGAATACCAAACCGGGCGGCGGCGTCGAGAATCGGTTCGCTGTCATCGATAAACAGCGTTTTCTCTGCGCTTATTCCCGTTTCCTCAGTGACAGCGCGCCATAACCGCTGATCCTCTTTGGGATAACCAAATGTGTGGGTGGAAAGTAATAAATCAAGGTGTGAGGCCAGACCGGTATGCTCCAGCTTCACCGCCAGGTTATGTGGATGCGCATTGGTGAGCAGAATCCGACGTTTTCCGCTGGCTTTTAACGCATTCAGAAACGGTACGGTATCGTCGCGCAAAACGGCGCGCGGCCCTTGCGCCGTCGTCATGGCGCAAATATCCAGACCCAGACGCTCGCTCCAGTAATCCAGACAGTACCAGTTTAGCGTATGCTGTACGGCATGATACTGCTGACGAATATATTCCTGCGCGTCCTGCGGCGAAATACCCTGCTGCGCGCCGTAGGTTTCCGGTACCAGCTTTTGCCAGAAATAGTTATCGAACGCGAGATCGAGCAGTGTGCCGTCCATATCCAGCAAAACGGTATCCACGTTTTGCCAGTCAATATCAATATGCATGGGGAACTCCAGGGTAACGCAATTTGCGCGACAGGGTAGCATACCCTGTCGCACGGCGGCGCTATCAGATGAGATTTTCCGGAGAGACGGTTAACCTGGGATTGAGGCAGCTTTCATAGTATTCCTGGATGTCCGCCATACGGGTACGGTGGCGTTGATAACGTCTGAACGCCTGAATGCCGTTGTAGACCGCGCTCACTATCATTGCCAGCATCAGCAGCGTGGTGCCGAGGTAACGCCACCAGCCGGATTTATCGGGGATACGATGCAGGCTGATATGCTGCGTGCCGTTGGCATCGGTATACACGCTGGTGACAATGCCCTCGGCGCTAAATGGCGTCTGCATGAGCGTTTGCGCCAGACGCTGGAAGGCGCTCCACTGTTCCTGCGCGGGATAGTCATACAGCGGCGTTGACGGCCAGGCCTGATCAACCAGTTCGCTGCCTTCATCGCTGGCGATCAGGAATCCGCCGGGAGCGGGGCTATTCAGCGACTGGGCGGCACGCGCGGTCTCGCGAGAAATAAACGGCGCCGTTGAGGTCGTGACCAGATTTTCCAGCGACTCTGCGCTTACGGGGCGTAGCAGCACGTTGACGCCGTCCAGTTTGCCGGCGTTCGCGCGTTTCACCAGCGCGTTCCAGTCCTTACTGTTACCGAGATTAACCAGCGCATTTTTCAGACGCACGCACTCGTCTTCCGCCGCGCACAAATCAGCAGTTTTCAGAACAATATCGCCAAAGTCATCTAATAATACCATGCCCGATTTTTGGATCGCGGAGCGTAAAGATGCGCTGACGCGCGAGTCGTCTTCGGGTTTTGGATGGAGCTGACGATTTACCGCCTGGCTTAGCGCCATCGCTTTATTCACCAGGTCTGATTCCGGCAGCGGTAGCGCAGGCGCGTCATTCCAGATGATTTGCGAGCAATCGAACGGCATAAACGGTGAGTTAGACTGGCCGCTCCAGGTCGCGCCGGAATGAATATTACACATTCCTTTACCGCTCAGGTGCAGCGTATCGCCCACCCGCACGCCAGCTTTTTCAAGCTGTTTTACCGTTGTCGCTTCAATGGTTTGCGCGCCTTTCATCCACGATAGCGTGAACTTGATTGGCATATCCAGCGGGATCCAGAACAGCAGCATAAACAACACCAGCAGCGAACCGATAGCAATAACAGTGCTGCGTAACCAGTGCTGCAACGGAAAGTTTTTCACTTCATCATGCAGGGATAAAAAACGGCCCTGGCGGGCGACATGGCGATCAAGGTAAATATCAATATCCGTTTGTTGCCCAAGATCCTGCGTAATGTAGGGTTGCCAGTGGGCAGGGTAAATAAGGTCGATGATGCCCAGGGAGATATTGTTAATCTGCTCCTGATTATTCTCCCCAAACAGTCCCCAGCGGCGGGGCGTTCCCCGCAGACAGTGAATTTCCCGCAGCGCGCTTTTCGACGGCGGCGCAAAAAGTCCCCAAAGTCCGGCTGCCAGCAGCAGGATCGCGCCGCCTATCATCCACGGTACAAAAACGTCTGGCGTTATCAGGCAGAAAAAGAATAACAAAAAGGAGGCGACGATTAACAACGCTTCGCGCAAGCCAGCCGGGCGGCTGAGCGCATATTCTTCGTGGGTCTCCTGACGGATATTCAACAGCTCAATCTGCTCGCTCTCTTCGCCGCGAATCGACGCCTGCGTAGAGGCCGTATTCTGTAGCGCGTAGCCGCGCGACTCCTGCATATACTCTTGCAGCGTATGGCCGTTTAAAGAGATCACCAGCGGCAGCGTATCCGTGAGGATCAGCTCAACGTTGTTTTCATCATTGATGTACTGTTCCCAGAAAGGCGGCAGATGGACTTCGACGGAGTCGAGGTAGTAGCGCCATTTATTAGGATCGTCAGTGGTAATGCCGTAGCGGGTGATGGAGTGGGTCAGTATCACGACACTGTTGCTTTCCGCGTTCAGCGTCAGCGAGATGGGCGCAGCACTGGCGCCTGTCGGCCCCGGAACTTGCTGGATCTGGCTAAGGTTATCGAGATAGTTTTCTACCGCGCTGCGCTCTTCGGGCAACAGTTTACGCGTTTGCGCGTCCTGAAAGGCGCTGATCCACGGTAAGCTTCCTCGTCTGGACTTTACCCGGAACCGCCATATTGCCAGTAGAGAGCAGGCCAGCAAAGCAGCTATAAAAATCAGAATGGTGCTCATGCTTTCCCCATCTTACTAAGTCTGTCAGGCGTGGTCAGTCGCACCCTGTCCAATAAACATTTTTCTGTGGTTGGCTATCGGCAAGCGTGGAGTTGAACTTGAGCATTGTAAAGCGCATCCCAGTGAAGGCAAATCATAGCAATACCACCAAAAACGGAATATCAGCAAATTCCTGGAGTTATTTCAACCTATTGACTTTTAATTTGAAATAAGAATTAATTTTTATTACGTTACATAAATGTAAATAAACGGCAATTCGCATTGCCGAAACCGTGCGGTATGTCGCACAATGACCACAGATTACACTGCAAAGATTCTCACAATGAGCAAATCATTACAAAAACCCACCATTCTGAAAGTGGAAACCGTCGCACAATCCCGACTGTTTAACGTAGAAAGCGTGGATCTGGAGTTCAGCAACGGCGTGCGTCGCGTGTATGAACGTATGCGACCATCAACCCGTGAGGCGGTAATGATTGTGCCGATCGTTGATGAGCATCTGATTCTTATTCGTGAGTATGCGGTGGGAACCGAATCCTATGAGCTGGGCTTCTCGAAAGGATTGATCGACCCGGGCGAGACCGTTTTTGAAGCGGCGAACCGGGAGCTCAAAGAAGAGGTCGGGTTTGGCGCGCATAACCTGACCTTCTTAAAAAAACTCAGCATGGCGCCCTCTTATTTTTCCAGCAAAATGAATATCGTGGTGGCGGAAGATCTCTATCCGGAGTCGCTGGAAGGCGACGAGCCTGAGCCATTGCCGCAGGTACGCTGGCCGCTGGCGCATTTAATGGATCTGCTGGAAGACCCCGATTTTAACGAGGCCCGCAACGTCAGCGCGCTGTTTCTGGTACGCGAGTGGTTGAAAGCGCAGGGCCGAATTGCCTGATGGCGCGGCGTTGATCAAGCCAACGGAAAGTTTGTCTCCCCGTTCGCCGTCATCCGCTAAACACAATAAAAAAGGCGCCGGAGCGCCTTTTTTGATCAGAACAGTTCGTGTGTTTCACCATTATCAATAATGGTGGTTCCCACCTCGTGTACCGCCTGTTGTGTCGGCTGCGTGCCTTCGATGAAATACTCTTCACGGCTGTTACCGCCGCTCGCCAGTTGTCCGGTACTGCGGTCGATATTCACCGTGACGATGCCCGGCGGCGGCGTTAGCGGCTGTTCCGGCACGCCTTCCAGCACGGCTTTCATATAGGCGTCCCATGCTGGTTGCGCGCTCTTCGCGCCGCCCTCATAGCCGGAGATTTGATCTTTGATCGCGCCGGAAGCGGTGGTGCGGCCTAAATCACGGCGGTGATCGTCAAAGCCGATCCATACGGAAGTGACGACGCCAGGGCCATAGCCGGAGAACCATGCGTCTTTCGAGCTGTTGGTTGTACCGGTTTTGCCGCCGATATCGCGACGTTTAAGGTCACGCGCCGCACGCCAGCCGGTACCCATCCAGCCGGGTTCGCCGAAGATATTGGTGTTCAGCGCGCTTTTAATCAGAAACGCCAGCGGTGTATTGATCACATGCGGCGCGTACTCCTGCGTGCCGTTTTGCGCGACCAGCGCCTGGTTTGCCTGTTCCAGCTCAGGCATCGGTACGGCGCTGTTTTGCTGCTCTTGCGAAACCGCGACCTCTTCCACATTGGTGTTTTCCAGCACGTCGGATTTCTGCGTATTGCCGTAAATGACCGGGATATCGCACTCCGGGCAGGCGATTTTCGGTTTCGCTTCGAAGATCACGCCGCCCTGATCGTTCTCAATCTTGCTGATGAAATACGGGTCGATCAGGAAACCGCCGTTCGCCATCACCGCATAACCGCGCGCAACCTGCATCGGCGTGAAGGAGGCGGAGCCCAGCGCCAGCGATTCGGTATGCACGATATTCTGCGCCGGGAAGCCGAAGCGTTGCAGATACTCCGCCGCATAGTCGACGCCCATGGCGCGCATGGCGCGTACCATCACCACGTTTTTCGACTGCCCCAGCCCCTGGCGTAAACGAATCGGTCCGGCGTACTGCGGCGGGGAGTTTTTCGGACGCCAGTCTGAACCTGCCCCGGCGTCCCAGCGGGAAATCGGCACATCGTTGAGCATACTGGCGAGCGTCAGCCCTTTATCCATTGCGGCGGTGTAGAGGAACGGTTTGATGTTCGACCCCACCTGACGCAAAGCTTGCGTCGCGCGGTTAAATTTACTCTGATTAAAATCGAAACCGCCGACCAGCGCCAGTACCGCGCCAGTTTGCGGGTTAAGCGAAACCAGCGCGGAGTTCACTTCCGGTACCTGCGCCAGCCACCAGTCGTTATCCACCTGACGAACCCAGATTTGCTGACCTGTCTGGACGACATCGGTAACTTTACGCGGCGTCGGCCCCTGCTGTGTATCCGAGCGGTAAGGCCGCGCCCAACGCATTCCTTCCATATGTAGCGAAACGGACGTACCGTCGGCAAGCGCAGCGGTCGCCTCTTGCGGATTAGCGCTGGTGACCACGGCGGGAAGCAGCGGTCCGTAGGTCGGCAACGCTTTCAACGTATCGGTAATTTTTTTACTGTCCCACGCCGTTTCGCCCACTTTCCATAGCA
This sequence comes from Salmonella sp. SAL04213, assembly GCF_046550535.1. Taxonomy (NCBI): domain Bacteria; kingdom Pseudomonadati; phylum Pseudomonadota; class Gammaproteobacteria; order Enterobacterales; family Enterobacteriaceae; genus Salmonella; species Salmonella sp. SAL04213. The sequence goes on along the minus strand of NZ_JBGDXS010000004.1, from coordinate 47,881 downwards.
CATTCGCCGGGCCGCGATAACCGTGGCGCATGTCATAGTCCAGCACGTTATTACGCACCGCCTGTTGCGCGGCCTGCTGCACTTTGCGGGTGATGGTCGTGTAAATACGATAACCATCTTCGTAGGCGCTTTCGCCATAACGGTTATACATTTCCTGGCGCACCATTTCCGACAGATAAGGCGCGGAGAAGGCGATTTCCGGCGCGTGATAATTTGCGTCGATAGGTTCGCTACGTGCCTGATCGTACTGCGCCTGAGTGATATATCCCTCGCTTAACATTCGCGAAAGCACTACGTTACGGCGCGCTATCGCCCGATCCATCGAGTAGAGCGGGTTAAAGGTAGAAGGCGCTTTAGGTAGCCCGGCGATAACCGCCATTTCGCTTAGACTAAGCTGGTCGACCGTCTTACCAAAGTAGACCTGTGCCGCCGCGCCAACGCCATAGGCGCGGTAGCCGAGATAGATCTTGTTCAGATAGAGTTCGAGGATCTCATTTTTATTCAGCAACTGCTCAATACGAATCGCCAGAAACGCTTCCTTGATCTTGCGCATCAGCGTGCGTTCGGGGCTAAGGAAGAAGTTTCGCGCCAGTTGCTGGGTAATGGTACTTGCTCCCTGCGATGCGTGACCGGAGAAGAGCGCGACGCTGGCCGCACGGAAAATACCTACCGGGTCAATGCCGTGATGCTCATAAAAGCGGCTATCTTCGGTGGCGATAAAGGCGTTGATCATTTCCGGCGGAATTTGATCGAGCGTAACGGGAATACGACGTTTTTCGCCATATTGCGCGATAAGTTCGCCATCCGCGCTGTAAACCTGCATCGGAATTTGCAAACGCACATCTTTCAATGTCGCGACGTCAGGTAGCTGTGGCTCAATATAGCGATAAAGGCCATAAATCGAGCCTGCTCCCAGCAGGATGCAACATACTGCAAGGATCAATAAATACTTTACGAACTTCACTGGAGATTTCCCATTTAGTGTCATTTGGGCAGTTTATAAACAAACGCGCGGTAGTATAAAGGCAAGCCAGACGCATTGATATACCCGTTAACGCGACGGGTGATAAGGAGATCGACCGTTATGGCTTTTAAAACCTGGCAAATAGGATTGCATATTCAGCAGCATGAAGCGCTGGCCATCGCCGTTATTCGCGGCGCATCGGGCTGGTCCCTGCAACGTTGGTGGCGACTGCCGCTGATGAACGCCTCCACGGCAGAGGGTACGATTCCTGACCCGCAATCGCTGGCTCACGTACTGCGACCCTGGAGCCGCGAGCTGCCGCTACGTCACCGTATTTATCTCTCTTTTCCCGCAAATCGGACATTGCAACGCGCTTTTCCACATCCGCCGATGCGTCTGCGGGAACGTGAGCAAGTCGCATGGCTTTCACAAACGATGGCGCGTGAGCTGGATATGGATCCGGACTTATTGCGTTTCGACTTTCAGGACGATGCGCTAAGTCCCGCGTTCAACGTTACCGCCGTGCAAAGCAAAGAAATTTCAGAGCTGTTAACGCTGGCGCAAACGCTCAATGTGCGCATCGCTGCTGTAACGCCCGATGCCTGCGCGTTACAGCGCTTGCTGCCGTTTATACCTTCGGGGCGGCAATGTCTGGTCTGGCGCGATGAGAGCCAGTGGCTGTGGGCGACGCGCTATGCGTGGGGGCGTAAATCGGCGCGAGAGGCGACGACGCTGCATGACCTTGCCGCAACATTATCCGTCGTGCCGGAACATATTTCGTTATGCGCCGAAGGCGAATTCGACCCCTGGCGCGCCGTTACCGTCCGCCAACCGCCGGTTCCGCCGGACGGTTATCGCTTTGCGATTGCGCTGGGTTTAGCCATAGGGGAGATACGCTGATGGCGCATTCTGTCAATTTGCTCCCCTGGCGGCGCCAACATTACGTAGCGCGTCTGCGGCTGTGGTGCGTGGTATGGGGCGCGTCCCTGCTGCTGATAGCAAGCCTCGCGACGATCGCCCGGTTGGTTTTTTGGCAGGAGGGGAGGATTAATGAACTGCTACTGACGGCGGAAAACGGACGCACGACGGCGCTTGCGGCGAACATACCGCAGTTGCAGCAGCGTCAGCGACAGCAACAGGCGCGATTACAACGTCAGGCGCAGCGTGAACTGACGCAAGCATGGCAATCTATCTTGACTGACCTTGCCAACCTGTTGCCAGAACAGGCATGGCTGACAAGCCTCAATTATCAGCAAGAGACGCTAGAGCTGGAAGGGCTGGCGAGAACGTTTGACGCCCTGCTCACGCTTGAAACATCACTTCGTCACTATGTCAGTTTTCCGCTAAACCGCACGGGCGCCACGCGGCAGGATGCGCAAGGGCGCTGGCAGTTCCATTATCAGTTAACGAGGAGCGCCGCCCGTGAACGCGCTCTTTGATCTCTGGTACGGGATGTCGCGCCGTGGTCGGGTTTTTTGTTGGTGTGCAGGCGTGCTGTGCCTGACGCTGACGGTCGCGTTATCTGTGGGCTATCCCGGCTGGAAAACGCTGGATACGCAACAAATGCAGTTAAGCCAGCAGCGCGAGGCCGCCCGGCAACAGTGGCGTCATCTGCGCCGTCTGAGCGTCGCGGCTGAACCGCTTTTCGGGCGCGCCGTTGAAAATCCGCGTCCTTTTTCGCCGTTAGATTTCCAGGCCCCTCCCCTACGTTTGCTGCACTGGCAGCCATCGGCGCAGGGGGGAGAAATGGCGCTGAAAACGTCCTGGGATGCGGTGCCGTCGCTGTTTGTCCGGTTGGCCGAAAGCGAGATGATCGTAAGTCGGTTTTCATTGCGTAAAGAGGGGGCGGAATTATTGATGACGCTGCAACTGGAGCGCCTGGCTCATGAAGGCTAGCCGCGGTGTATTGCTCTGTTTTTGTTTGCTGATGTTGACAGGAATGCGCGATCCCTTCCGCCCGCCGGAAGATCGCTGCCGGATAGCCGAACTCTCGCAGTGGCGGTATCAGGGCGCGGTGCGTAAAGGCGAGCGATGGACAGGCATTCTTAAAGACAGCCAGCAAAAATGGCGGCGAGTGGAAGAAGGGCAGACGCTGGAAAACGGTTGGACGATTGTCCGCCTGACGGCGGAAGCCTTAACGTTAACGACCGGTGAAAATTGTGCGCCGCCGCAGTGGCGGTGGCTACGTCAGGGAGCGGACAATGAAGCGATGGATAGCCATAATACTGATAGCCTTGATGCCCGCCGCGCAGGCGGGAAAAGCGGCGAAAGTGACGCTGGTGGTTGACGACGTCCCTGTGGTGCAGGTTTTGCAGACTTTAGCTGAGCAGGAGCGGCAGAATCTGGTGGTGTCGCCGGACGTCAGCGGGACATTATCGCTACATCTGACGGATGTGCCGTGGAAACAGGCGCTACAGACGGTGGTCAATAGCGCGGGGCTGGTGCTGCGTCAGGAGGGGAATATTCTCCATGTTCATTCACAGGCCTGGCAGAAAGAACACAGTGCGCGGCAGGATGCCGAGCGGTTAAGGCTTCAGGCTAATTTACCGCTGGAAAACCGCAGCATTAGCCTGCAATACGCCGATGCCGCCGAACTGGCGAAAGCGGGCGAGAAACTCCTGAGTGCGAAGGGAACCATCATGGTAGATAAGCGCACCAACCGCCTGCTGTTGCGCGATAACCGCGCGGCCCTGGCGGAGCTGGAAAAATGGGTATCGCAAATGGATCTGCCGGTGGCGCAGGTGGAACTGGCGGCGCATATCGTCACCATTAACGAAAAGAGTCTACGGGAACTGGGCGTAAAGTGGACGCTGGCTGACGCGACGCAAGCGGGCGCGGTGGGTGACGTGACGACGCTTTCCAGTGATTTATCCGTCGCCGCCGCCACCTCACGCGTCGGGTTTAACATCGGGCGCATTAACGGACGCTTGCTGGATCTGGAGCTGTCAGCGCTGGAGCAAAAGCAGCAGTTGGATATTATCGCCAGCCCCCGGCTGCTGGCTTCGCATCTGCAGCCAGCCAGTATCAAGCAAGGCAGCGAAATTCCTTATCAGGTTTCCAGCGGCGAAAGCGGCGCGACCTCCGTGGAATTTAAAGAAGCGGTGCTGGGGATGGAGGTGACGCCCACCGTTTTGCAAAAAGGGCGCATCCGCCTGAAGTTACATATCAGCCAGAATGTCCCCGGTCAGGTACTACAACAGGCTGACGGCGAAGTGCTGGCGATAGATAAACAGGAAATTGAAACGCAGGTAGAGGTAAAAAGCGGCGAGACGCTGGCGCTGGGCGGTATTTTTTCGCGAAAAAATAAATCGGGTAGCGATAGCGTGCCGCTGTTGGGGGATATTCCCTGGCTTGGTCAGCTCTTCCGCCATGACGGCAAAGAGGACGAGCGACGCGAATTAGTGGTGTTTATCACCCCCAGACTGGTGGCGACAGAATAATTTATGCATAAAAAAGCGCTGTTTTTGCACTGAACGCATCTGCGGGATTTGACGTGCGGATGTATTTAGCATACAAGGAGTACCGATTTGAGAGTCGTGCTTTTCGTTGCTTACGCATTGATTAATGCGCTTTGCCTTGCCTAAGGTGTGCATAAGACCGATGATAAACGGCTGAATGTCCGCTGATGCAGACGTATTGGTTCTGCGGATTGCGCACAATTGTTTGAAAGTAGAGCAATTTGTAGGCCGGATATGTTGTTCTGGTCGCCATCCGGCAACGCTAACTCGGGTTTTGCAACAATCAGGCTTGGTGATTTATTCAGTTGCCAAACCCGCTTGAGTATTGAGATAATTTTCAGTCTGACTCTCGCAATATCTTATGAGGTTTCAGTTCATGTCCTGCTGCGCTGGGTGTCTGTGAAGCGGGTTTACCATTAACGAATAGTCTTAGTAGTACCGAAAAAATGGCAGAGAAACGCAATATCTTTCTGGTTGGGCCTATGGGTGCCGGAAAAAGCACTATTGGGCGCCAGTTAGCTCAACAACTCAATATGGAATTTTACGATTCTGATCAAGAGATTGAGAAACGAACCGGAGCTGATGTGGGCTGGGTCTTCGATGTTGAAGGTGAAGACGGCTTCCGTAATCGTGAAGAAAAAGTTATCAACGAATTGACGGAAAAACAGGGTATTGTGCTGGCAACCGGCGGTGGCTCTGTAAAATCGCGTGAAACGCGTAACCGTCTCTCCGCGCGTGGCGTCGTGGTCTACCTTGAAACGACCATCGAAAAACAACTGGCGCGCACGCAGCGTGATAAAAAACGCCCGCTGTTGCAGGTTGAAGCGCCGCCTCGCGAAGTTCTGGAAGCGCTGGCTAACGAACGCAATCCGCTGTACGAAGAGATTGCCGACGTCACCATTCGCACCGACGATCAAAGCGCTAAGGTTGTGGCAAACCAGATTATTCATATGCTGGAAAGCAACTAATTCAAGCAGAATACGCTGGGTAAGCGGGCACAAGTAACTAAGGTGGATGTCGCGTCATGGAGAGGATTACAGTCACTCTCGGGGAACGTAGTTACCCGATCACCATCGCGGCTGGTTTGTTTAACGAACCAGCTTCATTCTTGCCGCTGAAATCAGGCGATCAGGTCATGTTAGTGACCAACGAAACCCTGGCGCCGCTTTATCTGGACAAGGTTCGCGGCGTACTCGAACGGGCGGGCGTTAACGTAGACAGCGTGATTCTTCCTGACGGCGAGCAGTATAAGAGCCTGACGGTGCTGGATACGGTGTTTACGGCGTTACTGAAAAAACCGCATGGTCGTGATACCACGCTGGTCGCGCTTGGCGGCGGCGTGATTGGCGATCTCACCGGTTTTGCGGCGGCCAGCTACCAGCGAGGCGTACGTTTCATCCAAGTGCCAACTACCTTACTGTCGCAGGTTGATTCTTCCGTGGGCGGGAAAACCGCCGTCAACCATCCCCTTGGCAAAAACATGATTGGCGCGTTTTACCAACCCGCTTCTGTGGTTGTCGATCTTGATTGCCTGAAAACGCTTCCCGCACGCGAACTGGCATCGGGACTGGCAGAGGTGATCAAATACGGCATTATACTCGACGCGGACTTCTTCACCTGGCTTGAGGGTAATCTGGATGCGCTGTTGCGTCTGGACGGCCCGGCGATGGCGTACTGTATTCGTCGTTGTTGCGAGCTGAAAGCCGAAGTTGTTGCCGCCGACGAGCGTGAAGCGGGCTTACGTGCTTTACTGAATCTTGGACATACCTTTGGCCACGCCATTGAAGCGGAAATGGGATATGGCAATTGGTTACATGGTGAAGCCGTTGCCGCAGGTATAGTGATGGCTGCGCGCGCATCCGAGCGTTTGGGGCAGTTCAGTTCTGCTGATACGCAGCGCATCATCGCTCTACTCGAACGGGCCGGGTTGCCAGTCAATGGCCCTTGCGAGATGTCCGCGCAGGACTATTTGCCGCACATGCTGCGAGATAAAAAAGTGTTAGCGGGGGAGCTGCGTTTAGTGCTTCCGCTGGCCATAGGGAAAAGTGAAGTGCGCGGCGGAGTGTCGCACGAAGTCGTTCTTAGCGCGATTGCTGACTGTCAGCAGGCGTAACAACAAGAAAGGTCAGACTGATATTGCGTAGATGTCAGTCTTTTAGCTTCAGGTTATGTGCAATGTCGTAAGCATTAACCTTTGAGTGGGGTGTTAAATGGATGAATTCAAACCAGAAGACGAGCTGAAACCCGATCCCAGCGATCGTCGTACTGGTCGTTCTCGTCAATCTTCAGAACGCGATAATGAGCCGCAGATCAACTTTGATGACGTTGATCTGGACGCCGACGATCGCCGTCCGACGCGTACGCGTAAAGCGCGTAGTGAAGAACCTGAAGTTGAAGAAGAGTACGAATCCGATGAAGACGATACGGTGGACGAAGAGCGTGTTGAACGCCGTCCACGTAAGCGTAAAAAAGCGGCCCATAAGCCAGCCTCTCGTCAGTACATGATGATGGGCGTTGGCGTACTGGTGCTGCTGCTGTTGATTATCGGTATCGGCTCCGCGCTGAAAGCCCCCTCTACGTCTTCCAGTGAGCCGTCGGCCTCTGGCGAAAAGAGTATCGATCTTTCCGGTAACGCCGCCGATCAGGCGAATGCGACCCAGCCTGCGCCGGGCGCCACCTCCGCAGAACAAACCGCGGGCAATACGTCGCAGGATATTTCGTTGCCGCCGATTTCTTCAACGCCGACGCAGGGACAGTCGCCTGTGGTCGCTGACGGTCAGCAGCGCGTGGAAGTGCAGGGCGATCTGAATAATGCGCTGACGCAGAATCCAGAGCAGATGAACAATGTTGCGGTGAACTCTACGTTGCCGACAGAGCCTGCAACCGTCGCGCCAGTTCGCAATGGCAGCACGACGCGTCAGGCGGCGGTTAGCGAACCTGCTGAGCGTCATACCACGCGTCCGGAACGTAAACAGGCTGTCATTGAACCTAAGAAACCGCAGACCACGGCGAAAACCACCACTGCGGAACCGAAGAAACCGGTCGCGCCAGTGAAACGCACGGAACCGGCAGCGCCGACCGCGACGCCGAAAGCGACCACCACGACGGCTGCGCCGACAGCGACGGCAAGCGCTGCGCCGGTACAAACCGCGAAGCCAGCGCAAGCCTCGACGACGCCTGTCGCAGGCGGCGGGAAAAGCGCCGGCAACGTTGGCGCATTAAAGAGCGCGCCATCCAGCCACTACACATTGCAGCTCAGTAGTTCTTCAAATTACGACAACCTGAACGGTTGGGCGAAGAAAGAGAACCTGAAAAATTATGTGGTATACGAGACGACGCGTAATGGACAACCGTGGTATGTGCTGGTAACGGGGATGTATGCTTCGAAAGAAGATGCTAAACGTGCGGTGTCCACCTTACCTGCCGATGTGCAGGCGAAAAACCCGTGGGCAAAACCGTTGCATCAGGTTCAGGCCGATCTGAAATAATCCAGGCTGTGTCCTGCAATTGCCTGTGAGTGTCGCTGACAGCTATTTTTGTTCAGGACAGGCGCGAGGGGCGCATTTGCTACCGTCAAATGCGCCGTAAAGCAACGCGGCACAGCCTAAAGCGCAGGATGCTGTCGGAGCTTTCTCCACAGCCGGAGAAGGTGTAATTAGTTAGTCAGCATGAAAAAAAATCGCGCTTTTTTGAAGTGGGCAGGGGGAAAATACCCTCTGCTTGATGATATCAAACGACATTTGCCAAAAGGCGAGTGCCTTGTTGAACCTTTTGTGGGTGCCGGATCGGTGTTTCTTAACACCGACTTTTCTCGTTATATCCTCGCCGATATCAACAGCGACCTTATTAGCCTCTATAACATCGTGAAGTTACGTACTGACGAGTACGTACAGGCTTCGCGCGAGCTGTTTATGCCTGAAACTAACCAGGCTGAGGTCTATTACCAACTCCGTGAGGAGTTCAACACCTGCCAGGACCCCTTTCGTCGGGCGGTACTGTTTTTATATCTGAACCGCTACGGTTATAACGGACTCTGTCGCTATAACTTGCGCGGGGAATTTAATGTACCGTTTGGTCGTTATAAAAGACCTTACTTCCCGGAAGCGGAGTTGTACCACTTTGCAGAAAAAGCGCAGAATGCGTTCTTTTACTGTGAGTCATACGCAGACAGTATGGCGCGTGCGGACAAGTCGTCGGTGGTCTATTGCGATCCGCCTTATGCGCCGTTGTCCGCCACGGCTAACTTCACAGCGTATCACACCAATAGTTTTAGCCTGACGCAACAAGCGCATTTGGCGGAAATCGCTGAGAATCTGGTCAGTAACCGGATACCGGTGCTCATTTCCAACCATGATACGGCGCTCACACGCGAGTGGTATCAACTCGCAAAATTGCATGTCGTCAAAGTTAGACGCAGTATAAGCAGCAACGGCGGCACACGTAAAAAGGTGGACGAACTGCTGGCTCTGTACCAACCAGGAGTCGCAACGCCTGCAAGAAAATAATTCTCAAGGAGAAGCGGATGAAACAGTATTTGATTGCCCCCTCAATTCTGTCGGCTGATTTTGCTCGCCTGGGTGAAGACTCCGCCAAAGCGCTGGCTGCCGGTGCTGATGTTGTACACTTTGACGTCATGGATAATCACTATGTGCCGAACCTGACTATCGGCCCGATGGTGCTGAAATCCCTGCGTCAGTACGGTATTACCGCGCCTATTGATGTCCACCTGATGGTCAAGCCAGTCGACCGTATCGTGCCCGACTTTGCCGCCGCTGGCGCGAGCATCATTACTTTTCACCCGGAAGCCTCCGAACATGTTGACCGCACGCTACAGTTGATTAAAGAACACGGCTGTAAAGCGGGGCTGGTATTCAACCCGGCAACGTCGCTCAGTTATCTCGATTACGTCATGGACAAACTGGATGTGATCCTGCTGATGTCCGTGAACCCAGGCTTCGGCGGCCAGTCTTTTATTCCGCAGACGCTGGATAAACTGCGCGAAGTGCGTCGCCGCATTGATGCCTCCGGTTACGACATTCGCCTGGAAGTGGACGGCGGCGTGAAGGTGAACAATATCAGCGAGATCGCCGCAGCAGGTGCGGATATGTTTGTTGCGGGGTCGGCAATTTTCGATAAACCCGACTACAAAAAAGTGATTGATGAAATGCGCAGTGAGCTGGCAAAGGTAACTCATGGATAAGTTGCAGAATATTCGGGGCGTCGCCTTTGATCTTGACGGTACGCTGGTGGATAGCGCGCCGGGTCTTGCCGCGGCGGTGGATATGGCGTTGTATGCGCTGGAACTGCCGGTCGCGGGCGAGGAGCGCGTGATTACCTGGATTGGTAACGGCGCAGACGTATTGATGGAACGCGCGCTGACCTGGGCTCGCGAGGAGCGCGCCACGCTGCGTAAGACGATGGGGAAACCGCCCGTTGATGAAGATATTCCTGCCGAGGAACAGGTACGCATTCTGCGTAAACTGTTCGACAGGTATTATGGCGAAGTGGCGGAAGAAGGCACTTTTTTATTTCCGCATGTCGCCGACACGCTGGGCGCGCTGCACGCCAGCGGATTGCCATTAGGTTTGGTGACCAACAAACCGACGCCGTTCGTCGCGCCGTTGCTGGAATCGCTTGATATCGCCAAATACTTTAGTGTGGTTATCGGCGGCGATGATGTGCAAAATAAGAAGCCGCATCCGGAGCCGCTGTTGCTGGTGGCAAGCCGGCTGGGCATGATGCCGGAGCAGATGCTTTTTGTCGGCGATTCGCGTAATGATATTCAGGCTGCAAAAGCGGCGGGCTGCCCTTCGGTTGGCCTGACATACGGCTACAATTATGGCGAAGCGATCGCTCTTAGCGAGCCGGACGTCATTTATGACAGTTTTAACGATCTTTTGCCCGCACTTGGGCTTCCGCATAGCGATAACCAGGAAATAAAAAATGACTAAGCCCATCGTTTTTAGTGGCGCACAGCCCTCAGGTGAATTGACCATTGGCAACTATATGGGGGCATTGCGTCAGTGGGTAAACATGCAGGATGACTATCATTGCATCTACTGCATCGTAGACCAACATGCGATTACCGTGCGTCAGGACGCGCAGCAGCTACGTAAAGCGACGCTGGATACGCTGGCGCTGTACCTGGCATGTGGTATTGATCCTGAAAAGAGCACTATTTTCGTTCAGTCCCATGTGCCGGAACATGCGCAGCTTGGCTGGGCGCTGAACTGCTATACCTATTTCGGCGAGCTGAGCCGTATGACGCAGTTTAAAGATAAATCTGCGCGCTATGCGGAAAACATTAACGCCGGCCTGTTTGATTACCCGGTGTTGATGGCGGCAGACATCCTGTTGTACCAAACCAATCTGGTGCCGGTAGGCGAAGATCAGAAGCAGCATCTGGAACTGAGCCGCGATATCGCCCAGCGTTTTAACGGGCTATATGGCGATATTTTCAAAGTACCGGAACCGTTTATTCCAAAATCCGGCGCGCGCGTGATGTCGCTGCTGGAGCCGACAAAGAAAATGTCCAAATCGGACGATAACCGTAATAACGTGATCGGCCTGCTGGAAGATCCGAAATCGGTAGTGAAGAAAATCAAACGTGCGGTCACTGACTCCGACGAGCCGCCGGTAGTGCGTTATGATGTGAAAGAGAAAGCGGGTGTCTCTAACCTGCTGGATATTCTTTCCGCCGTGACCGGTCAGAGCATTCCTGAACTGGAAAAACAGTTTGAAGGTAAAATGTATGGCCATTTGAAAGGCGAAGTGGCGGAGGCGGTTTCCGGAATGCTGTCTGAGTTGCAGGAGCGCTATCACCGTTTCCGCAACGACGAAGCGTTCTTGCAGAAGGTGATGAAAGACGGGGCGGAAAAAGCCAGCGCACGTGCGGCCGAAACGCTGAAAGCCGTTTACGAAGCCATTGGCTTTGTGGCGAAACCGTAAGGGTTATTGCTTGCCCGATGGCGCGAGCTTATCGGGCCTACAAACGAGCGTAAGTTGGACAAGGCATCTGCGCCGTACCGTTTATCAGACCTGTAAAAAAACCGGGAAAATCCCGGTTTTTTTGTATCTGCGCAGTCGTTTCTATTATTGATCGGCAGCCGGGCCGCAACCGCCAATAATTTTAGAAATAGAAATTGCAGGGTGCAGCAAATAATCGTAGCTGCAGTTATTTTTTTTGTTTTCGATATGACCAGTACAAGCAGTGAGCGTCGCCAGAACCCCTGCCACAACGGCAATTTTTACAAATTTAAACATTTCAAAATCCTTGTTGATAAAACGAGCACTACTGGTGGAATAAATATAAGATCTATTTAGCGTATAGTACGATAGCAATTAATGAATCATCCAGGTAGTCCAAATAAGGACTTTATCTTTACCAGGGGATATGATTTAAAAAGGCCGCTTAATAATAAGCGGCCTTTATTAGTGTTATATAATGTCGTTTATTTAACGAAATGTTTTCTTAACGTTAAGCATAAAGCCTTTATCGCTGATACCGTCTTCCTTCCACTGGTAGGCATCCAGATGTAGCGCGGTATCATTGCTGCTGTATTTCACGCCGATGGTTGCCAGACCATTAACGCCGCCGCCTTTTTGACCGTCATCCACGCCGAACGATTGACCCGCCGCACCCTGTAATGACGCTGTACGCTGGCTCTTGCTGTAGCTCAGGTTCGGGCCGCCTTCCAGGGTAGCGGTGGCGCTCCAGCCGTCTTTCCCGGCGTAATCCAGCTTCAGGCCGACAATAGAGTCTACCGCCGTTTCGTTGCCAGAGTTCATCGACAGGTTAAAATCTCCGGCGCTGCGCTCTTTGTAGCCATCTTCCATGGTGTGACGGAATTTCACTCCGGCATACGGCGTGACTTTCAGCGTATCACTCATCATGGTGAAAGTTTTCGCCCCTTCACTGCGAAACTCAAGGTACTGCTGACGCATGTCGGAATCGGCAATTTTGTTGACATCGCCATAGGCGACGGAGCGGCTGCTGTCGAGGTTATGCACGTCATAACGCAGGCTGTTGTTCCACGCCAGACCTTCATCAAACGCCATGCTGTGCTTCAGGCCAAAGAACTGGCTGTAGCCACCGGTCAGGCCGTTATCGCCTGCGGTTTTCGAACCGTCGCCATCCAGACGCGCAATACCGTACTCCAGCGTCAGATTCTGGCTGGCGGTGAGATCCAACGTCTGGCGTAATGCCAGCATGTCGTACTGGGTGTCGTTGCCCAGCTCCGCACGCGGATCGCCTTTCGCTACGACGTTGAACGCCAGGCCATCTTTAATTTGCGGCGCGGCGTCGGCCAGCATGGTAAAGCGGTTGCTGAGTACACGCGCTTCACGGAATACCGTGGTGGCTTGAGCACCGCTCACCTGCTTGAGTGCGCTGTTCAGCTCGGCGGTAGTCCCCACGTTAAGGCTGGTGTACAGCTCGTTGTTGGTGTAACCGGCGTCCAGTGCCTGCGCCACGTCGCTTACCGAGCTGTCGGTCGCCACATCGGCATAGGCGTTTTTGGTCATGGTGACGTCAACGTTGCCGTCGGCATCCTGGCTTCCCTGGGCGTTCCAGACTACGGAGGTGGACTGAATCGCGCCCGCGTCGGACAGGTTGCTGCCTTCGACCACGTTGTCAAAGCTGACGGTGGTGTCGGCGGTGCCTGCGGTGAACCCGGTGTTAATTTCCACACCGTTCATGCTGGCGTTGCTGACCATCAATTTACCGGCGCTGCCATCAGCGCTGGTGCCGACTACGTAGCCCGACAGGTTGTTGGTGGCAGATGAATCTGCACTGTCGCTGGTGGTAACGGTCGTCGTGCCATCGGTAATGGTGGGTTCCGTGGGGGCAGTGAAGTCAACATAATGCACTTCCGTACCGTCGCCGTTTTCGCCGCTGCCTTCAATGGTTTTACCGTCCTGCTTGATAAAGCCGGAACCGGTCACGCTGTCATCAATGTAGACCGTGCCGTTGTTGACGATATGGCCGTTGCTGCCCAACTGGCTGAAGGCGTAGGAGTCGCTGGCGTAAATATTGATGGTGCCATTGTTCTCGATCACTGCATCGGATTTTGCATCTGATTCCAACTGCATCCCGACCATTCCGGTTTGCGTGGTGCCGACTGTACCCACATTGATAGTGCCGTTATTGACCATCTTCGCGCTGCCGTGCGCGGACATCGCCACATTGTTGGTTTTATCAATGTTGATGGTGCCGTCGTTAATGGCTTTACTGCCGCCATTATTTTTCGAGGTAGTAATTTGCCCGTTAATGACGCCGGTGGAACCGTTGTACAGCGTGTGTCCATTTCCTCCCGTCGCGATATCGGCATCGCTGTTTACCGTCCCCCAGTTATTGAAGGTGCCGGACCACAGGCCGTTATCCGCCAGCGTCATCACACCATCTTCGAGGTTATTAAGCGTCCCGCTTTTATCGACAGAGCCGTTTTTAATCACGCCGGCGTTATTGACGGTTGCAGCGGCGGTAAAGGTCAGTTTATCAACCTCGCCGCCTGTGTTGTTGTTCAGTACCGCACTGCCCGATGCGCCAGTCCAGGCTGTCACCGTACCGGTATTGTTCATGGTACTGGTCCACTGCTCAACCGTGTTCATGGAACCGCTGTTGTTAATAACGGAACCTGCTACCGTGGTGCCGGTTTTCCCGGTGACGGTACCAGTATTGTTGAAGACGCCGCCGTCTACGGAAACGGCGGCCGTTGTGCCGTCGTTGGTGTAGATACCCCCTGTCTCAATACTTACACTGCTGATACTGCCAGTGGATTCGTTGGTGACATCGCCGTAATTTTTAATGATAACTTGGCCGCCGCTGACGGTTCCCGCATTGCTAATGTGTACGGTTTCTGTTGCAACCGGATTGGTGATGATGGTTTCACCGGTCAGCGTTTCACCCTCGGCGGTAATCTCATCACCATCTCTAAAGGAAAGGGATACATTGCTATCGGTTGGGTTGTACTCGTCACTGTTCTGGCAAGCGCTGTCATAGCAAACGGTGCCGTAGTTAACTACGGTGCTACTGCCGTCGGTCAGGAAGGGCTGGCCGTAATCGGCATCAATATTGATGATACCGCTGGTGTCGTTGATGACGGTGCCGCCGTTGAGCGCCGCCATGCCGACCAGCTCGTTTGCCTGGCCTTCAACGCCGTCATCGGCGGTCAGGGTGATTACGCCCTGGTTAATGGCGGTTCCGCCGTTAAGCGCCATCATGCCGAACCCGGCGTTGTTAACGGTAATGGTGCCAGTGTTGATAGCGGTGGCGTCGCCATCGGCATCGGTAGACCCCGCCACCATTCCTGAGCTGGTGAGATAGAGCGATGACGGCTGCCAGTAGCTGGTGCTGGTGATGTTATTTTCATCGTCCAGCGTCGGGACAAAACCGTCCAGATAGATATCGCCTGCGTTTGAGGCTGTTCCTCTGCTGGCGCTAACGCCATATACACCCGCGCCCTGCAAATGGATAGTGGCGTCCTTATCACTAACGACATCGCCATCACCCGTAGCCAACATGGCGTAAAAGGTATGGGTGTACCATTTCAGTGGGTATGCGCCATCACCGCCACTGCCCTGCGGCGTCTGGTCAGAAATGATGGTGATATCGCCGCCGGCTTTGTTATGAACAGCCGATCCCTCGCCATTAGCCCTTGTGATGGCTGCACGATCCTCACTGCTGTTGCTATTGGTCGCGTAGACAAGAATATCTCCGCTGTTGCTGACTTTCGCGCCGTTATCTGCGCGAATGACGGAATATACGCCATGGCTTGTAATATCGCCTTTATTTTCAATTGATGTGCCTTCGCCATCAGCCATCAGCAACGCGTTGTAGGTGAAAAAGCCTGTGGGTATATAACTGACATTAACGTCAACAACCGAGCCATCATCCAGAATCAGGGAGCCGCCGTTGTTGACCCGCGCCAGTACAACGTGACCACCCACTAACGTGTTGGTATCAATGGTAGAATGACCGTTTAGCGTAACGGTACTGTTACCGCTGACGCTGATGCCGGTAACGTCTGAAGAGGTTCCATCACGTGGATCCTCGCTGTGGGTGATATTAATACCGCCGCCAATCTCAACGTCGTTATCATCACCTGTTACGCTCAGGCCAACAACGTCCAGGTATTGTCCGCTGGTGGCGGACAGATCGTTGTCATCAATATTCAGCGCGCCATTAAGGGTAACGTTATTGCCGTTACCGCCGACAACAACGCCGGTTAACGGGGGCGCCCCGGCAGCCAGAGCATCCTGCCCGTAGTCGGCGCTGATATTTACGTTGCCAGTGATATCAACGGCGTTGCTGTCGCCGCTCACGTTCACGCCTGTCGCTGAGCTAAATACGCCTTCGCTGTCCTGGACTGAGACAACGTTAATATCGCCATCCAGCGTAACCTGCGACATATC
Organism: Salmonella sp. SAL04213; assembly: GCF_046550535.1. Lineage (NCBI taxonomy): Bacteria > Pseudomonadati > Pseudomonadota > Gammaproteobacteria > Enterobacterales > Enterobacteriaceae > Salmonella > Salmonella sp. SAL04213. Next base: position 32,047 of record NZ_JBGDXS010000004.1, on the reverse strand, counting down.
GCCGCTCACCAGCGCGCCGGTGCCGTTAAGGCTGACGTCAATATCCCCTTTGTTTTTGAAGGTGTTTTTTTCGCCTGCAACCACAAAACCCACCGAGTCCGCATCACGTACGGTGGCGTTGCCGGTATTTTTTGCTTCATTTCCGGTACCGTAGGTGATGATGCCCATCGCGCCGTCGGTGACCAGCAGATCGCCCGCCTGGGTCAGGCTGCCGTTGTCGCCGTTGATAATCACGGCGGCAGAGCCCGCGCCATCCACCGCGATATCACCGGTATTGGTGGTATGGGCGTCGTCGCCGTCAATGCGCGTACCGACGGCGCCGCCGGAGATAGTCTGATTACCTTCGTTGATAACGAGCGCGTTGTCGCCATCGATATACAGCGCCGTGGCGTCTGCGCCGCTGACGGTGGTGCTCCCGGCGTTATCGATAACCACGTTGTCGCCGGTAATGTGGCCGCCGGTGCCGCCGTCGGTGATGGTCATATCACCGTCATTGTTGACGCGGGCGTTATTGCCGTTAATGACGGTGCCGGTGGAGCCTGCGCCGCTGATGTTAGAGGTACCGGTATTCTTAATCGTGGCGTTGTCGCCGTCGATGATGATGGCGGTGCCGCCGCCGCTCACGGCAATGTCACCGGCGAAATTAGTGGTGGTGCCGTTGCCGGAAATCAGCGCGCCGGTGGCGTTGTCCACCGTGGAGTGGCCCGAAATGGTGTTGGTGGTGCCGTCACCGGAGATAACCATGCCGGTGGCGCCGTCGGTCACACTGGAGTCCCCGGTGAGCGTGTTGACGGTTCGATCGCCGGAAATAATCACGCCGGTGCGATCCTGGCCGCTGATATCCATGCCGCGATCGGAATTATGCGCCTGGTCATCGCCGCTGATAACGGTGGTTTTATCGTCGGCAATAATCAGATAGCCACGGCTGTCGTACTTCCAGTAGAGACCGTTTTCCTGGGTGCCTTCAATCACGGCGGCATTGGCGTCGGTCACGTCCCAGCCGGTGACGTTCAGCGTTTTGCCGTCTGCGGTGGTGAGCTGCCACTGGTTGTCCTGTTCTGAATAATTCCACACGGCACCCTCGAGAACGCTGCCGTTATCCAGTTTGAAGCTATCGAAGGTCAGGGTGTCTTTGCCTTTATCGATGGTGACGCCGTTGCTGAAGGTAATAACAGAGTCATCTGGGGGCGTGTCGTCATCATCGCCGCTATCATCGGGCGGGGTCACATCGTCATCGCCGCTATCGTCGGGCGGGGTTACATCGTCATCGCCGCTATCGTCGGGCGGGGTTACATCGTCATCGCCGCTATCGTCGGGCGGGGTTACATCGTCATCGCCGCTATCATCGGGTGGGGTTACATCGTCATCGCCGCTATCATCGGGTGGGATCACATTGTCATCGCCGCCATCGTCAGGCGGGGTGACGTTGCCGCCATCGTCGGGCGGGGTAACGTCGCCGCCATTATCGGGCGTAGGGGGGGTATAAGAATGATTAGAATCTCCGCCACCGTTATTTTCAACGCCAATAGCCACACCTGCGACCAGTGCAGCAACGCCGCCAGCAACCCAGCCCCAGTGATTATCATTTTCAGGTGTAGCAAGGCAGGTCGGTGAGAGTTTTGCGCGTTTTTCTTTAGGCAGGGAGGAGATATTACTGGGACATTCTTTTTCATCATCGTTATTTTCTGCGGCGATGGCCGGAATGTAATAACTTTGTAGCGTTAAAGCGATAGCGATAGAAATAAGTTTTTTCTTTTGCATAGGGTTCATCCTTAATTAATATTTTCCTTGCGTACTAAACATATGCAGAGAGCGGTACAGGCAATGATGAAATGGCCAGAAGAAAAATTATGCTTTAGTGTTTATTTTATCACCCGATAACCAGGTCAGGTCAAATTGAGTGCTTAACGGTGTTATTTATTGTATGAATGAATAAGAGGTGAATTTGACGAATAAAAGGGTTTTTAGGCAGAATTATTACTATTTAAATTTTTCTGGTGTATTTAAAGTTGATTTCTTAATTCACTTTTAAGTAAAAATAATTTGAGATTACGAGTAGTTGTAAAATAAAGCCCTGTTATTCAGGGCGTTATTTTAATTAATAATTAGAGAACCAATTTAATTTATCGCGTAAGCCAACGACCCGGCCAACGATAATCAGCGCCGGGCTTTCAACCTGTTGCGCTAATTCACCAAGCTGCGTCAGCACACCGTGGACGACGCGTTGCTTCACAGAGGTACCGTTTTCTACCAGCGCAACCGGCATATCGGCCTGCATACCGAATGCGATCAGTTTTTCCTGAATAGTCGCTGCCTGATTCAGCCCCATGTAGAACACCAGCGTCTGTTTTTCTGCCGCCAGGTTTTCCCAGTCCAGCTCGCCGCCGGTTTTCAGGTGACCCGTGACCAGACGTACGCTCTGTGCGTAATCGCGATGGGTTAGCGGAATACCGGAGTAGGCGGAGCAGCCGGAAGCCGCGGTAATCCCCGGCACTACCGAGAAAGGAATACCGGCATGACACAGCGTTTCCAGCTCTTCGCCGCCGCGACCAAAGATAAAGGGATCGCCGCCTTTCAGGCGTACCACGCGTTTACCTTTTTGCGCTTCACGCAGCAGGATCTGGTTGATTTCTTCCTGTGGGACGCAGTGGTAACCTGCGCGTTTCCCCACAAAGACCCGATCGGCATCGCGGCGTACCAGGTTCATAATGTCGTCGGAGACGAGGCGATCGTAAACCACGATATCCGCCTGTTGGATTTGTTGTAACCCTTTCAGCGTCAGCAGTCCGGCATCGCCCGGCCCGGCGCCGACCAGCACGACTTCGCCACGGTGATCCAGCGGTTCGCTAAACAGGCGTTCGGTTGTCGCGTTAACCGCTTTCTCATCGGCATTCGCCAGCGACTGCGCCAGCCGGTCATTGACGAAAAATTTTTCCCAGAAGCGACGACGTTCGCCCATCGTGGCAAACTGCTTTTTCACTCGGGCGCGGAGTTGCCCGGCATAGCGCGCGACCTGCCCCAGATGCTGCGGCAGCAGCGATTCCAGTTTCTCGCGCAGCAGACGCGCCAGCACTGGGGAAGTGCCGCCCGAGGAGATGGCGACCATCAGCGGCGAGCGGTCAATAATGGAGGGCATGATAAAGCTGGCGGCTTTCGGCGCATCCACCACGTTGCAGAAGATACGGCGTGACTCCGCCGCGTCGCTGACGCGCTGGTTGACGGTATCGTCGTCGGTGGCCGCGATCGCCAGCCAACACGAGTCGAGAAGCGCTTCGTCGAACGGACCCTCAACCAGAGTCAACATGCCTTCATTTGCCCATACGGTGAACTGTGGAATAAAGGTTAGCGCATTGACCGTTAAACGTGCGCCTGCTTCCAGCAGTAACCGTGCTTTGCGTTCTGCGACATCGCCACCGCCGACGATCAGACAGTCGCGGTCGCGTAATTGACAAAATATAGGCAAATGGTCCACGACATTACCCCTTAATGGTTGGCTGTAACCTTAATTTGGTTGGTTTTTTGCGGAACAGGACGCTCCGATTTCGGCGTAGCATACCAATAACCCAATCCCATGAACACGACGCCGGACAAAGTATTACCCAGAGTGACCCATAACAGGTTGTGTCCGATTCCGGACAGGGTATAGGCGTCGCTGTGATGACCAAACCAGGAGAGGGCGAACAGCGTCATATTCGCGACGGAGTGCTCGTAGCCGGAAGCGATAAACGCCAGTAGACACCACCAGATAGCAAGAAATTTTGCCGTGCCTTCGGTGCGGATTGCCATCCAGATTGCCAGACAAACCAGCCAGTTACACAGCGCGCCTTTGAAGAACAGTACTGTGGCGGGCGCGGTGGTTTTCGCCAGCGCGACTGAGTGAACGATGCTGGTATCTACCGGCAACAAACTGCCGCCGCCCCAGCTGTAAAGCAGGGCGACAAAGACGGAACCGACCAGGTTGCCGAGCCAGGTTTGCGGCAGGATAGCCCACATTTGACCGTGGCTGATAGTGCCTGCTTTGACGCCCAGCGTCAGGAACATGGTGTGGCCGGTAAACAGTTCGGAACCGGCGATGATGACCAGCGTTAAGGCGATACCAAAGGTCGCTCCCATCACCAAAGGACGCACTGACGGGTCGAGCAGATTGCCGAGGGTGAAAATAAGAATGATGCCGAGACCGACATAAGCCCCGGCCATTGCCGAACTGACCCAGAAGCCGAGCGGATTATTCGCCGACAGGCGTGCGATGCGCGCAGCGTTAGCCGCACACTTATTAATAGTGTCTGTAAACATTTGATTATCCTTGAAGTACAAAAAATAAAAAAAATCGTAACCGTAGGCCGGATAAGGCATTTATGCCGCCATCCGGCAATGTGCTTTTGCAATTGCCTGATGGCGCTACGCTTATCAGGCCTACCAATAAAAGACCTACAAGTACGTCAAAAAAGGGGAGGCGTTGCGCCTCCCAAAAATAATTAACCGCGCAACTGCACCACGCCGTCTTTTACCCGCGCGTCGTAATGTTTCACAGAGAATTGCTCATCTTCCATGCACAGCCCGTCGCTTAAACGAAAGCGCTGCTTTTTCAACGGGCTGGCGACCCACAGTTCGCCCTGGTGTTCCGCAATCAGTCCACGAGACAGCACGCTGGCCTCAAAGAACGGGTCGATGTTGCTGATCGCGAACACCTGATCGCTATGGTAAGGACGGAAAATCGCCACCTGTTCGCCGCCTGACAGCGCGCAGACGCCGGTTCCCGGCAGGATGTCATCGATTTTGCAGATGTTTTGCCACTGACTCATGCGTTTTCCTCCACCAGAGTGACCGGGATACGTTCATACGGCGTGGCCGGACGATGCTGTTCACGTTCAGGCACAACCTGGACGTTCGGGTCGCGTTTGTCGCTGTTGATAAAGTGCTTAAAGCGAACCTGCGCCGCTGGCGTGTTAACGGTTTCTGTCCACTCGCAGACCACCGCTGCACGCAGGCGCGCCATCTCTTCTTCCAGATGTTCGTTCAGGCCCAGTTTGTCGTCGATGATGACCGATTTCAGATACTCGATGCCGCCTTCCAGGTTATCCAGCCATGGCGCGGTACGGGTCAGTTTGTCGGCAGTACGGATGTAGAACATCATAAAGCGGTCGAGATACTTGATCAGCGTGTCGCGATCGAGATCGGCTGCCAGCAGATCCGCGTGACGCGGTTTCATCCCGCCGTTACCGCAGACGTACAGGTTCCAGCCTTTCTCAGTGGCGATAATACCCACATCTTTGCCCTGCGCTTCCGCACATTCACGGGTACAGCCGGAGACGCCGAATTTCATTTTGTGCGGGGTACGAATGCCTTTGTAGCGGTTTTCCAGCTCCACGCCGAAACCGACGCTGTCGCCCACGCCGTAGCGGCACCAGGTGCTGCCGACGCAGGTTTTCGCCATCCGCAGCGCTTTGGCATACGCGTGACCGGTTTCGAAGCCCGCTTCAATCAGCTGACGCCAGATTTCCGGCAGATCGTCTTTTTGCGCGCCAAACAGACCGATACGCTGAGAACCGGTGATTTTGGTATAGAGGTTAAACTCGCGGGCGATACGACCCACGGCCACCAGACCTTCCGGGGTGATTTCACCGCCAGCGGAGCGCGGGATCACCGAGTAAGTACCGTCTTTCTGGATATTCGCCAGGAAGTTGTCGTTAGTATCCTGTAGCGGCGTGTGCTGCGGTTTGAGGATGTATTCGTTCCAGCACGACGCCAGCAGCGAACCGACGGTTGGCTTACACACTTCGCAGCCGTAGCCTTTACCGTGTTTCGCCAGCAGTTCTTCAAAGGTTTTGATACCTTCCACGCGGATTAAGTGGAACAGTTCCTGACGAGAATAAGCAAAGTGCTCGCACAGGTTGTTGTTGACTTCAATACCCTGTTTCGCCAGTTCGGCGTTCAGTACCTGCGTCACCAGCGGGATGCAGCCGCCGCAGCCGGTTCCGGCTTTGGTTTCCGCTTTCAGCGCCGCCACGGTATGGCAGCCTTTATTGATAGCGGCGATCAGATCGCCTTTAGTCACATCGAAGCAGGAGCAGATCTGCGCGCTGTCCGGCAGTTTATCCACGCCGATAGCGGGTTTACCACTGCCCGCGTGCGACGGCAGGATCAGCGAATCCGGGTTTTCCGGCAGTTCGATGGCATTCAGTACCAGTTGCAGCAAATTGCCGTAATCGCTGGTGTCGCCGACCAGCACTGCGCCGAGCAGCGTTTTGTTATCTTCGCTGACAATAAGACGTTTGTAGACTTCTTTGCTTTCATCGAGGTAAACGTAGCTACGCGCGCCCGGCGTGCGGCCATGCGCGTCGCCGATGCCGCCGACGTCCACGCCCAGCAGCTTCAGCTTGGCGCTGAGATCCGCCCCTTCAAAGGCGTTTTCACTGCCGAGGATATGGTCAACGGCGACCTGGGCCATTTTATAGCCCGGTGCGACCAGACCGTAAACGCGGTTGTTCCAACTGGCGCACTCGCCGATAGCGTAGATATCCGGGTCGGACGTCTGACAGGTGTCGTTAATCACGATCCCGCCGCGCTGCGCGACGGCCAGACCGCACTGGGTAGCCAGCTTGTCGCGGGGGCGAATACCGGTAGAGAAGACGATGAAATCGACTTCCAGCTCGCTGCCGTCGGCAAAACGCATAGTCTTACGCGCTTCGTTACCCTGCTGAACAATCTCTTGCGTGTTTTTACTGGTGTGTACACGCACGCCCATGCTTTCGATCTTGCGACGTAGCTGCTCGCCGCCCATCTGATCGAGCTGTTCCGCCATCAGCATTGGCGCAAATTCAATGACGTGCGTTTCCACGCCGAGGTTTTTCAGCGCGCCAGCGGCTTCCAGCCCCAGCAGACCGCCGCCGACCACCGCCCCGCGCTTGCTGCGGCGGGCGCAGGCTTCGATAGCGTTGAGGTCTTCAATGGTGCGGTAAACGAAGCAGTCCTGCGTTTCCGAACCTTTAATCGGCGGGATCCACGGATAAGAGCCAGTCGCCATGATCAGCTTGTCATAATAAACGGTACGACCCGCGCTGGAGTGAATCACTTTCTCCTGACGGTTAATGGTAATTGCGCGTTCGCCAACCAGTACCTTTACGCCGTGCTTCTCGTAAAATCCTTCACGCACCAGAGAGAGCTCTTCCGCGGTGTGGTGAGAGAAGTAGGATGACAGGTGGACACGGTCATAGGCTTTACGGGGTTCTTCACAGAACACGGTAATGTCGAACAGGCTAGCGTCGGATTTATCAAGGAGATCCTCAATAAAGCGGTGGCCGACCATACCATTACCGATAATAGCGAGTCTGACTTTGCTCATTTTTGCCTCGATTTCTTTTCTATTACCGCCTACCTTAACGATTCAGCAACCCCGCTTATTGATGTAAATCAAATTCACCTTTATATACCTCTTAATGGGTATATGGCTGATTTGTCAGGATTTTTATAAGTGGCGGAATTGTCAGGCTTTTCAGGTTTGTACAAATAACATACAAAATGAGGGGGTTTTAGACCAACAGGCCTACCTCGTCAGGAGGGGATAGAGTGCCGGAGGGCGACGTCGCCATCCGGCAATGATTATCAATGCGTAGCCGGCGCGCTATGCTGACGATGACGGGATACAAAGCCGAGCGCAAAGCACATCACAAAGACCACCGCATACAGACCATTCGCGGTGAGTAACGCCGCCTGTGGACCGCTGTGCGCCACAATCGGGCCGGTGACGACGAAGGTCAGCATCGTTCCTATGGTGCCGCAAGTCAGAATAAAGTTAACCAGCTTAGGCGAGGCCACTTTCGTTTGCTGCGATCCCAGCGTAATGATGGAGGTATAAATGGCGCTGGAGAAGAAGCCCAGCGTCAGAATAAACCACGGCATATGCGCCTGCGTGCCGGTAATAAACAGATACATCAGTACCGCCGCCATACCCGCCAGTACGGTCAGAATGCGTTGCAGATCGAAAAAGCGCAGGATAAAGCTGAACGCCCACATGCCAAACATATAGGACATCCAGAAATCACTCACCAGCGCCCCGGCGTCATTCAGGCTCATGCCGAGGCCTTTGGCGTATTCCGGCACCCAGGAGATAAAGCCTAATTGACCGAGGATATAGCACAGCGCGGCGACGGCGAGAAACAGTACGCCAATGCCCCATTTTTCTTTGACGACAGGCGCCTGAGAGTGCTGCGCATGTTTACCCAGCGCCGGAAATTCACAGCCGAAGGTCAGGATGAAAATCGCCAGGTAGACCAGGCCGATGCAGGCGTAGACCCAGTACCACTCAATACTACGCGCCAGCAGGAAGGCGGCGACCATAGGAAAAATCATCCCCGCCATGCTGAAGAAGGAGTCGGTAAACAGCAGTCGGGAACCGCGCTGACGCCCTTCATACAGTTGCGTAATCAGGAAGGTGCCAATCGACATGGTGATCCCGCTGACCAGCCCCAGCACAAACATCGCCGCTGAGAACAACGCCAGGCTGTGGCTGAACATCAGCCCGGCCACCGCCAGCACCATCAGGATAAAACCAAAGCGTAGCTGTGTTTTCAGCGGGATGATTTCCATCAACCACGCATTGAGGAAGATCGAGATCAAAATCCCGGCGTTCAGGAAAGTAAAGGTGTTACTCATGCTGGAAACGGGCAGCTGAAAATAGTCTGCGATATTTCCCATCACCATCCCGGTGACAATCACCAGCGCCCCGGTCAGGGCGTAGGAAAGAAAGCTGATCCATGTGAGCTTGATGCGGTTGCTGTTAGTCATGTCTGGCCTTGAAGAGAAGTGAAGCGCGTGGAGGGCGCGTTAAGCGGGCAGATTTTAGGCGCTTTTGTGATGCATTTAAATAATTATTAGTGATAGTAATGTTCATTGCATTTTTTAATGTGATGTTTGTCACATCATATTGCAAGAATACGGCGTTGCGTCGTAACGTTACATTTGTTTCATATACGTAAAATTAGGTAAAGGGCTGGCCTGGCCCAGGAAGGCTCTTTAAAATCATTCCACTTGCTTTATTTCTGCTCTCTTTAAGGAAATCTCATGCTCAAATCGACTCTGGCGGCTGTCGCAGCTGTTTTCGCTCTTTCTGCTCTTTCTCCCGCAGCGTTGGCAGCAAAAGGCGATCCTCATGTGCTGTTAACCACCTCCGCCGGGAATATTGAGCTGGAGCTGAACAGCCAGAAAGCGCCGGTTTCTGTGAAAAACTTTGTCGATTACGTCAACAGTGGTTTCTATAACAACACTACGTTTCACCGCGTTATTCCTGGCTTTATGATTCAGGGCGGTGGTTTTAACGAGCAGATGCAGCAGAAGAAACCGAATCCGCCGATTAAGAATGAAGCCGACAACGGTCTGCGTAATACTCGCGGCACGATCGCGATGGCGCGCACCGCAGATAAAGACAGCGCCACCAGCCAGTTCTTTATTAACGTCGCGGATAACGCTTTTCTCGACCACGGCCAGCGCGACTTTGGCTATGCGGTATTTGGTAAAGTGGTAAAAGGTATGGATGTCGCCGATAAAATCTCACAGGTACCGACGCACGATGTCGGGCCTTATCAGAATGTGCCGACAAAACCAGTCGTTATCCTTTCCGCGAAAGTCCTGCCATAAAACATGCCTGCGCGGGCGCGAGCCGCCCGCGTTTTCTCCCTGTCTCAGCGTAACCTGAAATTGCTGCTTATACTTGTGGTCAAGCACAGACATATTCAGGGAGGCCCGGTGAAGAAACTTACCGATAAACAAAAGTCACGCTTTTGGGAACAGCGGCGCAACGTTAACTTCCAGCAAAGCCGCCGTCTCGAAGGTATTGAGATCCCCTTAGTAACCCTGACCGCCGATGAAGCGCTGGCACGTCTTGACGAGCTTCGGAGGCACTATGAGCGATAAATTTGGCGAAGGGCGCGATCCGTACCTCTATCCGGGGCTGAATGTGATGCGTAATCGGCTGGGGATTCATCAGGCCCAGCGACTGGCGCAAGCGGCATATGAAATGTCCGCGCTCCGTGCCGCCACGATTGAACTGGGGCCGCTGATACGCGGCTTGCCTCATCTGTGCGCGATTCATCGCCAGCTCTATCAGGATATTTTCGACTGGGCAGGGCAACTGCGGGAGGTCGATATTTACCAGGGCGATACCCGTTTCTGCCACTTTGCCTATATCGAAAAAGAGGGCAATGCTCTGATGCAGGATCTGGAAGAAGAGGGCTATCTGGTCGGTCTGGCGCACGAGAAGTTTGTCGAGCGGCTGGCGCATTACTACTGCGAAATTAACGTGCTTCATCCGTTTCGTTTGGGGAGCGGGCTGGCGCAGCGCATCTTCTTTGAACAGCTGGCGTTACATGCAGGCTATGCGCTGAGTTGGCAAGGTATTGCGGTTGAAACATGGAAGCAGGCGAACCAGAGCGGCGCGATGGGCGATCTCTCCGCTTTGCAGGCGATTTTTCAGAAAGCGATAAGCGAAGCTCGCGAAACTGAGTAAAATAGTGCGGTTCTACTCACCCGGAGCCGCCATGATCCTGCTTATCGATAACTATGATTCCTTTACCTGGAACCTCTACCAGTATTTTTGTGAACTGGGCGCGGAAGTGCAGGTCCGGCGCAATGATGCGCTGACGCTGGCGCACATTGACGCTTTGAACCCGCAAAAAATCGTTATCTCTCCTGGCCCCTGTACGCCGAATGACGCTGGCATTTCACTGGCGGTCATCCGCCATTATGCCGGACGTATTCCGATGCTGGGCGTTTGCCTGGGTCATCAGGCGATGGCGCAGGCCTTTGGCGCGTCGGTGGTGCGGGCAGCGAAAGTGATGCACGGTAAAACGTCACCTGTTACGCATAATGGACAGGGCGTGTTTCGGGGATTGCCCAGCCCGTTAACCGTGACACGTTACCACTCGCTGATTGTCGACCCTGCCACGTTGCCAGAGTGTTTTGAGATCACCGCCTGGAGCGAAACGCAGGAGATTATGGGCATTCGCCACCGCGAGTGGGATCTGGAAGGCGTGCAGTTCCACCCGGAAAGTATTCTCAGCGAACAAGGACACGCTCTGCTGGAAAATTTCCTCCGGCGTTGATTTGTGGTTGCTATTGAGTGATTTTTTATTCATATTTTGTGATTATAATTTCACTGACATTTCTACTTAACCGGGTGGTAATGATATGGCAACTGAACAAACGGCTATTACGCGCGCAACTTTTGATGAGGTGATTCTGCCTGTTTATGCACCGGCGGACTTTATTCCGGTCAAAGGTAAAGGCAGCCGCGTATGGGATCAGCAGGGCAAAGAGTATATCGATTTCGCCGGCGGGATTGCAGTGACTGCGCTGGGCCATTGCCATCCGGCGCTGGTCGAGGCGCTGAAATCCCAGGGGGAAACCTTGTGGCATACCAGTAACGTTTTTACCAATGAACCGGCGTTGCGTCTGGGACGTAAACTGATCGACGCCACGTTTGCCGAGCGCGTGCTGTTTATGAATTCCGGCACCGAAGCGAACGAAACCGCTTTTAAACTGGCGCGTCATTATGCCTGCGTGCGCCATAGCCCGTTCAAAACGAAAATCATTGCCTTCCAGAACGCCTTTCATGGCCGTTCCTTGTTTACCGTCTCTGTAGGCGGGCAGCCGAAATATTCCGACGGCTTTGGGCCGAAACCCGCCGATATTATTCACGTTCCCTTCAACGATCTTCATGCGGTGAAAGCGGTAATGGATGACCACACCTGCGCGGTGGTGGTCGAGCCGATTCAGGGTGAAGGCGGCGTGCAGGCGGCTACACCGGAATTCCTCAAAGGGTTACGCGACCTGTGTGACGAGCATCAGGCGTTGCTGGTGTTTGATGAAGTGCAGTGCGGGATGGGACGCACCGGAGACCTGTTTGCCTATATGCACTACGGCGTCACGCCGGATATCCTCACCAGCGCCAAAGCGTTAGGCGGCGGTTTTCCGGTGAGCGCCATGCTGACCACGCAGGAGATCGCCTCGGCCTTCCATGTCGGTTCGCATGGTTCAACCTATGGCGGCAATCCGCTGGCCTGTGCGGTGGCTGGCGCGGCATTCGATATTATTAATACGCCAGAGGTACTACAAGGCATTCACACTAAGCGGCAACAGTTTGTGCAACATTTGCAGGCGATTGACGAGCAATTTGACATTTTCAGCGATATTCGCGGCATGGGGCTGCTGATTGGCGCGGAACTGAAACCGGAGTACAAAGGTCGGGCGCGCGATTTTCTGTACGCAGGCGCGGAGGCCGGCGTGATGGTGCTCAATGCCGGAGCCGACGTGATGCGTTTTGCCCCGTCGCTGGTGGTGGAAGAGGCGGATATCAATGAAGGAATGCAGCGCTTTGCGCAGGCGGTAGGGAAGGTGGTTGCCTGATGGCGGATTGCCGGATAAGCGTAGCGCATCCGGCAGTCGGTCTTAACCTTTTGTATCCCGTAGCCGCTTACTCAGCCAGATACCGTGATGCGGACGCTGACGCCAGGCCATCGACGAAATGGTGTGCATGGTGTTCAGATGGCCAATGATGCGCTGTAAATGTTGCTCCAGAGTGCTCAATAAGCCATGTGACGGCATGTCCGGCGACTCCAGAATATTGACATCGCCGGAGCCGCCTGGCCTGTCGTACTCCAGGCGCTGCTGGCAGCGCTGAATCGCAATCTCGCAAGATTCCAGATAGCGCTGCGCCAGATCCGGCGTCAGCATGGTGTGTTCCCGCGCCAGCGTCGTCATAGCGTTGATATGCTCGACAATAAACTGGCTGTGCGTGACCCACAGTTTCATATCCGACAGATAGTGGGTATTGAATCCCGGTTCCTGCATTGCCTGATTTAACGAGTTGAATAACGTGTTATGCGCCTGGTTGACCCGCATTCTTTGATAAGCGAGCGGGGTGGCCTGCGGATCGTTACTGAGGATCAGTCGGATAGCTTCCTGATCGGCTTCCAGCGCATCATGGGCGTTTTTACGTAATAGCCCGCTTTGCCATTGCGGCCACAGCCAGACCATGCCGCCAAAGGCAATTAAACAGCCAATCAGCGTATCGATCAGCCTCGGCACAATAAACTGCTCTCCGTTTAACGTCAGTAACTGGATGGTGTATACCGCCGTCACCGTAAAGCCGACCGTCGCCCAGCCGTAGTTTTTACGAATAATCAGATAACTTGCCAGCGTTAGTACCAGCATGACCGCCAGCGTAATGCTTTCGGGAATATGTAAGTGCAGCGTGACGCCGGCAATCACCAGGCCGACCAGCGTTCCGACCGAACGGTGCAGAATACGTACGCGCGTCGCGCCATAGCCGTTTTGGGTGACAAACAGCACCGTCATGAGTATCCAGTACGGTTTAGGCAGGTGCAACGCGCTGCCCATCAGACTGGCGATGCTCATCATCACGCTGATGCGTCCGGCGTTGCGTAGCGCCGGCGATTTTAGCGACATATAATTTTTCAGCGCCGGAAGTAGCGGCAGACGACGCTGTTTATCGGCCATCAGGTCGCGGGCGTACAGCGGCCGCTGAGTACGCAGCACACGGGCGATTCGACTGAAGTGCCAATAGCAGAACTGGCCTACCGGATTTTCAGGATGCTGATTGGCGATCTTCTCCAGAGCGCCAATCTGTTTTTCCATGGAGAAGCGCGTCGGCAGACGATGATAAAGAATGTCATCCGCCAGCACGCGCAGACGGGCGGCGACCGTTTGCGCATTCCAGCGAATCACCTCTTCCGCATGGCTGCGTTCTACCAGTTTCTGTACCTCTTCCGGCTGATGCAAGCTGACGGAGATGTGCTCCTGCAAATCCATCGCTTCCTGAAAAGCCCGTAACAGGCGCTTGTAATCATTATTGTTGTGCGCCGAAAGCATATGCATCTGTTGGTAACACTGGGTAATGAGATCGACCGCTTTTTGCTGGCGTATCAGCAGGGGAGGCAGCGCTTTTTCCGGATCGATATGTTGGGTGAGCAGGCTGTATTTCGCTTCGCAATAATCGGCCAGTTCACGGTATAACAAACTCAATGACTCGCGCAGCGGCTGTTCGCGCCATAGCCAGAACCAAAACCAGTTAAACACGCCGTACCATAGCGTGCCCAGCGCATAAATGAGCAGCGGCTCCCAGACGGGCATGTATCCCGCAAGACTCAGGGTAAAGATGGCGGCAATCAGCGACGCTGGCAGTAACCGCGCGTGAAGCGGGCTAATTTCCGCCGTCACGCCAAGCACCAGCGTGAGCCCGGTCAGGATCAACGGCAGGGGGATGGATTCCGCCAGCAGAAGTTGCGTTACCAGACTGCATCCGGCGAACAGCGATGCGCCGATGATCAGGCGTTTAAAAAAGCGTTTGTGCGGGGTATCCAGACCTGCAATGTTGCAGCAGGCGGGAACGAGAGAGAAAAGCAAGCCCAGGTGTAGCTGGCCTATCAATAAACCGACAGCCACAGGCAGGCACAGCACCAGCGTTTGCCGTAGTGCGTAATTAATCTCTGGGTGATAAATCAGTCTTCGCCACATCGATGCAAACAAAAATGGCGCATGATAAAACGCGCCATTCTGACGGAATTAACGGGTGCCGTAGACGACGATGGTCTTGCCATGCGCGGAGATCAGGTTTTGATCTTCCAGCATTTTCAAAATACGACCAACGGTTTCGCGGGAGCAGCCGACGATCTGGCCAATTTCCTGACGGGTGATTTTGATCTGCATCCCATCCGGGTGCGTCATGGCATCGGGCTGTTTCGCCAGATTCAGCAGCGTCTGAGCGATACGCCCGGTGACGTCAAGGAAGGCGAGGTTACCTACTTTTTCAGAAGTGACTTGTAAGCGACGAGCCATCTGGGAAGAGAGGCGCATCAGAATATCCGGGTTGACCTGGATTAATTGGCGAAATTTTTTGTAGGAAATTTCAGCGACCTCACATGCGGTTTTCGCACGTACCCAGGCGCTGCGTTCCTGGCCTTCTTCAAACAGGCCCAGTTCACCAATAAAATCACCCTGATTCAGATAAGAAAGGATCATTTCTTTCCCTTCTTCATCTTTGATCAGCACTGCCACGGAGCCTTTAACGATGTAGTACAGCGTTTCTGCTTTTTCACCCTGGTGAATCAGCGTGCTCTTTGACGGGTACTTATGAATGTGGCAATGAGACAAGAACCATTCAAGAGTCGGGTCTGTTTGCGGTTTGCCAAGCACCATGCGCGGTTATCCTCTGTTATAAGCTGTCTCCAGAGCCAGAAAACGGCACTGTCTCTGGGGTTGCAAAAATATACTTCCCGCTACCTGGGAAGGGGGCTACGAAAATAGATTGTAGCCTGTAATGTGATGTCCTCTGCATACATGCAGTACGTCAATGTATTACTGTAGCATCTTGTCTGTTTTAGCATAGCTTTCGCCGTGTGTCTCCTGGTGTCTCGCTTCAGCATGACCCAGGTCGCCTTCCATTGCGACTTTTGTTGTATGCGCGTAATCTTTCAGGAAAATTGAAACATTGGAGTTACGAAATATGCAAGCGCGTGTAAAGTGGGTTGAAGGGCTCACGTTCCTCGGAGAGTCCTCCTCCGGCCACCAGATTTTAATGGATGGTAACTCCGGTGACAAAGCGCCGAGTCCGATGGAGATGGTATTAATGGCGGCTGGCGGATGTAGCGCTATTGATGTGGTATCAATCCTGCAAAAGGGCCGTCAGAATGTCACCAACTGCGAAGTGAAGCTGACATCCGAGCGCCGGGAAGACGCGCCGCGCCTGTTTACGCACATTAATCTGCATTTTATCGTTACCGGCAGCGATCTGAAAGAGGCTGCCGTCGCGCGCGCTGTCGATCTCTCCGCGGAAAAATATTGTTCGGTGGCGCTAATGCTGGAAAAAGCGGTCAATATTACCCATTCGTATGAAGTGATTGCGGCGTAACATGTGATGCCGGATGGCGGCGTGGCTTTATCCGGCCTACCCGTTTTTATCTCGTAGGCCCGATAAGCGTAGCGCCATCGGGCATTTCACCGCGGTTATTCGATTTTTTTGCCTTCCATTAATCGCTGCACCAGCGGCAACATAATCAGCTCCATCGCCAGCCCCATTTTACCGCCCGGCACTACTAATGTATTAATGTGAGAAATGAACGAGCCCTGGAGCATCGCCAGAAGCCAGGGAAAATCGATCCCTTCCAGATTGCGGAAATGGATCACCACAAAACTCTCATCCAGCGAGGGAATACCCTTTGCGGCGAACGGATTGGATGTATCGACGGTCGGTACGCGCTGGAAGTTGATATGGGTACGCGAGAACTGCGGCGTAATGTAATTGATGTAGTCGTCCATGGAACGCACCACGGAATCCATCACCGCTTCACGGGAGTGTCCGCGCTCGCTGGTGTCGCGAATCAGTTTCTGAATCCACTCGAGGTTGACGATAGGCACCACGCCAACCAACAGATCAACATGACGCGCGACATCATGTTGCGGGGTGACGACGCCGCCGTGCAGCCCTTCATAAAACAGCACATCGGTCGGTTCGGGAAGCGGCTGCCAGGGGGTAAACGTGCCGGGAACCTGATTCCACGGTACGGCTTCATCATAGGTATGCAGATATTTACGCGACTGGCCTTTACCCGTCTGCCCGTACTCAATAAAAGTATGTTCCAGTAGGCTGAAGTCATTGGCTTCAGGCCCGAAATAGCTGATATGCCGCCCGGCGTCACGCGCTTTGCGGATCGCCATGTCCATTTCCGGGCGGGTGTAACGATGAAAACTGTCGCCTTCCACCTCGGCGGCGTGCAGATTTAACTGCGCGAAAATTTTACGAAACGCGAGGCTGGTGGTGGTGGTCCCCGCGCCGCTTGACCCTGTTACTGCTATCACCGGATGTTTGGCTGACATGGCAACTCCATGATTGAGCTTTAGTAATAATGTATTGTCGGCAAAGGCGTTTTATTCGCGAAACTGCTTTTTCGGCATAATATTGACCGTTTCATGTAATTCAGACCATACCAGCACGGCCTCGCCGGATTGCAGTTGGCGTTTTACGTCAGCGACTTTTTGTTCAAGCGAACGTTCATGTTCACCATAATCGGTGCCTTCGCGCAACACAAAGCTTTCGATCAGGTTGTCCAGCGTGTCGGGGGCGAGCCCCTGCCAGGGAATGATCATGATGACGCCTCCAGGTACGTTGTCAGCCAGTCAGGAATTCGGCGTTCCAGCCACATTTCAGGGCGCAGCGGCGTACCGCCGATAAATCCTACGTGTCCGCCATGCTCAGTTAGCTGATACTCCACCTGCGGGGGCAGATCTTCCGCTTTAGGGATCACATGATGATCCATAAACGGATCGTCTTTAGCGTGAATAATCAGCGTCGGTTTAGCAATCTGGTTAAGCAACGGCATGGCGCTACACTGACGATAGTAGTCGATGGCGTCGGCAAAGCCGTGAATTTTCGCGGTGATCAGGTCGTCAAACTCGCGAATACGGCGCATTGATTTCAGTTGCGCCAGATTCACCGGCAGCGACCCGGGGTACGCCGCCAGCTTGCGTGACGCATTCGCTTTTAACAGATTAAGCAAATAACGCTGATAGACGCGGGAAAACCCTTTGTCCATATGGTAGCTACAGGCTTCGAGAACAAAGGGCGCAGAAACAATCACCGCCGCCTCGATGGGAATATCGCGGCCTTCTTTCGCCAGCAGGCACGCCAGCATATTACCGCCGAGCGAATAGCCCACGGCGGCTGTCGGAACGGCGCCGAACTCCCGCTGTAACCAGCGTAAAAACCAGGCTCCGTCCTCCGTTTCACCGGAGTGGTAAATACGATTCAGACGGTTGGGTTCGCCGCTACAGCCGCGAAAGTGCATCACCACGCCCAGCCAGCCGCGCTTTTGCGCCGCCTCAATCAGCCCGTGGGCATAGGGGCTGTTCAGGCTGCCTTCCAGACCGTGAAAGACCACCAGCCGCGGTTTATGCTTTGCCTGTTGCGGTTCTTCGCTCCATGCCAGATCGACAAAATCGCCGTCCGGTAGCTCCAGCCGCTGCCAGTGGGCGTTGAACTTCACTTTGCGGCGGATTAAGCGCGGCAGCATAGTTTGTAAATGGCGATTACGAATGCCACGCATGGGAATAAATTCATGCGAGTCATTGACAGGCGGGGTCATTTCTGTGGACGTGATCTCAACCATAGCACCAGAACAATTGATAATTGGAAACAATACTATACCGCGCATAAGGTTCACAGATTAGTCAATATGTGATTTTACGTTCAATTGGTCGTCTGGCGAAATAAAATTGCGCCTCATTTCACCAGAGGGGGCGGTATGCAAGGCGCGCGCAATACCCCACAGAAATCGCGTGAACCTCTGCATCAGCCGAATTAATCGTGGTAGTGTGGCAACACGATAGTTATGTGACTCAAGGAGAAGGCATGTCGAAGACACTTTTACAGATCCATTTTAACTTTAGCGGCCCTTTTGGCGAGGAGATGACTCAGCAACTGGTCGGGCTGGCGGAGTCTATCAATGAGGAGCCGGGCTTCATCTGGAAAATCTGGACAGAAAGCGAGAAAAACCAGCAAGCTGGCGGGATTTACTTGTTTGAATCCGAAGAAACGGCGCAGGCTTATATTAAAAAACACACTGCGCGTCTGAAAAATCTTGGCGTTGATGAGGTGACGTTTAAATTATTTGGCGTGAACGACGCGCTGACGAAAATAAATCACGGCAACCTTTGCCGCTAAATCACATAACGCAGCCTTCTGTTCCGGTGCTGCCGACCGCAACGGTAACCTTTATATCGGGACGAGTACCGAAGAGGCCTTTATGGACGAACAGCGGACAACGAACGTTCTCTTTCAGCGTGTGCAGCGCCTCGGCGGTGCGGGCGATGTTACCCTTCTCCACAAACATCATGAAGATGGTGAGCTTGCGGAAGGT
This sequence comes from Salmonella sp. SAL04213, assembly GCF_046550535.1. Lineage (NCBI taxonomy): Bacteria > Pseudomonadati > Pseudomonadota > Gammaproteobacteria > Enterobacterales > Enterobacteriaceae > Salmonella > Salmonella sp. SAL04213. The sequence goes on along the minus strand of NZ_JBGDXS010000004.1, from coordinate 13,121 downwards.
AATGTCATCGGTGATCGACAGGTTCATCGTCCGCTCCGTGCGTTAGAGCCTATCCCAGTAGGCGTAATTGTTGAAGCCAGTTTGGGGCAGGACAGCGCGCAGAAACCGGAGCGTACACATAGTACGTGAGGATTTCGAGCACTGCCCGGCCCTAAAATGGCGAATAAAATAGCCTAATGGGATAGGCTCTTAGTCGTTCTGCATCATCTGCTCAAGCTGTTCCTGCGCCTCAAGCCATGCCATTTCACATTCTTCCAGCCCGGATTTGGCGCTGGCCTGCAGTTGCAGACACTCGGTCATCTCCGCTTTACGGCTGGGGTCATACAGGCTGCTGTCGCCGAGCTTCTCTTCCGCCTGCGCTAACTGGGCGTTGAGCTTTTCCATCTCTTTTTCCAGACGGGTAATCTCTTTACGCAGCGGCTGCGTCAGAGTGCGTAGCTCGGCTTCGCGACGCTTCTGATCTTTGCGTGACTGGGCGCTGTTGGCGTTGTTTTCCTTCGGCGCGTCGTCGGCCTGGTTTTCCTGCTTCTGCACGTCACTCAGCCACTGCTGATAATCTTCCAGGTCTCCGTCGAACGGTTCGACCTTTTTGTCGTGAACCAGATAGAGGTCGTCAGTGGTGGAGCGAATCAGGTGGCGGTCGTGCGACACGACGACCAATGCGCCTTCGAAATCAATCAGCGCTTCGGTGAGCGCCTGGCGCATGTCGAGATCCAGGTGGTTGGTCGGTTCATCGAGCAACAGCAGATTTGGACGCTGCCAGACAATCAGCGCCAGCACCAGGCGCGCTTTCTCGCCGCCGGAGAAACGTTGCGTCTCTTCCGTTACTTTGTCGCCCTGGAAACCGAAGCCGCCGAGATAGTCGCGCAGCTTCTGCTCCAGTTCCTGCGGCGCCAGACGCGCCATATGCTGCAACGGGGATTCATCGGCGCGCAGGAACTCCAACTGGTGCTGGGCGAAGTAGCCGAGCTTAATGCCTTTGGCGAGGCCGATTTCACCGTGCAACGGTTCCAGTTCGCCCGCCAGCAGCTTGATCAGCGTCGATTTCCCCGCGCCGTTGCGGCCCAGCAGGCCGATACGCGAGCCGGGCACCAGGTTCAGCTTGATGGATTCCAGAATGATGCGATCGCCATAACCTGCGCTGACTTTTTCCATTTTCAGCAGCGGGTTCGGCAGGCTTTCCGGCGCGCGGAAGCTGAAATGGAACGGGTTGTCGACATGAGCCGGCGCAATCAGCTCCATACGCTCAAGCATCTTGATACGGCTTTGCGCCTGCTTGGCCTTGGTGGCCTTGGCGCGGAAACGGTCGATGTAGCTTTGCAGATGCGCCACACGCTCCTGCTGACTCTCATACATCGCCTGCTGTTGCGCCAGGCGCGTGGCGCGCTGAACTTCAAACGCGCTGTAGTTGCCGGTGTACTCGAACAGAGTCTGCTGTTCGATATGGATAATTTTATCCACTATCGGGTCAAGAAAGTCGCGATCGTGGGAGATCAGAATCAGGGTGCCCGGATAGCTCTTCAGCCATTTTTCCAGCCAGATAACGGCATCCAGATCGAGGTGGTTGGTCGGTTCGTCGAGCAGCAGTAAATCGGAACGGCAAATCAGCGCCTGGGCCAGGTTAAGGCGCATCCGCCAGCCGCCGGAAAAGTCGCTGACCGGACGTTCCAGCTGATCGTTAGAGAAGCCGAGGCCGTGTAACAGGCTGGCGGCGCGCGAGCGAACGGTCCATGCGTCGATGGCGTCCAGCTTGCCATGTATGGAGGCGATAGCATGTCCGTCGTTACGTTCGTTGGCGTCGTTAAGCTGCGCCTCCAACTGCCGGTATTCACGGTCGCCGTCAATGACATACTCAATCGCTGGCTGAGGCAACGCAGGTGTTTCCTGATTCACCCACGCTAATTGCCAGGTTCCGGGCAGGGTAAAACTCCCGGCATCGGCGCTGATTTCATTTTTTAGCAATGCCAGCAGGGTAGATTTACCGCAGCCGTTTTTACCCACCAGGCCGACTTTCTGGCCTGGATTAATGGTAGCCGAGGCATTGTCCAGTAGGACGCGCACGCCGCGACGAATTTGTAACGAGGAGAAAACAATCATAAGGCGCCGTATGTTCAGACTATGTTAATTTATCATTATGATAATGTAATATTCGGGCGTACCGCCGCGCTGGAGCGCAATGGTAGCTCAAAACAACAACGATACACAAAATCATTCAGGCCGCCTTTGGTGAGAGACAAGAATATCTCTCATTAATCCCCAGCGGCGGACATGGAGTACGTTTCTGAGTTGAACAAACGCTGTCAACGTAGAAGCGGCCTGAAGAATGGCATGTATCGACCCAAAACAACCGGGAGGGGGATTGATGTCTCAGCCAGCGAAAGTCTTGCTGTTGTATGCCCATCCGGAATCTCAGGACTCGGTTGCTAACCGGGTACTGCTTAAACCGGCCATACAGCACAATAACGTAACTGTGCACGATCTTTATGCGCGTTATCCTGATTTTTTTATCGACACGCCCTATGAACAAACCCTGTTACGTGAGCACGACGTCATTGTTTTTCAGCATCCCCTTTACACCTATAGCTGTCCGGCTTTACTGAAAGAATGGCTTGATCGCGTTTTGAGTCGGGGGTTCGCCAGCGGACCAGGGGGAAACCAACTGGTGGGAAAGTACTGGCGTAGCGTGATTACGACCGGCGAGCCGGAGAGCGCTTACCGGTATGACGCGCTAAACCGCTATCCAATGAGCGATGTACTCCGCCCTTTTGAACTGACCGCGGCCATGTGCCGGATGCACTGGATGCCGCCCATTATTGTGTACTGGGCGCGCCGCCAGTCGCCGCAGACGCTGGCCAGTCATGCGAAAGCCTATGGCGAGTGGCTGGCGAATCCTGTGAGCGCGGGAGGCTATTGATGGAAGGTGCTGATTTATTGACAGCGGGAGTGTTGTTCCTCTTCGCGGCGGTGGCGGCGGTGCCGCTGGCCGCCAGGCTGGGCATCGGCGCGGTGCTAGGGTATTTGCTGGCGGGAATCGCCATCGGTCCGTGGGGGCTGGGATTTATCAGCGATGTTGACGAGATCCTGCACTTTTCCGAACTGGGCGTCGTGTTTCTGATGTTTATCATTGGTCTCGAACTCAATCCGTCCCGGCTTTGGCAACTGCGGCGCTCTATCTTCGGCGTCGGCGCTGCTCAGGTGCTGTTAAGCGCGGCGGTGCTGGCGGGATTATTGATGCTTGCTGATTTCTTATGGCAGGCGTCGGTCGTCGGCGGGATTGGCCTGGCGATGTCTTCGACGGCGATGGCGCTACAACTGATGCGCGAGAAAGGCATGAATCGTAGCGAGTCCGGGCAGTTAGGGTTTTCCGTCTTACTGTTTCAGGATTTAGCGGTGATCCCCGCGCTGGCGTTGGTGCCTTTATTGGCGGGATCGGCCGACGAGCATTTCGACTGGTTTAAAGTGGCAATGAAGGTACTGGCTTTCGCGGTAATGCTGATTGGCGGTCGTTACCTGCTGCGCCCGGTATTTCGTTTTATTGCTGCGTCCGGCGTGCGGGAGGTCTTCACTGCCGCGACGCTGTTGCTGGTGTTGAGCGCCGCCTTATTTATGGATGCGCTGGGACTGTCGATGGCCCTGGGAACCTTCATTGCCGGCGTTTTACTGGCAGAGAGCGAATACCGGCATGAGCTGGAAAACGCTATCGATCCCTTTAAAGGTTTACTGCTTGGGCTGTTCTTTATCTCCGTCGGTATGTCGCTAAATCTCGGCGTACTTTATACCCATTTACTGTGGGTGGCGGCGAGCGTTGTTATTCTGGTCGTCATAAAAATGCTGACGCTGTATCTGCTGGCGCGGTTATATGGAATAAGAAGTTCTGAACGGATGCAGTTTGCCAGCGTGCTGAGTCAGGGGGGCGAGTTCGCTTTTGTGCTCTTTTCTACCGCCTCTTCTCAGCGCCTGTTTCAGGGCGATCAGATGGCGTTATTATTGGTGACTGTCACGTTATCAATGATGACCACACCGCTACTGATGAAAGGGATTGATAAGTGGCTATCGCGCCGCCTTAATGGCCCGGAAGAGAATGATGAAAAGCCGTGGGTTGAGGATGATAAGCCCCAGGTAATTGTCGTCGGCTTTGGCCGTTTTGGTCAGGTGATCGCTCGCTTATTGATGGCGAATAAGATGCGTATCACCGTGCTGGAACGCGATATCGGCGCCGTTAATCTGATGCGCAAATATGGTTATAAAGTGTATTACGGCGACGCTACACAAGTCGAGCTGCTGCGTTCTGCGGGCGCGGAAGCGGCGGAGTCGATAGTCATCACATGTAATGAACCGGAAGACACGATGAAGCTGGTGGCGCTGTGTCAGCAGCATTTTCCTCATCTGCATATTCTTGCGCGAGCGCGTGGACGTGTGGAGGCCCATGAGTTATTACAGGCTGGCGTCACGCAGTTTTCCCGTGAAACGTTTTCCAGCGCGCTGGAACTGGGACGTAAAACTCTGGTGTCGTTAGGTATGCATCCGCATCAGGCGCAACGCGCGCAGTTGCATTTTCGTCGGCTGGATATGCGAATGTTGCGGGAACTGATCCCGGAGCATAGCGACATGGTACAGATTTCGCGCGCCAGAGAGGCCCGACGCGAACTGGAGGAGATTTTTCAGCGCGAAATGCAACAGGAACGGCGCCAGTTGGATGGCTGGGATGAATTTGAGTAGGGGTAAAACAATGGCAATCCGTAAACGTTTTATTGCAGGCGCGAAATGTCCGGCCTGTCAGGCGCAGGACACAATGGCGATGTGGCGTGAAAATAATGTCGATATTGTTGAATGCGTTAAGTGCGGGCATCAAATGCGGGAAGCGGATAAAGACGTTCGCGAGCATGTTCGCAAAGAAGAGCAAGTGATCGGGATTTTTCATCCGGACTAGCGATATGCCGCAGGTTTTTTTAAGCTAAGGGGTACACGGCTGCAGAATTCCGCTACAATCTGCGCCACTATTCTTCCCATGCTCAGGAGATATCATGAAAGTAGCAAAAGACCTGGTGGTCAGCCTGGCCTATCAGGTACGTACAGAAGACGGTGTGTTGGTTGATGAGTCTCCGGTGAGTGCGCCGCTGGATTACCTGCACGGTCACGGCTCCCTGATCTCTGGTCTGGAAACCGCGCTGGAAGGCCATGAAGTTGGCGACAAATTTGATGTCGCTGTTGGCGCGAACGACGCTTACGGTCAGTATGACGAAAATCTGGTGCAGCGTGTGCCTAAAGACGTCTTTATGGGCGTTGATGAACTGCAGGTAGGGATGCGTTTCCTGGCGGAAACCGACCAGGGCCCGGTACCGGTAGAGATTACCGAAGTGGAAGACGATCACGTTGTGGTTGATGGTAACCACATGCTGGCTGGCCAGAATCTGAAATTTAACGTAGAAGTTGTTGCGATTCGTGAAGCGACTGAAGAAGAACTGGCCCACGGTCATGTTCACGGCGCGCACGATCACCACCACGATCACGGTGAAGATGGCTGCTGTGGCGGTCATGGTCATGACCATGGTCACGAGCACGGCGGCGAAGGCTGCTGCGGCGGTGGTGGTAAAGGCGGCTGCGGTTGCCATTAATCCCCGTCGTCTTTCAAGCCACCGCGGTGTTGGCTACGCTTTCAAACCCCGGTCACATAGTTATCTATGCTCCCGGGGAATTTTCAAGCTTGCCGCCTTGCTGTGACTCGAAATCCTTAGGGTATTATCATTGGTTCGATAAATCATCGGGCACAAAAAAAGCGGGTTATCCCCGCTTTTTTTTCGTCTCAATAATGCGGCGGCGGCGTTTCTTCTGCCTGAGAGGCGATATTTGACGGCTGACTGGCTTTTAACTTTTCCGTGAGCAAACGCAGATGATCGCGCAGCTTCGCCATCTCCATTTCATGTGCGGTTACCGTCAGGTTTAGTTCTTCTATGGTAATCTCCTGGAACGCCAGACGGCTTTCCAGTTCAGCCAGACGAGCTTCCATCGTGATATCCTGCATGATGTACCTCTTTATGTTGTCTCCGTCGGCGGATTCTACTTAACTTTACCGGCTTTCACAGCAACCATTACGCGCCCTACGAAACTAATTTAAACAAAAAGAGTCTGAAAAGAAGTGATAATAGGGCGTGTTCGTATGTTGATTTGTTCTGCAACGATTTATAGTACGCTTCTTACGTAAGTTAACATGGGGCGAGATGCCCCGGCCCTGGAGATATGGATGAAATCACTGTTTAAAGCCACGCTGCTGGCAACGACGATGGCCGTTGCTATGCACGCACCGATCACTTTTGCTGCTGATGCGGCGAAACCGGCAGCTACCGCTGATAGCAAAGCAGCATTTAAAAACGACGATCAAAAAGCGGCTTATGCGCTGGGCGCCTCGCTGGGTCGTTACATGGAAAATTCGCTTAAAGAGCAGGAAAAGTTGGGCATCAAACTGGATAAAGATCAGTTGATTGCCGGCGTTCAGGATGCCTTTGCCGATAAGAGCAAACTGTCCGATCAGGAAATTGAGCAAACGCTGCAGACGTTTGAAGCACGTGTGAAGAGCGCTGCTCAGGCGAAGATGGAAAAAGACGCTGCCGATAACGAAGCAAAAGGTAAAACGTTCCGCGACGCTTTTGCTAAAGAGAAAGGCGTGAAAACCTCCTCTACCGGTCTGCTTTACAAAGTAGAGAAAGAAGGCACAGGCGAAGCGCCGAAAGATAGCGATACCGTTGTGGTGAACTACAAAGGTACGCTGATCGACGGTAAAGAGTTTGATAACTCTTACACGCGCGGCGAACCGCTCTCCTTCCGTCTGGACGGCGTTATCCCTGGCTGGACTGAAGGCCTGAAAAATATTAAGAAAGGCGGCAAGATCAAGCTGGTTATCCCACCGGCGCTGGCCTACGGTAAAACGGGCGTTCCGGGTATCCCGGCGAACTCCACCCTGGTATTCGACGTAGAGCTGCTGGATATCAAACCAGCGCCGAAAGCGGATGCTAAACCTGCCGATGCGGCTGACGCTAAAGCCGCAGATGCTGCTAAAAAATAAAAACTGAGAGCCGCCGCTTGTAATAGCGGCGGTTTTTTTTATTCAGGCCGGATATATTACTCACCATAATTTGATTTGCGGATAACGGCGCTTGTGCTGGTCGTTAAGGGCGAGACCGTAGGCTGAATGACCGCCAACGCACACGTAGTCTGAAATAGACGAGCAAATTAGTACTGGAAAGATGAACCCTCACTGTATTAATTTAATCATCCGCGTAAATAATGAGCCTGCCCTGAAAACATAACGACAGGCTCCTGAAAAGGAGTGTTTTTTTTCATGTCCAGGTCGCTTTTAACCAACGAAACCAGTGAACTTGATTTGCTGGATCAGCGTCCCTTCGAGCAAACCGACTTCGATATTCTGAAATCCTACGAAGCGGTAGTGGACGGGTTAGCGATGCTTATAGGTTCCCATTGTGAAATCGTATTGCACTCTTTGCAGGATCTAAAATGTTCAGCCATTCGTATTGCCAATGGCGAACATACGGGCCGTAAAATTGGCTCGCCGATTACCGACCTGGCGTTGCGCATGTTGCACGACATGACAGGGGCGGACAGTAGCGTGTCGAAATGCTATTTCACGCGCGCGAAAAGCGGTGTCTTGATGAAGTCGTTGACGATTGCCATTCGCAACCGCGAGCAGCGCGTCATTGGTCTACTGTGCATCAACATGAATCTTGATGTGCCATTTTCACAGATTATGAATACCTTTATTCCGCCGGAAACGCCGGAAGTCGGCTCAGCGGTTAATTTTGCCTCCTCAGTCGAAGATTTAGTCACCCAGACGCTGGAGTTCACGATCGAAGAAGTGAATGCCGATCGTAATGTCTCTAACAATGCGAAAAATCGTCAGATCGTCCTTAACCTGTACGAAAAAGGCATTTTCGATATTAAAGACGCCATTAACCAGGTAGCCGATCGTCTGAATATCTCAAAACACACGGTTTACCTCTATATTCGCCAGTTCAAAAGCGGCGATTTTCAGGGGCAGGATAAATAATGCGTTATGCCATTATGGTCACCGGGCCGGCATATGGCACCCAGCAGGCCAGCAGCGCATTGCAGTTCGCCCACGCGCTGCTCAATGAGGGGCATGAGTTAGCCAGCGTCTTTTTCTATCGGGAAGGGGTCTATAACGCCAATCTCCTGACCTCGCCGGCGAGCGATGAATATGATCTGGTACGCGCCTGGCAGAAATTGAATACGCAGCATGGCGTAGCGCTGAACATCTGTGTCGCGGCGGCGCTTCGTCGCGGTATTATTGATGAAACTGAAGCCGGCAGACTGGCGTTGCCGTCCGCCAATCTTCAGCCGGGCTTTACGCTAAGCGGCCTGGGCGCGCTGGCGGAGGCTTCTCTCACCTGCGATCGGGTGGTGCAGTTTTAATGAAACGTATTGCATTTGTCTTTTCCACCGCGCCACATGGTAGCGCCTCAGGCCGTGAAGGGCTGGATGCGCTGCTGGCGACGTCAGCGCTAACGGAAGCGCTGGGCGTCTTTTTTATCAGCGACGGCGTCTTTCAGTTATTACCAGGACAAAAACCAGACGCTGTGCTGGCGCGTGACTATATTGCTACTTTCAAGCTCTTTGATTTGTACGATATTGATCAATGCTGGATCTGCGCGGCATCGCTGCGCGAGCGTGGTCTGGAGAACGTTAATTTTGTGGTAGACGCCACGCCGCTGGAACCCGTGGCGTTACGCCGCGAGCTTGGCAACTATGATGTCATACTGAGATTCTGAGGCGTTTATGCTGCATACCTTACCTCATTGCGCTTCGAGCGTTGATTTTCCCGCTTTGCTGCGCCTGCTAAAAGAGGGCGATGCGCTTTTGTTGCTCCAGGATGGCGTTACCGTCGCGATTGAAGGTAACCGCTTCCTTGAAAGTCTGCGCGATGCCCCCATAACGGTCTATGCCTTGAAAGAAGACATTGACGCCCGCGGCCTGGGTGGTCAAATTTCAGACAGTGTCGTCAGGGTTGACTATACTGAGTTTGTCAGACTCACGGTTAAGTATGCCAACCAGATGGCCTGGTGATGGCGGGATCGTTGTATATTTCTTGACACCTTTTCGACACCGCCCTAAAATTCGGCGTCCTCATATTGTGTGAGGGCGTTTTATTACGTGTTTACGAAGCAAAAGCTAAAACCAGGAGCTATTTAATGGCAACAGTTAACCAGCTGGTACGCAAACCACGTGCTCGCAAAGTTGCGAAAAGCAACGTGCCTGCGCTGGAAGCATGCCCGCAAAAACGTGGCGTATGTACTCGTGTATATACTACCACTCCTAAAAAACCGAACTCCGCACTGCGTAAAGTTTGCCGTGTTCGTCTGACTAACGGTTTTGAAGTGACTTCCTACATCGGTGGTGAAGGTCACAACCTGCAGGAGCACTCCGTGATCCTGATCCGTGGCGGTCGTGTTAAAGACCTCCCGGGTGTTCGTTACCACACCGTTCGTGGCGCGCTTGACTGCTCCGGCGTTAAAGACCGTAAGCAAGCTCGTTCTAAGTACGGCGTGAAGCGTCCTAAGGCTTAATGGTTCTCCGTTAAGTAAGGCCAAACGTTTTAAATTAATGTCAAACTAAACTCGTAGAGTTTTGGACAATCCTGAATTAACAACGGAGTATTTCCATGCCACGTCGTCGCGTCATTGGTCAGCGTAAAATTCTGCCGGATCCGAAGTTCGGATCAGAACTGCTGGCTAAATTTGTCAATATCCTGATGGTAGATGGTAAAAAATCTACTGCAGAATCAATCGTATACAGCGCGCTGGAGACCCTGGCTCAGCGTTCTGGTAAATCTGAACTGGAAGCTTTCGAAGTCGCTCTCGAAAACGTTCGCCCGACTGTAGAAGTTAAATCCCGCCGTGTAGGTGGTTCTACTTATCAGGTACCAGTTGAAGTCCGTCCGGTCCGTCGTAATGCTCTGGCAATGCGTTGGATCGTAGAAGCTGCTCGTAAACGCGGTGATAAATCCATGGCTCTGCGCCTGGCGAACGAACTTTCTGATGCTGCAGACAACAAAGGTACTGCAGTTAAGAAACGTGAAGACGTTCACCGTATGGCAGAAGCCAACAAGGCGTTCGCACACTACCGTTGGTAATCCCTTCGGAGTCATAGTCACCAGGCGGGCGCTTCAGGTAAGTCGCCCGTGTTGGATAACTTAACTGAACGCCTAAAGATATCAACGAGGAATCAAATGGCTCGTACAACACCCATCGCACGCTACCGTAATATCGGTATCAGTGCGCACATCGACGCCGGTAAAACCACTACTACCGAACGTATTCTGTTCTACACCGGTGTAAACCACAAAATCGGTGAAGTTCATGACGGCGCAGCTACCATGGACTGGATGGAGCAGGAGCAGGAGCGTGGTATTACTATCACCTCCGCAGCGACTACTGCATTCTGGTCTGGTATGGCTAAGCAGTATGAACCGCATCGCATCAACATCATCGACACCCCGGGGCACGTTGACTTCACTATCGAAGTAGAACGTTCCATGCGTGTTCTCGATGGTGCGGTAATGGTTTACTGCGCAGTTGGTGGTGTTCAGCCGCAGTCTGAAACCGTATGGCGTCAGGCAAACAAATACAAAGTTCCGCGCATTGCGTTCGTTAACAAAATGGACCGCATGGGCGCGAACTTCCTGAAAGTTGTTGGTCAGATCAAAACCCGTCTGGGCGCGAACCCGGTTCCGCTGCAGCTGGCAATTGGTGCTGAAGAAGGTTTCACCGGCGTTGTTGACCTGGTGAAAATGAAAGCCATCAACTGGAACGATGCCGACCAGGGCGTTACCTTCGAATACGAAGATATCCCGGCTGACATGCAGGACCTGGCTAACGAATGGCACCAGAACCTGATCGAGTCCGCCGCAGAAGCTTCTGAAGAGCTGATGGAAAAATACCTGGGTGGTGAAGAACTGACTGAAGAAGAGATCAAACAAGCTCTGCGTCAGCGCGTTCTGAACAACGAAATCATCCTGGTAACCTGTGGTTCTGCATTCAAGAACAAAGGTGTTCAGGCGATGCTGGATGCGGTAATTGATTACCTGCCATCCCCGGTAGACGTACCTGCGATCAACGGTATTCTGGACGACGGTAAAGATACTCCGGCTGAGCGTCACGCAAGCGACGACGAGCCGTTCTCTGCGCTGGCGTTCAAAATCGCTACCGACCCGTTTGTGGGTAACCTGACCTTCTTCCGTGTGTACTCCGGTGTGGTTAACTCTGGTGATACCGTACTGAACTCCGTGAAAACCGCACGTGAGCGTTTCGGTCGTATCGTTCAGATGCACGCCAACAAACGTGAAGAGATCAAAGAAGTTCGCGCGGGCGACATCGCGGCTGCTATCGGCCTGAAAGACGTGACGACCGGTGACACCCTGTGTGATCCGGAAAACCCGATCATTCTGGAACGTATGGAATTCCCTGAGCCGGTAATCTCCATCGCGGTAGAACCGAAAACCAAAGCTGACCAGGAAAAAATGGGTCTGGCTCTGGGCCGTCTGGCGAAAGAAGACCCGTCATTCCGCGTATGGACTGATGAAGAATCTAACCAGACCATCATCGCTGGTATGGGTGAACTTCACCTGGATATCATCGTTGACCGTATGAAGCGTGAATTCAACGTTGAAGCTAACGTGGGTAAACCTCAGGTTGCTTACCGCGAAGCGATTCGCGCGAAAGTTACCGACATCGAAGGTAAACACGCGAAACAGTCTGGTGGTCGCGGTCAGTATGGTCATGTTGTTATCGACATGTACCCGCTGGAGCCGGGCTCTAACCCGAAAGGTTACGAGTTCATCAACGACATCAAAGGTGGTGTAATTCCTGGCGAATACATCCCGGCCGTTGATAAAGGCATCCAGGAGCAGCTGAAGTCTGGCCCGCTGGCGGGTTATCCGGTAGTTGATCTCGGCGTGCGTCTGCACTTCGGTTCTTACCATGACGTTGACTCCTCTGAGCTGGCGTTTAAACTGGCTGCGTCTATCGCCTTTAAAGAAGGCTTTAAGAAAGCAAAACCAGTTCTGCTTGAGCCGATCATGAAGGTTGAAGTAGAAACACCTGAAGAGAATACTGGTGACGTTATCGGCGACCTTAGCCGCCGTCGTGGTATGCTCAAAGGTCAGGAATCTGAAGTTACAGGCGTTAAGATCCACGCTGAAGTACCGCTGTCTGAAATGTTCGGATATGCAACTCAGCTGCGTTCTCTGACCAAAGGTCGCGCATCGTACACTATGGAATTCCTGAAGTATGATGATGCGCCGAACAACGTTGCTCAGGCCGTAATCGAAGCCCGTGGTAAATAAGCCGCAGGGTTAAAAACCAAAATCCCGTGCTCTCTCCTGAAGGGGAGAGCGCTATAGTAAGGAATATAGCCGTGTCTAAAGAAAAATTTGAACGTACAAAACCGCACGTTAACGTCGGCACCATCGGCCACGTTGACCACGGTAAAACTACCCTGACCGCTGCAATCACCACCGTACTGGCTAAAACCTACGGCGGTGCTGCTCGTGCATTCGACCAGATCGATAACGCTCCGGAAGAAAAAGCGCGTGGTATCACCATCAACACTTCTCACGTTGAATACGATACCCCGACCCGCCACTACGCACACGTAGACTGCCCGGGGCACGCCGACTATGTTAAAAACATGATCACCGGTGCTGCGCAGATGGACGGCGCGATCCTGGTTGTTGCTGCGACTGACGGCCCGATGCCGCAGACCCGTGAGCACATCCTGCTGGGTCGTCAGGTAGGCGTTCCGTACATCATCGTGTTCCTGAACAAATGCGACATGGTTGATGACGAAGAGCTGCTGGAACTGGTTGAAATGGAAGTTCGTGAACTTCTGTCTCAGTACGACTTCCCGGGCGACGACACGCCGATCGTTCGTGGTTCTGCTCTGAAAGCGCTGGAAGGCGACGCAGAGTGGGAAGCGAAAATCATCGAACTGGCTGGCTTCCTGGATTCTTACATCCCGGAACCAGAGCGTGCGATTGACAAGCCGTTCCTGCTGCCGATCGAAGACGTATTCTCCATCTCCGGTCGTGGTAC